>JAFIGH010000153.1 GCA_020831525.1 Opitutales bacterium
ATGCGGTCGAGTCGTCGCTCCCCGCCGCGCGCGCTTCGATGCGGGCTCGCTCCGCGGCGGTGAGGGTCCGGCCCGCGCCGACCTTGCGGATGATGTTTTCAAAATCCTTGTCGAGAACCTTCCGCGCGGCGCTCTCGTCAAAGCCGCCTTTGGTCTTGCCATTCTGGTCCATTCCAAGAATCTGGGGCGTCAACGAAAGCCATACATGCAGAGACACCATTCATGCCCCTGCGGATCCATGCTCCTCGCGGATAGAGAAGAGGGCTCGATAAGCCTTTCCTGCTCGAATTGCGGTCGTGGTGTAACTGGTGAGAACAAAACCGACGCTTGGCAGATTTTCCGCCTCACTTATGCAGCGGACTACAAGGAGGCATCTTCCGAGGATAAAGGAAAGAGGGGTTTTCGCATGCCGACTTCGCGCTCTTCTCGACGCCGGTAACCTCACCGGATGAGCAACCACCCGCAGAATTGCAGGTCCTTGAAAACGATCTCGACCTGGGAGAAGCCCGCGCCCCGGAACTCGGTCTCATTCTCTTGGATGGTTTTCGGAAACATGCATCCGCGCAGGGCGTGGGCTTTGTTGAGCACTTGGGCCGGGGTGAGGCCGTTGGCGATCTTCATGTCCCAATACAACTGCTGAATGATGTCCTGTGTCGTCGGATAGCTCCCGAGCACCTTCTCCACGACGAAGAACCCGCCCCCCGGTCGCAGTGCCTTGGCGAGCCGATAGACAAGTTGCTGGCGTGCCTGCGTGCGCAGGAACTGGAGCGTGTAGAGGGCGACGCCGAAGTCGAAGGGCGGAATATCCACGAGGCGTTCAAGGTCCGCAAAGGCGACCTCAACGCCCTTGGTAGCCGCCTGAGCGATCATCGCCTGGGAGTTATCATAACCGATCAGGTTGATCGGCTTAGAGTGGCGCTCGCGGATGCGCCGGAGGGTTTCGCCGGTGGCCGCGCCGAAGTCCAGAATGGTGCAGTCCGGATGGGTGAACCAGTCGGAGAACTTCGCCGCGAGGTCCTGCACCCGGTCGTATTCGGGCACGCTTTTCCGAACGTGTTCGTCGAAGTGGGGAGCGACGTGCTCGTCAAAGACCCAGTTGCTCGCTTCGGTGGTGATGCCCGTGTCGGCTTCGATCTCGGCTTTCATGCCGGATCAAAGGGTGTCAACGAGGCTCAGACCTCCCGGAGCTTCCAGTTCCCCTCGAAGCGGAGAAGCTCAGGTCCATTCAGACGCTTCCATGAAACTTCCCTGAGCCACGGATCTTTCCGGTCCTGCCCAATTTTCCCCGCGTGTTCAACGGCAGTATCGAAAGGGAGTATCCAGGCACGGATAGAGGCATTCTTTTCATCGTCCGAAACCACAAAGATGAACGCCAGCCAGTCGCACGCCTTTCTCTCGTCAAAGGTGAACCAAGCAGCGTTCTTCCATTTTGAGCTGTGCTTCCTCGTCTTGACGCTTACCCGAATGAGCCCTGCACCGGATTCCACTGCGAGATCATACCCCTCCCAGTTATCCGGCATCTTCGCGCACGGCAGCCCCGCCAAAGTGAACTGAGCGAGGGCGTAGTGCTCGCCCGCATCGCCAAGCATTTTGCGGCTCACGTTCATGTTTAGCAGTGTTGTTTTCGGCGGATGCGAAATCAAGCAACATCACCCCGGCAACCCGATCATCTCCTGATCGCTCCCACAAACGCCAATTTCCTTGCGCTTCCAAGTGCTGTTTGATTTGAGCAAGAAGATGAAGAAGCTCGGATCAAAGACCGACAAGGAAGTGATCGATCATTTCATGTGTGTTTTGGCATCCCAGTCGCGAAAGACGATCCGGTCTTTGGTCCCCCTCTTGGAAGACATTCACATCAATCGTCCTCAATTGGAGTCAGACCCCAGCGTAAAGGAAGCGAAGAAGGCTCTGGCAGCCCAGCGCCGATGTGGCCTGGTGAAGGCAAAGAAATCGAGGGTTGTCGGTGGCGGCGCTCCGGGACTTGGAAAGGGACGCTGAACTTTCACTGGGTGTGTAACGCGCATCTTCCGAGGCATCAACGCGGCAACCAGATCATCTCCTGATCGTTCACACGCACGGCATCGATGCCCTTGCGCTTATACCCCGCGTGTGGGTGAGTTGAAATGAACGAGGTCACTCCTCCACTTCCACCTTGAGCCGGAGCATGCGGGTGGGGTGGGTGCGGAGGGAGTGTTGGTCGCGGAGGGTGAGAGTTTCGGTGTCGCCGTTGACGGTGTGGTCGAGGAGGACGGGGTTGGCGATGGGCTTGAAGTCGTCGAGGGTGTTGCCGCCTTCGAGGGTTAGAGTGACGCCGTTTGCGCCGGTGCGGCGGTGATAGTGGAGGACGAGGTATTCGTCGCCGCTGTCGGGATCGGTGTGGCGCTGGAGGGCGGGCAGGCGGGTGCGGTCGGGGGCCTCGGGATCGAGGGCGAGGGCGTAGCGGAGGATGAGCGGGATGCCGTGGTTGCCGGGGTCGGCGGCGGGGGTGAGGGTGTCGGCGTCGCTGCCCCAAGTGGTCCGCGCCCATGTGCGCCAGGGGGCTTCGCCGGTTTCTCCGAGGTCGACGAGGGGACCGAGTGCGACCGGGCTGAGGGAGACATTGCGCAGGGTGCCGATGACCGTGTCAGCGAGGCCGGACTGCGCCGTGGGGTCGCCGCGGGCGCTGACGACAAAGCGGTCCATGTTCGCGGCGAAGGGACGGACGTTGGTGAAGGTGTGCTCGGCGAGGACCTCGCCGCTGTCGCTGTCGCGCAGTGTGAAGCCGAGCGTGCGGGCGACGGCGTCGTAGTGGAAGTCGCCGCGCACCCAGCGGGGCGGGTCATCAAGGCGGAAGCCGGTGGCCCATTCGTGGGTATGGGTGCCGTTGTTGCCGTCGCGTGCGAAGAGTTCGAGGCGGAAGCCGGAGGAGCGGAAGGCGAAGGTGGCACTGAGGCCCTGGTCGCTGCCCCAGTTGGCCGCCGAGTTTTGTTTGAGGCCGAAGCGGAAGGGGGCCTCGAAGCCGGGAGTGTTGACCGTCGTCTCGAAGCTGAAGTGGAAGTTGCTGCCCTGCCGGTCGGTGAACTGATAGGCGTAGGGCTGGTCAGTTTGTTGGGCGCGGTTGGGCAGGCTCACGCGAAGGCTGTCGTCGGTGGCGTTCCAGACAAAGTTGTCGTGGTCGGCGGTGGTGTATTCGCCCTCGCGGTGGCCGCTGCGCCATTCGTCGAAGCCGCCCAGGTGGTCGCGGTAGAGACCGGCGGCGATGGCGACCTCGCGCCGGTCGAGGGCGCGCGTCCATGCCATGACTTCATCGAAGTCGCCGCGCAGGAGATGGGCGCTGTCCGGCGTGGCGCGGTTGCCAAGGGTAGTGGGCGTGAAAATGGCGGGGGCGGTGTGGCGGCCGGTGACATCGCCGCTGAGTACGGGATCGCCGTTGAGGAAGAGGGTCAGCTCGTCCCCGGCGAGGGCGAAGGCGAGGTGATACCAGTGCCCGGCTTCGAGACCGGTCGCCGCTTCGGCGGTCCATTCGCCGTCTGTGCCGCGCATGGTCACGCGGAGGGCACCGGCGGGCGTGAGGGCAACCCGGAAGCCTTCGGCGGAGGTAAGGTTGTCCCAGACGATTCCCTCGGTGGCGGGCATCTCCTGCACGCGCAGGTAGGTCATGAGGGTCAGCGGAGCGCTCTTGAAGGCGGGGGTAAAGCCGAGGTTGAGGACCTCACCCGCCGTAGCCAGACGCAGGAACCGCCCCCCGAGGACGCCGCCTTCGTGGAAAGTTCCACCGGTGAGGGTGGCATGGTTTTCCCACACCGAACTGTCGTTGGCCGTGGAGGCGTCGAAGCGCCAGTAGCCGCGCAGGGGGGCCTCGTTCGCGACGGTGGGACTGGTGCCGAAGAGGAACTCGAGGATATTGCGCACGCGGTTGTTGTTGGGGTCGCCCGCGCGGATCTGGTTGAGGTTGCCGAAGTGCTGCATGAGCCACCAGTCGGGCAGGCCGTTGCGGTTGCTCTCGATGTCGTGGGCGATGATCTGCACGGTCTGCTGGCTGCTGGCGCGCTCGCGCCCGGTGTGGTCAATGGCCACGAGGGTGAAGCGGAAGGCTTGACCACCCTGCCCGATCTGCGGGGGCACAGCAAAGGTCCATGCACC
Organism: Opitutales bacterium; assembly: GCA_020831525.1. Classification (GTDB taxonomy): domain Bacteria; phylum Verrucomicrobiota; class Verrucomicrobiia; order Opitutales; family Oceanipulchritudinaceae; genus SLLG01. The sequence continues at coordinate 4,123 of JAFIGH010000153.1, forward strand.
GTCGCCGTTGCCGCCGGGACCGGTGCCTTCAACTTCAAGGGAGTCAAAGGGTGCAGCATAGCCGCCGCGCAGGATCGCGCGCCAGACGCCGTTGTTGCCACGGTTGGCATCAGAGAGCGTCGCACTCACCGAAAACGGCGTCGTGTCGCCCACATTGGCTGGGCGCTGGATGCCGCTGATGTCCGGCCCCCCGGGATCGGACGGAATGTCCACCCAGAACCAGTTGTCGGCATAGACGAAGTCCGTGTCACCATCCGCCGCTGAGGCCCCGTCGATCTGGATCAGGTGCCGTCCGTTGGCCAGGGTGAAGGTGATGAAGTCGCTGTTGTGCAGCACCAGCGTGTCATTCGGCAGATCGGTGGTTTCCCACCCGCCCAAGTCGAACCCGGCATAGCGGTTCTCCTGCGGGTGCCAGTAGCCCACACCGGGCAAAATTGCCGTGTCCATGGTGGCCGGATACTGAATGCGCAGCGTTAGATCGCCGGGTAGAAGAGCGGTGGTGACGGGACTGGGGGTTACGGTGGCGAAGGCGGTGTTGGCGGGTGCGGTGCCGAGAGGGGTGAAATTGACCACGGGGTTTCCTGCCTCCTGCTGGCGGTCGAAGACGAAGGCGCGCACCTCCTGCGGATCGGCGGTTCCCCACCAGTTGTCGGTAGCGTCGATTGTCGCCTCGCCTGGGTAGGTAAGCGCAGAAGAGGTGCTGTTGCGTCCGAAATATAGCCCGTGCTGTCCGCTTTCGATGATTCGGTTGCCCGTAATAATCGGATAAGGATAGGTGTTGGTGCCCGTACCGCTTCCGTAGCGATGTCGCTCCGCATGAATTCCCCGTACTGAGCTCGCTTCAATGAGATTACCCGAGATCATGGCGTTCGTATTCGCGTGCAAGGCGATTCCGGTGGAAAACTTCCGGATCTCGTTGCCCAAAATCTCGGGTGTGTAGACTGACGCTGTGTTTCCGGGGTGCATCCGCACTCCGGTACCCGTGGTCACCTTCACACCCGTCTGCTCCAGCACGCACCCCTCCACACGCGCGTTCGTGCGATACAAGTCCACCGCGATGTCCGAGGCGAGGACCGTGCTGTTTTCAATCACGGGTACCGCAGAGGTTGGATCGCCTGAAACATGAATACCCGTTCCGCACTGCTCGATAAATGCTTCCCTCACCGTTGTGCGCGAGTTGCCCAAGCGGATTCCGGTCGTAGACCGGCTCACCCTCACGTGCTCCATGACAAACGGGTGGCTGGTCGCCTCCTGCCAAAGCCCGGTAACCGCTCCTTCAATATGCACGTGCCCGACCACGCTGGTGGAGGCGTCGAAGCCGCTTTTAAGCACAATACCCGACCACTCTCCAGAGGAGAAGCTCTCCTTCAGCGGACGGAAAACCACCGGTGCGGACTCCGTGCCCTGCAATTCGACAAAGGCGTAGATGTCAATACGCCGGCCCGTGTCCACAAGAACCTCAACTCCGGGTTCCGCACGCAAGCCCGCGTCGGCTTTCAAATCGCCGACGACCGTGTAAGGACTGTTGGCCAATGAAAGCTCGAGCAGGTTCGCGTATTGCCCGCCCAAAACCGACGGCGACGGCTGCCCCCCGGTCTGCTCCGTGCGGAACGGCAGGTAGTTGACAACCGGATTGCCCGCCTCGTTCTGCCGGTCGAAGATGAGCGCGCGCACCTGCTGCGGATCGGCCGTCCCCCACCAGTTTCCAGTGGCGTCGATTGTCGCGTCGGCTGGGTAGGTCAAGGAATCTCTGGTGCTATTGCGTCCGAAATAAAGCCCGTGTTGTCCGCTGCCGACGATCCGGTTGCCTGTGATCACCGGATAGGGATAAGCATGATCCCATTGATACCAAATTCGTTCCGCATAAATCCCGCGCACCGCGCTCGCCTCAATGAGATTACCCGCGATTTGCGCGTGGGTGTTGGCGTGCAACGCGATTCCGGTGGAGAACTTCCGGATCTCATTGTCGGCTATCTGCGGTGTGTATACTGCCGTTGTGTTTCCAGGAAGCATCCGCACCCCGATTCCCGTGGTCACCTTCACCCCCGTCTGTTCCAACACGCACCTCTCCAACCGCGCGTTCGTGCGATACAAGTCCACCGCGATGTCCGAGGCGAGGACCGTGCTGT
>JAFIGH010000154.1 GCA_020831525.1 Opitutales bacterium
CATCGCCGCTCTCCCGTCGGAGTTTGGCAACTTCCAGGTGTATGCCTATCGCAAAGGCAGGGAACGCCGCCTTTACGGTCGGGCGGCGTCGTTGCGCGGCAAAGGCGGAGAAGGATCACCGCCCTTCGACTTCGCTCAGGTCCTTGAGCCTGTCGAAAGGCACTCCATGGCGGGCTTCCCCCGCACGATGCAGGACTTAACCGAGCGCTATTGATGCCTGACGCAAGGCACGTGCAAAAGCGCTTTTCGGAACGACCCCGGGTTCTCTTGACCGGACGACAGCGTCCCGGCATCCTCTCTCGTCATCGTCAGCCCTTGCCAAACCACTTGCGCATGACTGCTTTCTCCAGCTCGACGGCAAAAAACACCGTGACGCCCACCGCAAGGATTGGCGCGGAGGCTATGAGGGATATGGGCGCGGTGCCGAACCAGAGGTTCATGAGCGGCAGGTAAGTGAAGAGGAGCTGCGCGCCGAAGATGAAGACGATGGCATAGGCCACCTTGGGGTTGCCGAAAAGAATGTCGAAACGCAGGGACGAAGCATACATGAACCGGCTATTGAGCAGGTAGAAAATCTGCCCCGCGATGAGGGCGTTGACGGCGGCTGTGCGCGCCTGTTCGAGATCGTGTCCCAGCCCTTGCTTCCAGAGGAAGAGCCCGAGCGAGCCGCACATGATGAGGATAGAGACGAACGCTATACGCCAGAGGAAGAAGGCGGGCATGATGGCCTCGTCCGCGTCGCGGGGCGGACGCTTCATGAGATTTTCTTCGGCGGGCTCGAAGATGAGAGAGAGGGCCAGCGTAACCGCCGTGATCATGTTGACCCAGAGAATCTGCACGGGCGTGAGCGGCAGAGTGAGTCCGCCGAGGACGGAAGCGATGATGACACCCGCCTGCCCGCCGTTGGTCGGCAGTATGAAGAGAATCGATTTTCGTATATTGTCGTAAACCTGCCGTCCCTCCTCAACGGCGTGCTCGATAGAGGAGAAGTTGTCATCCGCAAGGACCATTTCGGCGGATTCCTTGGCCGCTTCGGTGCCCTTGATGCCCATGGCCACGCCGACATCGGCCGACTTCAGGGCGGGTGCGTCGTTCACGCCGTCACCCGTCATGGCGACAATCCGGCCCTCGGCCTGGAGGGCCTTTACGAGGCGCAGCTTGTGCTCCGGGCTGGTGCGGGCGAAGACATCCGTCTCCACCGCAGCCTTGCGTAATTGCTCGTCGGACATTTCTTCCAACTCCGTGCCCGAAACGACCTTGCCTTCGTCGGCAAGCCCTAGCTTCCTGCCGATGGCTGCAGCCGTGGCAGCATGGTCGCCCGTGATCATCTTTACCTCGATCCCCGCCTCATGGCACGTGCGCACGGCATCAACGGCCTCATCGCGGGGCGGATCCATAAGCCCGAAGAGGCCGAGGAAGACGAAATCCTCACCCACCTCTTCGTGTTCGATATTTCGCGTGTCGCGGGAAACGTCCTTTACGGCGACGGCAAGGAGGCGTTCTCCCTCATTGGCGAGACGGTCCATGGCCTCGCGCCACTTGTCTGTATCCAAGTCTTCATCGCCGTCCGTTCCGCGCTGTTTGCCGCAACGCTCTAGAACGACCTCCGGCGCACCTTTAAGAAAAACGATCACGTCTCCGTCCGGGCTCTCGTTGAGACATGCCATGTATTTGTGCTGCGACTCGAAGGGAAGCGAGGATCGGCGCGGCCACTCGCTCGCGAGGTCGTCCGCATCCAGCCCGGCCTTGCGGCCGAGTGCGAGCAACGCCCCCTCGGTGGGGTCGCCCTCGACGATCCAGCGCCCGTCTTTCCGGCGCAGGGAGGAGTCGTTGCAGAGCATGCCGCCCACGGCGACTTCGCGCAGGAGCGGCTCATCCCGCGCATCGACTTCGTCACCACCGTTGTCAACCCGTGAGATCTCTCCCTCCGGATCGTATCCCGTACCCGATACGGCATACGTCCCGCCGGTCGTCACGACATGCGTTGCCGTCATGTCGCCGACGGTGAGAGTACCCGTCTTGTCGGAACAAATCACGCTCACGGAGCCAAGCGTCTCAACGGCGGGAAGCCGCCGGATGATGGCCTTGCGCTTCGCCATGCGTTGCACGCCGATAGCAAGGGTGATGGTGAGGATGGCGGGCAGGCCCTCTGGAATCGCCGCCACGGCGAGTCCGACGACGGCAAGGAAGATCTCGTCCCACGGATAGCTACGCACAAACGTGCCGAAAAGGTAGGTAAGCACCGCCGCGCCGATGATCACGGCTGTAAGCACATGCCCGAACTGTGCGATCTGGCGCAGGAGAGGTGTCGTCATGGTCTTTGCCGAAGCCGTCAACTCGTTGATCTTGCCCAGTTCGGTCTTTGCGCCGGTGGCGACAACGACGCCCTTCGCCTGCCCGTAGGCGACAAGCGTACCGGAAAAGCCCATACACTTCCGGTCGCCGAGCGGCGCATTCTCCTCCGAGGGATCGGCGGACTTCTCGACGGGCACCGACTCACCCGTAAGCGCGGCCTCCTCCACACGCAGGGAGCGGACCTCGAAGAGCCGCAGATCGGCGGGCACCTTCGCACCGGATTCCAGATGCACAACATCGCCGGGCACGAGTTCCTCGGCGGCGATGCGTTCCTTCTTACCCCCGCGGAGGACGGTTGCCTCGAGCGAGAGGAGGTTGCGGATGGACTCGAGAGCCCGCTCCGCCTTGCCCTCCTGGATGAAACCGATGAGCGCGTTGATGATGACGACCGCCGCGATGACGGCCGTGTCGATCCAGTGCCCGAGCAGGGCCGTTACACCCGCCGCGACGATGAGTACGTAGATGAGGATATTGTGAAACTGCAGAAGAAACCGCTTCCATGCGGGCTCCTTTCGCCCTTCAGGCAGCTTGTTCGGGCCGTGTGCCTCCAGCCGCTTCCGCACGGCGTCCTCGCCGAGGCCTTCCTTGTGCGCCTCCAGCCGCTCAAAACACTTTTCCGCGGTGAGCGCGTGCCACGCCGCGGCATCCGTCTGCTTCGGTCGTTTCTCTGCGTCCATGCGGTCTATGTGAAACGTTCTGCCATCTTTCGCGAGAAAATCCGGTCGTTTTTTGCCCGAAAGCATGGCCGTTTGCGGCCGGACGCCGACGGCCCGGGCGTCGGCCTACGCAAATCCGCGTAGGATGCGATTCCCGGCTTGCCCTGTCTGTGCGAAAGCGGGATCATAAAATTTCTTCATCATGTCCATGAATCTGTCTTATCGCTGTTTCCTGTTTTCGGCCCTCGCCGCCGCCGTGCTCACTCCGCCCGCCGCGGCGCAGACATTCACGTCGGACCTTCAACTCATTCCCGCCGGAGACTTCGGTGCCCGCCGCTGGGAGGTCCGCGCCATGAATGCCGACGGCTCGCTCCTCCTCGGCAACTTCCAGTCGGTCGACCTCCTCACCGACACGGGCACCTCGACCGCCGTCTACTGGGTGCGCGCTCCCGGCGGATGGGAGATCCGCAGCGTTCCCGGCACGCCGGTTTTTGCGGAGGGATTCCAGACACTCTCGGCGATCAACACGGGCGACGCCTTTGTCATGGTGGGGCGGGCGCGGCGCGAGGGCCGCATGGAAGGGCTCGCCTACAACTATGTGGCGCAGGAGACCCACTGGGGCGGCCGCCTGCCCGGCGTCGCCGCCGATGTCGACTACGCGAGCCGCTTCACCGGTGTGAACGCGGCGGGCGATCTCTTCGCGGGCAGCGCGATCCATTCCAACGGATGGAGCGTACCCGTGATCTCCCGGTGGGGCGAAGCCCTCGAAGAAATCCCGCTGCCGGACGGATCGCGGGGCGGCTGGCTCTACGCCGTGGACGACGACGCCGACCACGGGGCCGGTTTCCTCAGCCTTGTGGACGACGAGGGTCACTTCACCCGCCTTGTGCCCGCGCGATGGACACCGGCCGAGGGCATGGTCGCTCTTCCCGACGCGTATGAGACGGAAGAGCCCGGACTCTCCGCCATCAGCCGTGACGGTCGCTATATCCTCGGCGATTCGCGCGGACCGGACGGCGTCAATGCCCCCACCCTGTGGGACCGCGACAATGATTTTGCGCAGACCTTCCTGCCCTTTCCGGAGGACGACAACGCTGCCTTCGAATTCCGCGCCGGCAACGTCGGCAGCATTTCCACCGACGGTACGCTGAAATTCGGTTCGGTCCTGCGGCACGACCTTGAAAACCCGGAGGGCGGCAACGAGTGGCACGCCGTCGTCTGGCATGCCGACAACTCCGTTGAATACATCGCCGACTACGTCATGCGCGAGCACGGCCTTGCCCTCACCGAGGGCCGGTTCCGCTCCGCCAACCGCGATGAGCGCGGGCCTACTCTTTTCGGTGGCGTCGAACTGCCCGACGGCACCATCGCGCCGTTCGTCCTGAGGGTGCGCGCACGCGCCAACGGTTTTCAGCTCCTCGGGCACCCCTCGGGATCGACCGCCTTCGGTGAGGCGCGCGCCATTGCCGATACCGGCGACATCGCAGCCGTCGCCGGCGGTATGAACGGCGAAGTGCCCTTCCGCTGGTCCGCCGCCGAAGGCTGGCGGCAACTGCCCTTCCCCGCCGGCGCGGCCTTCACGCCCGTCTTTCTCCCGGCCAACGCCATCACCCCCGACGGCAGCGTCATCGCCGGGCGCACCGTGGGCCCGCGCGGCACCCCCGTCGCCTTTATCCATTCCGTCGACGGCGGGTTCACCTCCTTCGGCTACGCCTCCGAGGCACCCGCCGCCCTCAGCCGAGCCACCGGAATCTCCCACGCCGGCGATCTCGTCGTCGGCGACGCCACCCGTGATGTCGGCCAAGGGGAAACGCAAAACCATGCCGCTCTCTGGTCCGCCAACGGTGCCATACAGTGGTTCGACGTGCCCGCCGATGCCGGCGGAAGCTGGGCCTACAGCATATCCGGCGACGGTTCCACCGCCGCCGGATGGATCACGCGCGGCGGCCTGCGCCACCCCGCCGTGTGGGACACCGCCACCCTCGGCTACTCGCTTCTGCCCGTGACCGGCGGCTTTGCCGAGAGTTCCATCTACGCCCTCTCCGTCGACGGGTCCGTTGCCGTCGGCGTCATCAACAACGGCACACAAGACCAACAAGCCGTCTACTGGGAAAACGGCGGCGCGCCCGTCGCCATCCCCGCCCTGCCCTCCGGAACACGCAACATCGCATGGAGCGTCACCGACGACGGCCATTGGATCGCCGGACAGACGCTCGCGGCCGACAGCTCCGGCGCCGAGGGCTTCCTCTACCACCGCGGTCTCGGCCCCCTCAGCCTCGCCGATTACATGCTCCGGATGCACGGGCGCCTCATCGAGCGCGGCGTCACCCCGCGCGTCCTGCACATCTCGCCCGGCGGCAACTGGCTCTCCGGCGACATCCAAAACCCCGCCGTCGACGACAGCCGCCTGCCCTTCCGCGTCAAGGTCCCCGCCGACACGCTCGAAGACTACTTCGACGACGCCGCGCCCGTCGGCGGCACCGCCTTCCGCCAAACATGGTTTGGACTCATCGAAGACACCCGCTTTCCCGTCGTCCACCACGCCGAACATGGTTGGCTCTCCCTCGCCGCGTGGGGCGAGGACGGCGGCTTCGCCCACGACGCGCGCCTCGGCTGGCTGCATATCAACCGGGACACCTACCCCTACCTCCGGATCCTCCGCTGCGACGGCAGCAGCAGGTGGTATTTCTACGCTGAAGGCACCACCGCCCCACGCGATTTCTACGACATCGCCGCCGGCGTGTGGACCACCGACGCCGCCCTCGCCCCGTAAGGCGGCGCGGCATCGTCCTGCATGGCGGCAAGCTGGAGATCGAGCCGGCGAAACCGGGGATCGTCGGTCGTAAAGGTGTCGTGGTCGAGGGCATCCCGGTATTGTTGGGTAGGATGAAGAAGCGGGCACAGTTTCGTCGACGCCGATGTCTGGGCGGTTATCGGAAAACGGCCAGTTGACGCCCTTGACGTCGCCCGAGTCCGGACCTACGGGGCCTCGGCATGGCGCATCGCTCCTACTCCTACGTAAAACCGCGTAGTCGCGCACACTAGGATTGCCCAGGGTGGAGGTGAAGTGAAAAATATAATCCATGTTCATCCATACGATGCCGACGGCTTAGGGTTCGTCAAAAAATAAGTATAGCAAAGTGGAGGTTTTTTCGGGATTCTCTCC
>JAFIGH010000042.1 GCA_020831525.1 Opitutales bacterium
GTTCACACACCTGCCGTAGCAATGATAACACGCGGATTCACCCTCCGGGGCAACCGGTCTTCGGGGATAGGGGCGTCGGTACATAAAACAAAAGCCAAAAGTCCCTCCGCGCCTCGGTCAAGTAAAATGTACGGCATTTTTATTCGTATGTCAAGCAATAAATCTACAGTATTTTCTCGGATCCGATGGCCCGAGCACCACCGGGATGACTCGCAGGATAAGCATCGCCCCTGTCGTCAATGGCGGAGAAGGCCGGAATGGCCTGCATCGAAGAGCGAACCGAACAGTATATCACGGTCAGACCGGTCACCGCAGCCGTCACGGCGAAGGAGGAAGAGCCGCCCTCCTGCGAGTCAGCAGCTTAGCCGAGCGCCATTGGTCGCTGTCGTGTTGCCGTGATACAGAGAGGCCGCACCTGCCTCCGGCAGGAATTATCCAATCCCGGAAAAGATGGATCCGATGGCTTCGATGATCAGCATGAATCCCTCGACAATCAATTCCACGACCGCTGCAAAAAACTCCAGAATTCCACCGGACCCGTCAGCTGCCGCCGGTCCAAGCAGGGCGGCCGCCGCGGCGATGAATACGGCTGTGGTGACCGCGTTCAGACCGACAATCACCGTAGCAATGACTCCCCCCATGAAGAGCAGGCATGCCATCGCGCCAAAGCACCGCTTGGGAAGGGAGTGTTTTTTGCCTCTCTTTGCCTCTTTCACGCCGCTTCGCCGGAAGAGCGGATTTCACTCCGGCTTGAGGTTGAAGGCCGGTACCCAGCCTTCTTCGCCGTGCTGGTTGCGGCACCAGAGCCAGCCGCTGTGTTCGCGGAGGCTCTCCAGGCGTTCGCCGCGCCGCATGGAAAGCTCGCGAGCGGTGTAGGCTTCCCGCGCAACCGCCGTTCCGTCGTCGGCGGGTTCAAGCAGCGGCAAGGGTGCCCACCCTTGGTTGCCGTCCGCAGTCTGCGTCCACACCCAACCGGGCCAGGTCGAGTCCTCACGCCCGATTTTCACGCGGTCACCGGGCGAGAGTTCAACGGGATGAGGATAACTCACCTCGTAATCCGCTGCCGCGATGAAACATTTTGGCTTCATGATCCAAGCCAACCGCAACCGGCCCGCGGAGGAAAGCCCAAACGCGCCGGGATCCGCGGATCGGCGGATCGGCGACCGAATCCGCTTCCCAAAGGCGCGCGCGATCACCTCACGCGAGCGCCATCGGACTTTCGATCCAACGGGCAATGGAGCGGATTTTCCAAGTGTCGCGGTGACTATCGACCTCAATCTCGACACTTTCGCCGGGCTGTTTCCCGATGAGCGCCTTGGCGAGGGGAGTCTGGTAGGATACGATGTTCTTCTCAGGATCACCGTCCCATGCGCCGAGGATGGCGTAGGTGACGACGTTTCCGGACGACCCCTGCTCAAGCTCCACGACTGTACCGATGCCCACGCTGGAATCGGGCGCGTCGGAAAAGTCGGTTGTGCGGGCGCGGTTGATGTCGATCTCCAGCTCGGCCTTCCGCGCGAGGAGAATATCCTGCTCCTGCCGGGCCATTTTGTATTCCGCGTTTTCGCGCAGGTCGCCGTGGGCGCGGGCCTCGGCGATATCGAGCTTGTTCTGCGGGATTTTCTGCTGGATGAGTTCCTCGTACTCGCGCTTGCGCGCTGCGAGCGACGGCTTGGAGACAATGAGCCCCTCGTCAGCGGATGGCGCGGTGGGGGCGTCGCCGTCAACGATCTGCTGCACACTCGGGAAGAGTTTGATGAAGCGGGCAAGGAGCGATTTCTTCGAAAGGTCCTCGAAGCCTTGGTTGAGAATAAGCGTCTGCGCGAGGTCGTGCGCCGTCTCGGCCGGAGCGGTGGCGAGGAGATCTCCGATCAGTTCCTGATCATCGTTGAGCAGTTCAGCAAGGGGGATGCGGCGCGTGCCGGCGTTCTGAAGGGCCTCGTAATCGATGGCAAAGAAGATCGCATTGAGAAGCCGCGGGGTCATGAGCCCGTCGAGCATCTTGGCATACTTCTTCGACTGCCGGTTCTTAAGTATCCATGTGAGAACCGGAGCCTTAAGGTTCTGCTCCACGAGCCAGCGTTTGAATGTATTCCCCAGATCCTCCTCATAGCCCCGTTCCAGCAGGTAATTAATGGACTCCGCGGTGAGTTTGCCCGAGCTGTTTTTGAGAAGGTCGAAGACGACGCGGTCCCATGAATCCGGCAACGAGCGCTCGATAAGGTCGATGTAGCGCTTGTAGTGCGTGGCAGGGATCTGCTCGGCGAGCTGGGAGAGATCGTTGGAGGCAACGATGATCGACTTGGAGGTTGGCTCCAGCGACTCCGGATCGGCATGGATGAAGCGCGCGAGGTCATTGCGCACCCAGATCCCGTAGAGGCGTTCGCCGGGGTTGAGCTGCTTTGTTTCGGCGAGCGAACCAGTCAACTCCCTAAGAATGTCGGGAAGCGCCTGTTCGATGTCCTTGTGCTCAACGGACATGTCGATGAGTTTGCCCGCGAGGTTGATCTTCTTCTTGGGCGCTTTTGTCTCAAAGAAGTCCTCAAGGATTTCGTCCTCCGCCTTGACCGGTTCCTCACGCAGGACATACGGATCCGTCTTTTTCCCGGGAACGGCGATGTCCGGGTCCTTGACGAGTTGCTTCTTTGTGGCGTTCCACCACTTACGGAATTTTGTCGGGCCGATGAGGCGGCTCAGGACAGCCTCGATCTCCGTATTGGAGGCACTCTTCTCGGGAAAGCGGGAGAGGATTTCCGCAATGAGCGCCGTCGGGCGCTTCTTGATCATCTCGTCGATGGGAGCGGGCTCCTTACGGTAGCGAACGAGGAGATCGTTTTCCTCGAGAATTTCCATACGCTCGACGCAGAACTCCGGGGCCATGGCGTGCCCTTGGTTACCTTGTTCGAAATCAATGATGAGCCGGTTTTGCTGGGCGTCGTAATCCTGAATGCAGCCAACGCCCCACGAGCGGTGGACAACATACGAGCCCGGCTGAAGGGCTTCGAGCTTGGTGCGCACCCGTTTCAGCCGTGGTTGCTTTTGAATCAGCAAATCGATTGCTTCTTTATTCATATCGGTCCGTAAATCGAAGGGAAGGGCTCGGGCTGAGAATCCCGACACATCCAAACCACACAGACAACTCCCACGATTTTGGCAGGTCAACAAAAAGGTTCTACCCCGCGCGGGTCGCATCCCGGCGGGACCGGCGGAGCACGGGGGCCGCAATCCTTCCGTCCGTGGCTGCGGGCAGTGGATAACATTGCCGCACACCTCGCCGATCCGGGGCGCGACGAAGACGCGGCACAGGAACCAGAGGGGGGCGAAGCGCACCGGCGCGCCCTGTGGCTTACGCGGGGCGTCCTGCGCGAGTTCGCCGCCATCGAGGCCGACCTTGCCCCGTTCCTGCGCCGCCCGCCGCCCCCGCGCATTCGCGCGCTCCTATTGGTCGCGGCATTCGAAATCGCACAGCGCGACCCCGAAGAACGGGCACCCGTCGTTCATTTCGCCGTCGAGGCGGCCAAGCAGACCGGTGCGCGCGGGCAGACGGGATTTGTCAACGCCGTCCTGCGCCGTCTCGCCGCCCTACCCCCGCAACCCGCCATGGAGCGGGCGCGGCGTTGCCATCCGGATTGGCTTGTGCACCGCTGGGAGAAAGCCTTCGGAGCGGAGACTACCGGGGCACTCCTCCTCTGGAACCAGCAACCGCCGCCGGTTTACCTCCACGTTGACAAGAGCGGGGGGGATTCTCCCGGTAGCGCGACCGCATGGCCGGGCTTCCGCCGCATCGAAGGAAGCCGTGACCGCCGCGGCGCACTGAAACTCGTCGACCAAGGCAGAGCCTATTTCCAAGATCCCCTCACCCTCCATCCCGGAGACCTTCTCGATCCCCTCCCGCCGGATACCCAAGTACTCGACCTCTGCGCCGCGCCGGGCGGCAAGACATGGGATCTCCTCCGCCGCTCGCCCACGACGCCCGCGTCCGTTGTCATGATCGATCTAGCCGGACCACGCTTTAAACGAATGCGAGCCAACGCCGCCGCATGGGACGATCCCCGTGTCCGCTGCGCCGCTGCCGACGCCGCGGCACTCACCCCCGCACAACTCACGGCGCAGGGACTGCCTTCCGCCTACGACGCCGTCATCCTCGACGTGCCCTGCTCCAACACCGGAGTTCTCCGCCGCCGCCCCGACGCGAAGACGCGCCTCGCACGCGCCGGCCCGGCGACCCTCGACAGCGTCATTGCGCTGCAGGCGTGCCTTCTCGACCGCGCCCTTGCCCTCCTCCGGCCCGGCGGTCGCCTCGTCTACAGCACCTGCAGCATCGAGGCGGAGGAAAACCGCGCGCAAATCGACGCATGTCTTCGCCGCCACCCGCACACCCGTCTCCTACGGGCGCGGGAAAGTTTCCCTTGGACCGACGGGCACGACGGCGGGGCGGCTTTCCTGTTGACGGTCAGGAAACCGCCGAACCAATCTGCCTAAAACAAGCACACCATGGCCAAGCCTCCGATGAACGGTCGCCCCCTCCTCTGGGTCAGTTGGGTCGGCAATGCCCTCCTCACCTTCCTTGCGGCATACGTTGCCTTCACTCACACCGGCCCGCTCCTGCCCGGCACCATCCTCACCATCGCCGTATGTATCCTCGCGGGAAACCTCCTTCCCCTCGGCGCGCACGCTCTTCTCTATTGCTGGGACAGTCTCGCCGTAAGTGCGGAGCAGGCGCAGGCCGGCGAATCCCTGCGCAAGGCAATCATCCGCCTCGACCAAGCGGAAACGCGCCTCACCGAAGCCCGCGACGCCTCCGCGAAGGCCACCCTCGTCGCACGCCAGATACCGGACCGCATCGAGGAACAGTTCCGCGCAGTCGCGCAATCGCTGCAGGATCTCGACACCGATGCTGTCGCCGCGCTTGGCGGTGACGTCCGCCGGTGCCTTAAAGCGCTCTCCGAAACCAAAGCCCGCCTCGAAGAAGCGGGCCGCCCGGAGCCTGCGACGGACGAAGATGCAGACGACGCTTCCCTCAAAGCCGTGGCTGCCGCCCTCGCGGAGCTACAATCCGCCGTAACCGCTCTCGCCGCAGACCTCACCGCCCAGCGCGGTGAAATGGCCGCGCCGCATACCCCGCCCCCTGCGCAGCCCTCTGCCGAGGATTCCTCCGCGGAAAACACCTTCGGCGATGACCCCGATTGGTCCGTCGACATCACCGGGACCGTCGATTTTTCCGACGATGACGACGACCCCTTCGACAGTATCGAAGACGAACTGCGCGCCGCCGACGAAGAATCACCCGCCGGGGACTCTTCCGGAGACAAATCCGCGCCGGACGACGGAAACGACCGCCCCGCGGGAGAGGAAACAGACAAGGCGGCGTCCGGCACCGGCGCGGACAAAGAGACCGGCGAACCTTCGGCCCCTTCCGGCAAGGCCGCGAAACCGGCATCCAAAAATCGCGCATCCAAAAAAAAGAAGGCGAAAGAGGCGACCACCGGAAACGGTTCCAAAGACCCCCACGCCGAACTCTTCTCCGCCGAGGACATGGAGACCGCGGAACCACGGCGCGGCGGCGAGTCGATCCTCGAAGCCCACGCCATGATCGGCATCCACAATAAACTCTTCCTCCGCGGCGACCCGCCCCTCCTCGACTGGGACAAAGGCACCCCCCTCGACCTCACCGGCATCGGCGAATACCGCTGGAAGACCGCTGTTCTCGAAGAACCCCTTACCTGCAAGCTCCTGCTCAACGACGAGCGATGGGCCATCGGTGAAAACCTCGTCCTCCGCCCCGGCCAGACCCTCGTCACCCACCCGAAGTTCTGATCCCGTCCGTCAAGGTCTTCATTGGAATCCCAAAAAGACCGGAGGGCCGCTCAACTCCGGACGGCACGGGCGACAAGCGGAACGACACGGACATCGGGCCGCGCCGTTACGGCTGCGTCCGCCGCGCGCAGACGGACGGTCGCGGGAAAAGCCGGGTGGAGGTGCAGAAAATTATCGGAGAAGCGGGCATTCTCGTCCTCCGCCACGAGTTGCGTCCACGGAGCGGGGACATCGGTGCGGAGGGTAAGCCGCCATTCGCCCGCTCCCGCATCCGCCCATTCAACACTCACCCGCGGTTCGCGGAGATCGAGGTGCTTGGGCTTGGCGAAGAAGGCCATGGAGCGCGACAACTCGGTGTCGTCCTCTTCCACCCAAGCGAAGAGGACGAGATCGCGGTCGGCGGCGCGCGGCGGGTGCGGGCAGAAGCGCGTTTCCAGCGGGAGCGGCGGAGAGCCGTCCCGCCATTCGGCGCAGTCGACAACGAACGCGCACCGGTTTGCCTGCGACGGTACGCAAATCCCCACGGTTCCGTCGCGCAGTATCTCGCCCGACGCGCTCGTGAGAACCCACCGCACCTGCGCGCGCAAATCCACCGGACGGTGATTGGAGACATGCAACTCCATCGTGGATTCCTCAAGGGACTCGACCACGCTTAAGCATACCGGAGCAAAGAAGCGCGCGGCTAAAAACTGGAGAGCCTTCCAGCGCCCGTACACATCGATGGACGACCATGTCGGGGCGGGCCACATGTCGTTGAACTGCCAATACAATAGACCGTCCATGCGTCCTTGGATACGCCGCGCGTGCTCCGCTGCGTACTGAATGCAGAGGGCCTGCGTTAGCTGCGTCATCCAAAGCGTGTCCTCGAATGCCGCGGGCGGCGAAAACCATTCGTAAAGGTAGCGCAGAATCGTGCCGTTGCCGGGGCCGGAGCGCTGGTGGTAATCCATCACCCAACTGTTGAGCGCGCGGTCGGCGGGCAGGGTAAACGTTTCCACCGTACGCGGCTCGGGAAAACTCTGAAAGCCGAACTCCGACATAAAGCGGAAGGTCCACTTGCGCTGTGCCTCAAAGGGTTCGCCGCCGAACCAAACGGACCATGCATGGGCGTCGCCGGCTGCGGGATCGTTGAATTCGGCACGGTTTGCGCCGGGGGTGTGCGGGCTGCACGGCCAATACGGCGTGGCACCGTCCTCCCGCGCGACGATCTCCGGCAGCGCTTCGTCGAACAGCAGGCTGTAGTCCCGCGCGGGCATTCGCCCGCCACGCCACTCGTCGCCCACCCAGTCGACAAAACCCTGCTCGATCTCGTTGTTTCCGCACCAGAGCGCGAGGCACGGCCGGTGGCGCAGCGTGCGCACCGCTTCCTCCGC
Source organism: Opitutales bacterium (assembly GCA_020831525.1). Taxonomy (GTDB): domain Bacteria; phylum Verrucomicrobiota; class Verrucomicrobiia; order Opitutales; family Oceanipulchritudinaceae; genus SLLG01. The sequence continues at coordinate 7,191 of JAFIGH010000042.1, forward strand.
CTCAGCACGTACGTTGTCCATGAATGCTGTATCAAATGCCGGATACGTCGAGCAGGCGAACATGAAGTCCTGCCAGACCAGCAAACCCAGTTCATCGCACAGATCGTAGAAACGCGGATGCTCGTAAATGCCGCCACCCCACACACGCAGCATGTTGAAGTGCGACTCCGCCGCGTCGCCGAGGAGCCTGGCATACACCCGTTCGTCCACGCGGGACGGAAAAATGTCGCACGGAATCCAATTGGCACCCTTGGCGAACAGCCTGCGCCCGTTGACACGGAACAAGAATGACGTCCCGAACGAATCGGGCTCGCGAATGAGTTCGACAGTGCGCAACCCGATGCGCATCGCACTGACATCGAGCACGGCGCCGTCCGGTCCGTGCAGCTCGGCGCGCAAGCCGTAGAGCGGCTGCTCCCCCATGCCGTTGGGCCACCACAAACGGGGGTCCGGCACATCAAGCCGACAGGTAAACCGCCCCCCCGCGACCGGACTTTCCGTCTCCGCCACCATGCGGCCATCCAGTGAGAGCGAAATTTTTACGCCCAAGGCCGCGCCTTCCGACTCGCCCGAGACCTTGAGTGCGACCGTGCCGTCTGCCCGGTGCTCCTGCCGCACCCGCGGCAAACCGCGGAGCCGCCCCGCCCCGGCGGTCACGCGAATACACCGCCAAATGCCCGCCGTCGGCAACGCCGGTCCCCAGTCCCAGCCGAAAGCGCAGCCCATCTTGCGAACATAGCTCCGTCCCCGGAACGCCTCGCTGAAAACATTCCATGCCGGCAGCGGCCGCCTCGCATGCCCCGCCTCAATAACAACGGAAGGCGAGGCAAACCGAACCTCGATCTCATTCTCCCCTGTCCGCGCGAAACCGCGCAGGTCCGCCTCCCATGCTCGGAACATATTGTCCGCGCGCAGCACCTCGGCGCCGTTTACAAAAACTGTGGTAAGGGTGTCGAGCCCGTCGCAGCACAGTTTGAGTATGGGTGCCGAGGCGTCCTCCGCCGAAAGCGTGAACGTGCGGCAGTAGATCCAGTCTTCCCTCCACACCCAGTCGAGCGCCCCCTCGTTGTCGCGCCACCACGGGTCGGGCACCGCCCCGGCGGCAAGGAGATCCGTATGAACGCACCCCGGCACGGACGCGGGACGCGGGGAGCCGCCGGAAGCGACGCGGAAGGTCCACCGGGGACCGTTGAGATCGATAGTACGCATGCGGGCGAAGTTTCCAAACCCATCCCACACAGAAGGGCGCTCGGCGCGAACACTTTTTTCGCAGCACCAAATCAACCGGTGGTGTTGCGGGAGCGCCTCTTCCTCTTATCATAGAGAAGCATGGATACATGTGTCCCCGACATGGAGATACCGGAGACCGTTCCGGTCATGACCCTCAGCGACACGGTGCTTTTCCCGCACGTGGTGCTGCCGCTGTATATCTTCGAGCCGCGCTACCGGCAGATGCTCGACGAGGCGCTGCAAGGCAACCGCCTCTTCGCAATTGCCCGGGAAGATCCCGCGTCCGGAATCAACGCTGAAGACGAGCCACCCGCCGAGTTCGCCACGGTCGGCATCATACGCGCCTCGCACCAAAACGCCGACGGAACCTCCAACCTCGTCCTTCAGGGATTGGCAAGGGTACGCGTTCTATCTATCGAAAGCGAAGTCCCCTACCGTCGAATACGCGTCGAGGTGGTTCCTTCCTCCGGGGCGGATGCCTCGGCAGAGCCCATACGCGAGAAATTGCGCGACCGACTGCGCGACGACCTCGACCTCGGAGCGGATCTACCCGAGGAGTTCGTAGAGTTTATCGACGGCATTGAGGACGCCGAAGTTTACCTCGACTACATCGGCTTTGCGATGTGCGCATGCCCGGAAACCAAACAACGGCTGCTGGAAACACCCGACATCCGGGAGCGCTACAATATTTTCATGCGCTACCTCGACCGCCGCGCGAACCGGCGGAAGCTTTACGCAGAGCTGCAGGGAGCCACCCGCGACGAGGAGATTGAGCGAAACTGACGCCGCTACGGGTGGATGAATCCGAGGTCTCCATTCCCGGAAACAACCTTCCGGTAGTAACAGGTCGGTCGTGCGGCTCCGTCCGCACCCCGCGTGTGACAAGCCCCGCCGGTAGTGCGTCGCACCCGGTAGAGGAGCGAGTTCTGCTCGCAGTTCACCCCCACATCCACCAACTTGAGGAAATCGCCGCTCGTCGCCCCCTTCACCCATAGCTCATTCCGCGAAGTGCTCCAAAATACGGCAACACCGCGCGCAAGTGTTTCGCGCAGGGCGGTCTCATTGGCGTAAGCCAACGTCAGAACATCGCCGCTCTCCGCATCCTGAACAACCACCGGCAGAACGCCGGCACCAGTCGCGGCAACGGCCTCCAGCTTGCGGAAGTCAAGGTCCAAACGTGCGCTCTCTTCGTTTTCCCGTGACATCGAACGCCATCCCAGCAAGACGGAGACACCGCAGCAAGCTTCCAATTCGGCAGTCACGCACCGCAAAACACCGTCGCAATCACGCCACCGCAAGCCGCAACCGGTTTGAGCAGCATGGCCGACTGCCAACCTGATGAATCGGTTTTGGACGCGCGCGACTGTGGGCAATTTCGCGGTTTCCGCCCTAATCGCTCCCTTGAAATCTGCTGGTCCACCCGGTTCTGTTTCGAGAGTGGTCACCGGTCTATTCTGCCTTCGGAAGGGCAATACCAGCCCGACTCCCCGCCACCGCGAGAATCGTGTCCTTCAACACCTCCACCGGTCGCGCTCCGGGCGACTTGCGCAGGCGTGACAACGCCGCCACCAAGCCCACCAGCCAAGGCGTGTCCGGCACCAGCACACTCCTGAATCGCTCCACCCACAGCGTGCCCACCGTATCATACGTCTTGTTGAACCACATCGCCTTCGCGCTGCCGTAGAGCGCGTGGACGCGCCGCACCAACTCCGCGTCGTCAACAGTCCTTCGCCACCGGGTCGATGCGCACGAGGATATGGAAATGGTTCGAAAAAAAATCGCCTGTTCAGATCAAATCAGAGACTCTCGATCCCGATGCGGTAGAAGAGAGAATCGCCTGCCTGTAACGGGGGATCGTCGTCGTCGAGTGTCCGGACCGTGCCGTCTCCGTCGACGGATATGACAGGGGCGGACCCCCAGTCTTCGAGATCGGTCGACCGCCATAGGTGGTAGCGGAAGCCGTCCTCCGTGGGAAGGCTCACCCGGCGGGCTCCGTCCGCCGCGATGACGAGGAAGGTTCCCGGAACTCGGGGCACAGGGACAGCGCCGGATTCGGCGACATCGAAAGCGATGGAGCGCATCGACCAGTTCCACCGCCCGTCCTCACCGTCGGGACCGGCGGCGACGGCCTTGGCGTAGACGTTGTGGCGCACGCCAACCTCCAAACCGTCCATGACCAGTTCGAAGGGAGCCTCCGTGCTTTCACCGAGCTTGATGCCGTTGGACCAGAATTCGACGCGCTTGACGGGTCCGGCGTGGTCGGTCTCCGCGGCGATTGTGACGCCTGTGCCGACGTCCACGACAGAGCGGTCGGAGAGACCGGAGAGAACCACGGTCGGCCGCGGGTTATAGGGATAATCCTGTGGTTTCGGCTGGAGTTCGGTGAAGGCGTTGTTTTCCAGTTCCACGCCTTCCGTGTGGCGGAGGCGCGTGCCGGCGTCATGATTCCGGACGGTCACGTTGTCGACTCCGCCGGTGCCGTATACGGTGACGTCGTCATTGGCATTGAGCCAGTTGTCCTCGATCAAGACGTTACGCAAGTATGTGTTCTCCGTCACATTCATGTCGGCCACAACATAGATGTTCTCGTAGATGTTCTGGCGGGTGAAACTGCCGGGGCGGATCCGGTTGCGGCGCACGACGATGTCTTCGGAATCACCCGTCTTGTATATCCCGATGTAGCCCTTGACGTAATTGTTTTCGATCCACGCTCCGCGCACGATCGCGGTGGAGTGTGCTTGATTGAGAATCGCCTCGCCGTCGACCGACCCATTGATGGTCCGGTCGGAGAGGTAAACGAGGTGCGAGTGCACATCGAAGTCGTTGCCCTCCACCGTGACATTGAAACCTGAAAAATCGAGGCCGCGGTTTTCGTTGGTATTCGAGCCGGCGGCTTGTCCCAACCCCTCCGGGTTGAGCGCCGTCCACTTCGCCGGGTCGTCGACTTTCACATTGTCGAGAACCACAAGATCCTGGCCGGTGAGGTGCATGGCGACGCGTTTGGTTGTGAGCATCCAGTTGTCACGGACAACGATTCCTTTGCGGAAGGCTTCGGGAAAGGCGTCCGGGGTGAGGCTCGAGGGAGCAGGGCCGGGCGGGTTCTGGATGACGCGATTTACATTGATTCCGTAGACGTCAGTGTAGCGGAAGGCGATTTCGTCGTCGACGGGCTTATTGGGCTCTGCGCCGCTGGACAGGACATAGCCCGGCATTGAGAAATCGTCTGTGATGGCGTCGTTGAGACGGTTGTTGGCGATAAGCACGTTTTCGTAGGCGAGAATACCGATATTGTTGCTGCCGCGCGCGGGCCACCGTTGCCAGCCGTGCTGCGATCCGCCGGGCACGCGAGGATCGGGAGCCGCCATGCGGTTGCCGCGGATGCCGTAGATCACGATATTGCGCACCGCAAGTTCCGGGTCAATGCCGAGGGCGCGGTCCGCGATTTCAAACGGACCCGAAGGCCAGACATCGACGTAGTTGCGGATGCGTGCGTGGTCGATGTCGAGGTGGATGAGTCCCCAGTTCGCAGTCGTCGCCTCGTCGGCGACGGTGATGACTTTGAAAGCCGTGTCGTTCGGCTGACCCTCCGGCAGGAAAGGATCGAATTCGTAGCGCGGAAACTGCAGGCGCGACGGCGGCAGAAAGTCGTCGCGTTGCGCCGGGGCGGCGAGCGGCGTGCCGTCGCCGCGCTCGTGCGACGGCTCGGCCTGGGGCTGCGGCGGCGCGGCACCACGCAAAACAACACCCGTGCGCAGGGCAAGATCGTCCGACAGGTGGTAGACTCCCGGCGGAAAATAGACCACCCCGCCCCCGGCGGAATACGCCGCGTCGATGGCCGCCTCAATAGCGGCTTGGTCGACCTCACCATCGTCCGGCACGGCGCCGAAGTCCGTGACGTCGAATACCTCGGCCCAGTGGATTTCGTCAGTCCACGCGTAGGTTTCCGCGCCGTAGTGTGTAGCGACGGGATTGTCTGTCGGCGGGGTTGCGGCGAGTTGCGCGGAAACGGAAAACAGGCAAACGGACAGCACTGCGGTAGAGGCGGCGGGGAATTTGTTCATGGCAAGAAGGGGATTGGCTTCCGGAGAATAGTGACAAGGCATCCGAGATTGAAAGAATGAAAGAACAATTCGCAGCATACACAAAAGGCTTCCCATCCTCAATCCCGTGGAGCGTCTATCCAAGTATCTTTTTGCGACAACGACCGCCGCGGCAACCCCCGGGGAAATGGCAACCGGGCATTACACCCCTGCCCTTTCTCGAACGCTCCACCCACGAAAACCGCGCCACCGGCGCGGCGGCTAGTCCGGCAACTCCACCCGAATCCGCAGGAAGGTCATGGTCGCCCCCGGCGGAGGCACCACGCGGTAGGTCATACGCACGACGCCGGGCCGACCAGTTGGCTCGGGACTGCCCTCCTGCTTGATACTGCCGGCGAATCCGGTCCAGTCGCTCAGGTCGGTCGAAGCCTGCGCTGTCACGGCGACATCGGAGGCGTTTTCGTTGCGGAGGTGGCTGATGAGGAAGTAGCGGCTTTCGCCATCGTCGACCATGGCCACTTCGGGCACCGCGGGCGCGACCGGTTCGTCGCGGTTGAGACCGAAGGCGTGGCGCTGAAGATTGCTCATGCCTTGGCCGGTGGGATCTGCGAAGGGTCCGCTAACGGCGGGATCGTCGCGCTCGGTCTCGGTGAAGTTGTCCGCCAGCCATGCCTCAAAGGGCGAGGCGGGCGGCGCTTCGTCGAAGGACGGCCCGCCTCGGCGGAGGATGAGTTCGTCGATTGTCGGATTTCCGCTGTCTTGCACGAAGAGGAAGGCAATCTGATTGAAGCGGTATGCGGGCACATCATTCGCGGCGGTCTCGGCGGCGAGGAAAAGCACGCGCGCGCTCGCATCCACCACGTCCAGGGTCGTCCGCATGGTTCCTCCCTCGATGCGCTCGATCCGGAAAAAGACATCGCGTTCACCATGGTTGGCGGTCAGGGTCTCGGCGATGCCGGCGACGCCACCGACGGGCAATCCATTGGCGGCATTTCCACGGGCTAGGATTTGTCCTGTGCCGGAGTTCTGCCGGAGGATATTGGACCGGCGCCCGTCGGTGGTACGATTGCCGAGGGCCGCGAAAAACCCGAACGATGCATCGGTGGCAGAGGAAAAGTCACCGGTTACAGGCTGGCCAGCATCGTCATAGAGACCAAAGCGGAAGGAGTACTGAAGGTTGTTTCCGGCCGACATACCCTCCGTCATAAAAGACATCTCAATATAATCTCCCGTCTCCGCAAGATCGGTCGCTTCGGCGATCCGTGCCACGACACCGCGGTAGGCCTGTGACTCGCCCGTAAACGTGACCTTTCCCGGTTCATTTACTAGGACTTCGCCGGTATTGTCGGATGCCTGCACAAACCATGATTCGGGGAAGAGATTGCCGGCTGTTTCGGAAAATTCGGCAGTGGTCACTTCGACGATATTCGAAAAAGCGGAGGCTCCGGCGGAATTGAAGGCACGCAATCGGTATTGGTAGGTCGTTTCCGGAACGAGCCCGATATCGATCCACGTCGTGGCGGATAGCGGAAGCGTGGCGACGCGCTCCCACGAACCGAAGGCGGCCATTCTCTCGATTTCGAAGCCCTCGTGGTCGTTGGCGTTGTTCACCCATTCGAGGTCGACGCGGTTGTGGGTGATGTTGGTAGCGGCGAGGTCCGAAGGCGCGTCGGGCGCCGTGACGGGCTCGGGCGTCGCCGCCGTAACGACGACGCTGTATTCAGATTCACCAAACACATTGAAGGCCTGCACGCGGTAATCGTAGGACGTATCGTGCTCCAATCCGGTATCGGCAAAGCTAGTGAAGGCGGCCCCGACAGTAGCGACACGCGCCCATTCCGCCTCCCCGCTCAGGCGCCGCTCCACGTAGAAACCCTGCTCGTTGTTGGAGCCGCGCGTCCAGAGCAGGTCGATCTCGGAGGGCGAGACCGGTGTGGCCGTCAGGTTGCCCGGAGCGTCGGGCGCGGTAGGCTCGCCTTCCGCCCCGTCGGTGGAGGTAATCTCAAGGTGGTCGAGGACGAGGCGGTTGGAGGTGGATATCCGAAGGGTGTAAGTACCCTCGGGTAATTCGCCCGAGTCCCAGCCGAGGTGACGGAAGTAGGTCTGCCCGCCGTGCACATTCGCGCTGCCGAAAGGAAAGCCGTTGAGCTGGACGGAGACGTCCTGACCTTGGTTACTGTGCCGGGTGAACCACCGCACACGCGTGCCGCGGAAGACGATTTCGACATGCCGGTTGCCCACCCCGTCGGAGACCCGTGCCTGTCCGGCGCTGAACTCGGGATGGCTGGCGACAGACCATGACCCGCCGAACTGGAGGCGGGGATCATTGTGTTCGATTCGTACCCGCTCGCCCACGACAACGTCGTACGGGCGCGACCACGTCGATCCGCCGTCCGTATCGACCAGTTCGACGCGCATGGTATGGCGGCCGGGAACGGCATCGGCCCAGTCGAATGCGTACGGCGGCGCGATCGCTTCACCGACGAAATCGTCGTTCACGTGGAAACGGAAGGCGGCGACCCCGGTGCCGGGCGGCGGGTTGCCGGACGCGCGCAGGTCCGCTTCGGATGCGCTGATAAATCCGTCCCGCGCCGAGGCCAGCACGGCCCATGCTTCCGTGTCGCGGCGGAGACCGGTCTGCGCGTCGAAGAGATTCGCCGGGGACGGTTCGACGCCGTCGTCACCGACAAGCATGTTTTTGTCGCCGCCCGGCATGGCCCAGACATTGCTGTCGCCAAGGGTGTAGGGAGCGGCCCCGGTGATACCGATCTGCGCACCGTAGGTGTATTGGACGGGATGGTACACCCATTGTCCGCGGCTGCTCTCCGGACGGTCGGAGTCTTCGATACGGACATTCCAATGTACAGCGCGGTTGCCGACGAACGGGCCGGCCTGGGCGGCGCCGCCGGGGCGGGCCTCGTCGGGATTGCGCATCGTGATGTCGGTGCGCAGGAAGTCGAAGGACATGAGGCGGTGGCTATCGAAAGTACCTTTGTCCATCTCGCCGCGCGTCCATACATTGCCCGTGCCCAGCCACTCGGTGTTGATGCCGTTGGTGAGCACGCCCGTGTTGCGGATGCGGAAGCCGTCGTAGAGCACGTCGTGCGACATGACCCGGTTGGTGAACACGTACTTCGCCTGCATTGCGCCGGCGGTATCGATATCGAGCACGGAGACGTTGACCGAGGAAGACAGGTGAAGCGGGTTCTCCGCGTCGAGGATTTCAAGGTCACGCGCCCAACTGTTGAAGGCGCGGTTGAAGAAGACGCCGTTCCACCCCACCCCGTTGTTGTAGGAATAGGTCTCGCGGGTGTTGGCCATACGCAGCGTCATCGATTCGATACCCGCCTCGCGCACGGACGGGCCGATGGCCCGGAAGCTCACATTATACTCCGGATCGATGGACACGCGTGTCGGGCGGACAAAGGTGACCGTGTCGCCCTCCACCGACTCTACTTCCACCGGCCAGCCGAAGTACGGTGTGGCCGCAAGCCAGTCGCCGAAATTGAAATTGTTGAAAGCCGCGTGCTGCGCGATCTCCTTCCAAAGCAGGTCGCCGTTGGGATTGTCCCATGTCATGAGCACGAGGTCGCCCGGAACGAGATCCGAGGCGTCGGCCACCGCCACAGACCGCACCCCGCGCGGATGCGTCGAGGTGACTTGCGTGATCACGCCCTCGTTGCGCCACGCCTCCCAGTCCCCCGCGTTGACGCTGAAGCCCGGCGCGGCGTTGCGCAACTGTGTCCAGCGCCCGTCGTCGCGGACCCGAAAGAGGTCGCGCGGCCCGATCCACACGAGCCCGCCCGTCCAGTTCCAGTGCTGGCTGCCGTGGCCGGTGCTACCGATTACGTTGATGAGCGGGTTGGCAAAGTCGATGATGGTTTCCCCTTTGCCCTCGCCCCGCAGCACGACCCCGTCGCGGTGCAGCAGGATCATCCGCTCGATCCGGTAGGTGCCCGCCGGCACAAGCACGGCCCCGCCCCCGGCATACCATGCGGCGTCGATGGCCTCGCGGAAGGCGCGGGTGTTATCGCCCGCGCCGTCGGCCACCGCCCCGTAGTCGAGGACGTTGGCCACCACCGGCACATCCGGCACGGCGGCTTCCCCCCTGCGGTAGCCCGCGTAGGCGGCGTTGGGGATGTGTGAATGATTGTCGGGCGCGGCGGTGAACTCCGACCAGAGCACAGCGCCGGTGGTTGTGGTTTGGGCTGTTGCGCCGGTGTGCAAAGCGCCGAGCAGGACCGTGAAGACTGCCGCGCGCAGAAGCACCGCGCCGACATCGGAGGGGATATTCGGGAAAACCATGGAGGGTTGGGGGTTGATGATCGTGACGGACGGCGGTCGACGGATTCCTCCGCACCGACCAAACCAAAGTCACCCACATACCATTCCTCGTTTCCAGGAAGACTCAACCACACATTCGTTTATACAGATAAACTTGCGTCGGGATGCATAGCCGCTTCTATTTCGCCCGATGAAAAGACCCGTCACGCAAAGGGACCTCGCAGAGCGTGTCGGCCTCTCGCAGGCGGCGGTTTCGATGGCCCTGCGGGGCGATCCGCGGATCCGCCCTTCGATCCGGGAGCAGGTGCTCGCGGCGGCGGCGGAACTGGGCTACCGGCCCGATCCCGTGCTGGGGGCGCTTGCCCGCTACCGCAGGGAGACCTCGCCGCAACGCTACATCGGCACTGTGGCCTGCCTTCTGCCCTGTTCGGCGAAACAGAAAGAGGGCTACCTGCGTTCACCTTTTGCCGCCGACTCGCTACGGGGGGCGGAAGAGGGTCTCGCCGCCATGGGATACCGCTGCGAGCGCTTTGTCCTCGGCGCGTATTCGCCAGACCGGTTAAGGAGAGTCCTGTGCAGCCGCGGAATCCGGGGCATGGTCATCGGTCCGGTGGGCACCGGTCACCGGGTGGCGCCACCCGTCTGCGAGGAGCTAGCCGTCGTGCAAATAGGACGAGGTTGGCCGGAACTCAGCTTCCACCACGTAACCACCAATCACTTCGAAAACATGCTTACGGTCTGTCGCTCTCTGCGCGCACGGGGCTACCGCCGCATCGGCCTGTTGTGCCGCCGGGGTCACGAAATCCTGAACAACGGCCGGTGGATCGCCGCCTACCGTTACTGCATGGGGATGGACGACAGCCCCGGCGCCGGACCGCTTCCCGAATGTACTGAGCCCGATGCGCTCGCGTCGTGGATTCGCAAATACCATCCGGACGCCATCATCGGTTCGGATGTTTGGCTGCGCTCCCTTCTCGGTGAAATGACGGGGCTTCAGGCACCGCGCGACGTCGGCTTTGCCTCGCTCAGCGTGCCGGGAACGGACAACCCGATATCCGGAATCCTCCAACAGCCCGCCGAAATCGGACGCACCGCCGCCCGCCAGATCGACGTCGCCCTGCGCAACCACGGACGCGGACCGCCTGCGGATCCTGTTACCGTAGTCCTGCGCGGCCGCTGGCACGAGGGCACCACCGTGCGGGCCACCGGCGTCGCATGCAGTCACGCAGGAAGTTAATACCTTCAATGCAGAGACCGCCGTGAGCGTGCGAGAATGCCGTGACGGGGCGCGAACACAGCTGCGGCGGCAAAGAGAACGCCGGCGGTCACCGCCATCATGCCCGAGGTGGATACGGCCTCGTGCCCGGTGAGCGCCGGCAGGTAAACGGCGGCGGCGTGCCCTCCCGCCGCGCAGAGCACACCCATAACAACGCTGAGGACAACCATCATCCCGAGCCGGTCGGTGAGGAGGTGCGCCGTGGCGGGCGGCACAATGAGCATGGCGATGACGAGGATGCTGCCGACAGCTTCAAAGGCCGCCACCGTCGTAACCGCGACCAGCGTCATGAGCAGGTAGTGCATGAAACCCGCGTGCACCCCGAGCGTTGTGGCGAGGGCCGGATCGAAGGCGCTGATGCGGAGTTCCTTAAAGAGCAGGACAATCACCGCCAAGTTCAGAAGGAAGACCGCGCCGAGGACGACAAAGGCGCGCGGTATCTCAAGCAGGACGCCGAAAACCGTCCAGTCCGCGACGACATCAAGCGGCGTCAGTTCGATGGCACCGAAGAGCACACAGCCCGGGTCGAGTTCCACCTTCTCCGCACCCCGTGTGATGAGGAGCAGCCCGAGGGCGAAGAGGGTCGTGAAAACGATTCCCATGGACGCCCCGCGCTCGACGTTGCCGAGGCGGCTGACCCACTGCGTGAATACAGCCGTGAGCACGCCGGTGACCGCTGCCCCGACAAACATGGCGACGCTGGTGCGGCTGCCCGTGAGGAGAAAGGCCACGGCCAGCCCCGGCAAGACGGCGTGGCTGATGGCATCGCCCATCATGCTCATACGGCGCAGGACGAGAAACGATCCCGCAAGCGCGCAGGCCGCCGCACACAAGGCACCCACCGCAACAATCCATGTATCAAAAACGTACCACTCCATGACGTCAACGGATCGGGTGCGGACTGGCGGGAACCCCGTCTGCGGCGGGACGCTCGGCGCGGGTTAGCGTCGCCTCAAGCCGCCGGATAAGGTCCGCACCGAGGATGTGTTCGACGGCGTCGGCATCGCGGTCGACGTGAGACGGTGCGATGTCGGCGTACTCCACGAGATAGATTTCCCAGAGGCGGTGGTTGCGGGTGACGCGCGCCGCCTCCCGCGCGCCCGCATCGGTCAAACGCACCCCGGCGCGTCCCATTGTCTCGACAAGACCCCGCCGGTAGGCGCGCCGGACGATGCGCCGCAGCTCGCCGGGTGTCCACGAGCGCTTGCACTCCAGCGCCTCCCATGTGACCATGGACGTGCCCTCGCCTGCCATTTGCGGGGCTGGGCCGTCTTCCTCAAGCACTTCGTAGATTCCCCGCAGCAAGTGCTGCCGCTCAATCCGGCGCTTGAGCAGATGCGCACGCACCGTGCGCGCGACGATTCCACGGTCGGGACCGGCCAGCAGACTCATCACAAAAAGCGCCGCCGCTGTCAGCACGATCACCGCTCCGGCCGGAAGCCCCGGCGTAAGCGCGCTCAATCCCGATCCCAGCCACCCGCTCGCTCCGCCGAAACCCGCAGCAATCGCCAGCATCCAGCCGAACCGCGAAGTCCACATGCGCGCCGAGGCCGCGGGAATAATGAGGAAGGCGATGATCAAAACGACGCCGACGGCCTGCAATCCGACCACCGTCACAAGGGTGACGAGCAGGAGCATGAGCACATCGAGCGCGTGCGTGGGCCAGCCCATCGAGCGCGCGTAGTCCTCGTCGAAGCAGAGCAACCGGAACTCCTTGAAAAGTGCGAGCGAGGCGAAAAGCGCAACGACGGCGGCCCCGGAAACAAGATAAAAATCCGTCAGCACCATCGAAGCCGTCTTGCCGTAGAGAAAGGACTCGAGCCCCGCCGTGCCCGCCTCCGGCATGTGCTGCACGATACTCAGGAGGACCACACCCGCGCCGTAAAAGACGCTCAGCACGATTCCCATCGCGGCATCGTCCTTCACCCGCGTAAGCCCGCGTATCAACAGCACCACGACACAGCCGAGGATGCCCGTGACCGCCGCGCCGGTGACGAGCACAGCGAATGAACGCCCCGCGCCCGTAAAATGCACGGCGACGATGAAGGCAAGCACGATACCCGGCAGCGTCGCGTGTGAGAGCGCGTCGCCCATGAGCGACCGCTTGCGCAGGAGAAGAAAACTCCCCGCCAGCCCACCGGCCACCCCGAGCAGGGCCGTCGAGATAATCACGAGACGGGTATTGTAGTCGCGGAGCAAGACAACGGAGGCGAAATCATCCCGCCATGAGCCCGCCGATGCTTCAGCCACGGCGGCGGCAAGAAAGAGTGCAAAGGCTGTCCCCCACCCCTTGTTCATTCCGCCTCACCCGCCTCCTTGGAAACCGCCGCGGCGGCCTCGCTGAGCAGCGTCAGCTTACCCCCGTAGGTCTTGCGCAGGTTCTCCGCCGTAAAGACCTCCGCCGTCGGCCCGCTCGCGACAACCCGCATGTTGAGCATCACCAGCCAATCAAAATACTCCTCCACGGTGGCAAGGTCGTGATGCACGACGAGGCAGGTACGACCGCGCCGCTTCAATTCGTGCAAAATTCCGACAATCGCCCGCTCCGTCGCGGCGTCCACCGCCGCGAAGGGTTCGTCCATGAAGTAGACCCGCGCGTCTTGCGCGAGCGCGCGCGCAAGAAACACCCGCTGCTGTTGGCCGCCCGAGAGCTGGCTGATCTGCCGCTGCGCGTAGTCCGCGAGCCCCACCTTCTCCAGCGCCTCCATGGCAAGCCCCTTGCAACGCCGGTTGACGGGACGCAGCCATCCCAACCGACCGTAGGTGCCCATCGCCACGACATCCAGCACACTCACCGGAAAATCCCAGTCCACGCTTTCGCGCTGCGGCACATAGCCGACCAGTTTGCGCTGCACGCGGTAGGGCTCGCCGAAGATCCGCACCTCGCCGCTGCTGCGCGGCACCAGCTCAAGACACGCCTTGATCAGCGTGCTCTTGCCCGCGCCGTTGGGGCCCACGATGCCGACCAGCTTTCCCTCCGGAATCTCAAGGTCGATGTCCCAGATCACCGGCTTGCGGTGGTAAGCCACCGTCAGATCATGCACCGATAGCGGCGAGCGCGGCGAATGTTCCTCCGGCAAGCCGCCGCGCCCCGCGCCTTTCCGCCCGCTCTCCATGGCCACAGCCCCGCGCATACTTTGACTCATCAAAGTAAGAGCAGGACGCACCGCTCGGCAAAGTGCAAGCGAAAACCGTGAGGCGGGACACCCCGCGCGGCGGTCGTTCAGGTCCGGCCCGCGCCGTCATTCCCGCCCTTGTCCTCCGCCTTTTTCTTACTTTGGTCGACAAAGATACGGATGTCGGCCTCGCGCTGACCGAGCAGTTCCTGGGCACGTTTGAGGGCATTGCGTGTGGACAGGGTGGGATTACTCGGCTTTTCCATGAAGAAGTTGTCGCGCCCGAGTTTGTCGAGAAGTCCAGAATTACGGAATACGCGATAGATCTCTTTGCGCGCTCCGGAGACGAGGAGGTGGCGGTCGTCAGCGCGCAGGACGTTGAGGAGTTCCTCAATGGCGAGGGCGCAGGTGGCGTCAAGGTGGCGCGCGTTCTTGAGGCGCAGGATGACGACACGCAACTGCGGATCGAGCACAGCCTGCCGCGCCTGCTCAACGAAGATTTCCGTGGAGCCGAAGAAGAGGTCGCCCTCAGCGTGGAGAATGGAGATTCCGGGCAGCCGGCCGTGTCCTGCCTTCTCCAAAGCGGCGAGCTGGCCCTCCTGTGTGAAGCTGTATTCGACGAGATCCGGCACGCCCGCCTTGCGCAGGAAGAGAACGACCGATGTGAGGACACCGGCGTAGATCGCCATGTCGAGCGTGAAGAGCAGCCCGGCGGCGAGCGTGATGGTAAAGACCACGGCGTCCGCCGGCGTGGTGCGCAGGGCAACGGAGACCTGGTGCCGGTTGAAGAGCGAGAGAGCAACGACAAGCACCACGGCGGCGAGTGCCGCTTTCGGAATGTATCCGATGAGAAAACCAATCGTGAAAAGAAGTATGATGACGATACCGCCGCTCACGATGACGGACACGGCGGTGCGCGCGCCGCTGCGCCAGTTGAGGGCCGAACGTGTGATGGAACCGGAGGCGTCCATGCCGCCGAAGAGGCTGTTGGCAATGTTTGCCATGCCCATCCCGAACATCACCTGACTCACGTTGATGCGCTCGCCCGAGCGCGAGGCAAGGCTGCGCCCCACCGACGCGCCCTCGACGATCCCGAGAAAGGCCACGGCAAAGGCGGGGGCCGCCAGCTTGCCCATCATTTCAAAAGAAAAGGAGATGGAGAACACATCGATGGCTTCGAGGGAGAACCCCGTCAGGTAGCGCAGATCCCAGCCTGCCCGGTCGAGATAGAGAGCGGCGGTGCCCATGAGAATGAGTGTGACGGCGGCATCCGGCGCACGCGGAAAGAAGTAACGCACCGCCGCGATGACCGCCAGTGCCGCCGCGCCCATGACCACCTCGGGAAAGCGGGTCTGGTGGAGGTTTTCGAGCGTTCCGAGGAGAATGGCGAAGAACGTGGCACCCTCCCCGAGCCGGAATCCGAGGAGGTTCTGCACCTGATTCAAAACAATAAGGGCCGCCGCCGCTGTGATTGACGCCGTTACGACCGAACGCGAGACGTAGTTGAGAACGATGGAAAGATTCGCAACCGCCCCGACGATGTGGAAACAGCCGACCATGAAAACGAAGAGCGGCAGCGCCACAATCCGCTCCTCCTCCGTGGTCAGAGCCGCCGCCATCATCCCGGCGAAAAGCAGAATGGCGGTGGAGTTTCCCGGTCCCATGGCAACCAGGCGCGAGCCGGAAAAGGCCGCCGCCACCGCCGCCCCGAGGCCGACGCTGATCAGCCCGTGCTGCGGTTGAAGCCCGGCGATAAGGGCAAACGCGATTGCCTGCGGAAAGGCGAGAAGCGCGAGATTGAAACCCGCCTTCAAATCGTCCGCCGCCTGGTCCCGCGTGTAGTGGCGCAGGATGTGCCACAGGGGAAAGAAATGCAGCCGGCGCGAGCGCACTGCCGCCCGCAACCTCTCCGCCGCCCGGTAAGCGAGACGCGAAAAACGGCGCATTCCGCGCTTCCTACGCGGGGCCGCCTTCACTTTGGATTGTCCCGAATCCGTCATTTTCATCAGCTGGCAAACGGTGTCGCCTCTGCTCACCACGGATTCATCTGTAATAACGTCGCGTCTACACGCAAGTGCGGATGAACCGGACTGCGGAACGACGAATGGTGACGTTGGAGTTGACGGAGCGGGGAAAGTGGAAACCCTCCGAAAACGTGAAAACCTCTGCGGCAAGCGCCGTCCCGGCTGTAGAAACTCCGTCGCCCATAACTGTGAAGAATTGGCTCGATGAGGCGCGGTCGCAGTTTCGCTCCGACATGGCCCGTAGCGCCAGCCTCATTGCCGATGCCGAGTCCGCCGCCCGCGCCGCCCTCGCAATGGCCGGTTACACTGGATTCACGCCGGAGACCGATTGGTCGCGGTTACCGCGGGAATGGGTGGTCATGCTCGGCCGCGCCCTTCGCTCCCGCCTTTCCGTCCATGCCCTGCGCAGCGATCAAAACGAGGCAGCGGCGGCCCGTGCCGAAGCCGAGTCCGTCCTTCTCTACTTGAAGGACGACGCCGAACTCGGGGCCTTTTACAGCGCGCTGGGCATTCTCGCCTACGACCGTTCCGAATACGCTGAGAGTCTCCGGCAATACAGCACGGCCCTTCCCTACGCGAAGCGCCTTGCCGACGGATACCTAACGGCGACCATTCTCCAGAACGAGGGCAACGTGTGGTCGGAACTCGGAGAATACGCCCGCGCCATCGACGGCTACACGGAGGCGGCGAAAGCCGCGGAAAACTCAAAGGACGCCAGCGCCGGTCTCATCCGTGCCTCCATCCTCATGAACCTCGCGGCGGTCTACCAAGATTACAAGCAACTGGAGACCGCGCGCGACTTTTTCTGCAAAGCCCTTACGGCATGCGATCTGAGCAACTTCCCGATCCTGCACAGCAAGATCGTCGCGGGCCTCGGCACGAACGAGAAACTCTGCGGCAACTATTCCGCCGCACGCCAACGGCTCAACGAAGCGTTGAGGCTCAAACGCCGCGGCGGCGACCGCGCCGGGGCGCCGTTTTGCGGCTTCCAGCTCGCCCTGTGCGCGCGCAAGTGCGGTGACTACACCGCGGCCGCTGAATACCTCGACCACGCCGAAGCCGAGGCGCGGGAGATCGACCACAAGCGCTGGCTCACCCAGGTCCTCATCGAACGCGGCCGCCTCCTTGCTACTGAAGAATGGAGTGGCCACGACCCCGCCGGGGCGCGCAAAGCCTATGAAGCCGCCATCGAATGCAGCCGGGCGATCAACTACCGAGACAGCGCCGCCCACGCCCACGAGGCCCTCGCCGACCTCCACGAAAAGTCGGGCAATCCCGCCGCCGCCCTGCAGGCACTGCGCGAGGCGAATGCACACCGGCTCGCCTTCCACGAAGCCGAGGCCGAGCGGAAGCTCGCCTCCCTCCGCGCCCTCCACGAGGTCGAGGCCGCCCGTGAAGAAACCGCCCGTGAACGCGCGCGCAACAGAAAACTGGAACACCTGCTCGAAGAAAAAGACGCCTTTCTCAGCATCGCCGCGCACGACCTCAAAAACCCGCTCAGCGCGCTCATTACGCTCGTGCGGTCGATGCAAGAAGAGCCCTCGCTGTCCGAAGAAACCGCCATCGGACTCCGCGAGATCGAGGGCAGCGTCTCCCACATGTTCGCCATCGTCAGCAACCTGCTCGACCTCAGTCGCTATGAAAGCGGGGACGTGGCACCCGAACTCGCCGACTGCGAGCTTTCCTCCGTTCTTTACTTCGCCGCGGAAGCGCTCCTCCCCGTCGCGCAGAGGAAAAATATCGAGGTTTCCTTTTCATTCCCCGCCGAGGACATACCCTACCGCGCCGACTTCACCATGCTGCGCCAGATTGTCGACAATCTCGTCTCCAACGCGCTAAAGTTCTCCCCTCCGGAGACCACCGTGCAAGTCAGCCTTTCGCAGCACGGCAACAGTTGGCGCTTCGCCGTGAACGACGAAGGTCCCGGCATCGACGCGGCGGAGCAACAAAAGCTCTTCAAACGATTCAGCCGCACGACAAACCGCCCGACCGCCGGAGAGCACAGCAGCGGTCTCGGCCTCGCCATTGTCAAACGCCTCGCCGACCTGCACGGAGCCTCCGTCGGCGTACGCAGCACGCCCGGCAAGGGCAGCGTGTTTTTCGTCGATTTCCCGCGGTAGCAATACATGGATACCGCGGCGTTCCTCCTCTCCATCGCCATTCTGCACCTCGCCGCCTCGCTCTCGCCCGGCCCGGACAGTCTCCTCACCGTGCGCAACAGCCTGCGCGGCGGAACAACCGACGGCTTTGCTACACTCGGTGGAATCCTTCTCGGCGTCGCTCTGCAAATCACCCTCGCCATGGCCGGGCTGACACTCCTCCTCGATCACTTGCCCGCTGCACAGACCGTGCTGGCCGTCGCCGGGGCGGGATTCCTCGCCTACCTCGGCATGCGTTCTCTGCGAGCGGGCGCGGCACCCGCCGCGGAAGACAGCCCCGCCGCCCGAAGGCACCCGCGCACGGCCCTCGCCGAAGGCTTTGCCACCAACCTCCTCAACCCCAAAGCCATCGCCTACTTCATCAGCGTATTCTCGCTTACGCTTACACCCGCTTTGCCCCTGCGCCTGCGCTTCACCGCCGCACTCCTCATGATCGCTGTCCAAGCCGCCGGATTCGCCGCCCTCATCCTCCTCGCCCGAACCCTGCGGCAACGCATCACACCCCTCATGCGCCCCCTCGATGCCCTCTCCGGCATCTTCTTCCTCCTCTTCGCCGCGGCATGGCTCCTCCACGCCCTGCGCACCGCATAGAAGCCGGGATCCCGCATTTGTCACCGGTACCGACCCGTCCCAATCCGCCCCGCCCCGGCACCCGCAAATCACCCATCCGCACCTCCGTGTCCCGACCCGCGTCCCCGTCGCGCGGCGGAGCGGGGGGAAGGATCGGCGGGGCCGCTCATGCCCGCGCCGCGCGCCAGACGGCGAGGGCGCCGCGCACGAGGGCGGGAAAGGCGTCGAGGGGGATTTGGTTGGGGCCGTCGGAGATGGCGCGGTCGGGATCGGGGTGGGTCTCGACGAAGAGTCCGTCTGCGCCCGCCGCGAGGGCGGCACGCGCGAGGGCGGGCACATGGGAGCGGTCTCCGGAGGTGGTGCCGGCGCCGGGCTGCTGGACGCTGTGCGTGGCGTCAAAAACGGTGGGATGCCCGAAGGCACGCATGACAGAGAAGCTGCGCATGTCGACGACGAGGTTCTGATAGCCGAAGGTGGTACCCCGCTCCGTCTGCCAGATCTCCGCCGCGCCCGCACCCTCCAGCTTACGCACGACAAACTCCATTTCGCCGGGCGAGAGAAACTGGCCCTTCTTCACGTTCACAACCCGTCCCGTCTCCGCCGCAGCGAGAAGCAAATCTGTCTGCCGACAGAGAAAGGCGGGGATTTGGAGGACATCGCACACCTCTCCCACCGCCGCCGCCTGGGCAGGGGCGTGGATATCGGTGAGCACGGGGAACCCGAACCGCTCTTTAACGCGCGCGAAGAGTTCGAGCCCCGCCTCCAAACCGGGTCCGCGCGGGCTCTTCAAGGATGTCCGGTTGGCCTTGTCGAAAGATCCTTTGAAGACGCAGTTCAACTCGGGTTCGGCGTCTCTCAGGCGGGCGAGCGCCTCCGCCGCGCGCATCGTCACCGTCTCACTTTCGAGCGAGCACGGCCCCGCGATAAGGAGTAATCTGGCTGGATCAAAGAGTGCCATGGTTCGATAAGCCATGGAGCAGGTATTCCGCGGAGACAAGCCCGGCGGTGGGCCCGCGCCGTGAAGACGTTGAGGCCTTCTCAAAGCACTTGGCGACCGCTTTGCCTTTACGCACACCGATAATTCCGGCTACATGCCGGTCAAACCATCCGACCATCCCGCACGTAACCATGACCGACCGCGACAAAGTCCTCTCCGCCGTGCGCAAAGCGCTCGAGCCACTGCCCGAACGCGCCGCTTACCCGGAATGGCAACCGGATCTGGCGGTGGCCCGCCACGCCCGCGACATCAGCGACATCGAAGCGCTCTTCCGCCAGCGACTCGAAGCCGTCCACGGTGTGTTCCTCGACGGCTTCGAGGCCATACCCGCCTTCCTCCGCGGGCACAGCGCGGAGACCGGCGTGGTCGACCCGGAGTTGCTGCCCCGGCTCGGAAACGCCCTTGACGGATTCAAGGTGGAGACCGTCTTCGACCGCGCCCGACCCGATGATTTCGCCTTCGGCATCACCCGCGCGGCCGGTGCCGTCGCCGAGAGCGGAACGATTGTGCTAAATGACGCCGTCGTTCCCTCCCGCCTCGCCGCGCTCGCCCCGTGGGTCCACATCGCCGTGGTGGAGCGCGCCACCCTTGTCGGGACGATTCCCGAAGCCGTCGCCGCCTTCGACGACGACCCGTCCATCATCTTCGTCACCGGTCCGAGCAAGACCGCCGACATCGAGGGCATCCTCATCGAGGGTGTGCACGGGCCCGGCGTGCAGGCCTGCTGCCTCGTTTGAGGGGCGGGCCCAGGCGGCAGAATCTTCGCAAGCCTGCCCGCCGCTCCGGAGCAGGACCGCGCCCAAGCCATGCGACACGGTGGACCTCAGAGCGAGGCGAGGAGGCGTTCCAGTTCGGCTTTGCGGCCCTCGGTTTCGGCGAGCTGCTTGCGGGCACCCTCTACAACGGCGGGCGGCGCGTTGTTCACGAAACCGGGGTTTTCGAGCTTCCCACGTCCGGCCCGGATGCCTTTGTCGAGTTTTTCCAGTTCTTTCGTCAGCCGCTCTTTTTCCGCGGCGACATCGATGGCCGACGCGAGGTCGAGATATAGCGTGCCCAGCGCGGTGACGGCGGCGGGCATGCCCTCCGGCGCGGCATCCACCCAGTCGATGCTCCCCGCCGGGATGAGGCTGAGGAGAGTCTCGTGGTGCGGTTCGAGGACGGCGCGGTCCGTCGGTTCGGCGAGGCCGACAAAGCGCACGTCGCGGCGGCTGGCGACGTTGTATTCGCTCTTGAGGGCACGGGCGCGGGCAATCACGTCCTTCACGCGCGAGACTTCCGCCGCCGCGCCGCCGGCTTCCACACCGTGTGCGCGCAGGGCCGCCGACAGTTCTTCCGCCGTCGGGATGCGGGTGTCCTGCAGGAACCGCTGCCCTTCGCCGCGGTAGCCGAGCCCGCCCCAAAGCTCTTCTGTAATGAAGGGGATGATCGGCTCGGCGAGGAGAAGGGTCTGCCGGATGATCAGGTCGAGAACGGCAAGGGTGGTCGCCTGTCCCTCGCCGCCGCGCAGCTTGGTCTTCGAGGCCTCGATGTACCAGTCGCAGTAGTCGCTCCAGAAAAATTCGTAGAGTTCTTTCGGGTACGCGTGCATCTCGAAGCGGGCGAACGCGCCCTCGATAGCGGCGGTGGCTTCGACAAGGCGGGAGAGGATCCATTTGTCGTAGCTGTCGAGGCGCTCCGGGTCGATACGCGCGAGGATGGCGTCGAGGCCGCCGTTGTCGCCCGGCGAACCGCTCATCTGGCGGAAGCGGCAGGCGTTCCAAAGCTTGTTGCAGAAGTTGCGCCCGATCTCGACGCGGTCCTCGCTGAAGAGGATGTCCTGGCCGCTCGGGGCGATATTGACGATGCCGAAACGCAGCCCGTCGGCCCCGAACTTGTCGACGAGGTTGAGCGGATCGGGCGAATTGCCGAGGCTCTTCGACATCTTGCGCCGCTTGTCGTCGCGGATGAGGCCGGTCATGAAGACGTCGCGGAAGGGCAGGCGCTCCGCGATTTCGGCGTCGGTGAGCGTTTTTTTGCTCTCGCCCATGAACTCGAGGCCCGCCATGACCATGCGCGCGACCCAGAGAAAGATGATGTCAAAGCCCGTCACGAGCGTGCCCGTGGGGTAGAAATAGGAGAGTTCGCGCGCCTGCTCCCCGTTCGGCTCCGGCCAACCGAAGTTGGCGAAGGGCCAGAGCCATGAGGACGCCCACGTGTCGAGGACATCCTCGTCCTGCTCCCAGTTTTCGGGGTCGGCGGGGCCTTCGACGGAAACGTGGACGTGGTCCGGGTTGGCGAAATCGCGCTCGGCGGGCAGCACGCCCTTGCGGTACCACACCGGAATGCGGTGGCCCCACCAGAGCTGGCGGCTGATGCACCAGTCGATCTTGTCCCGCTCCATGGTCTCGAGCCAGTGCAGGTAGGTCTTGGCCCAGCGCTCCGGATGAAAGCGCAGGAGCCCGGCTTTCACCGCTTGCTTGGCCTCGGCCACTTTCGGATAGCGCAACCACCATTGCTCGGTGAGGCGCGGCTCCACGGGAACGTCCGCCCGCTCGGAGAAGCCGACGTTGTTTTCATAGGGCTCGGTGCCGACGAGCAGGCCCATGTCCTCCAGCTTCTTCGTTGCCGCCTTACGCGCGGCGAAACGCTCTATCCCGTCGAAATCATCACCGGCGAGGGCGTTGAGGGTGCCGTCGGGGTTGAAGATGTCGATGATCGGCAATTTGTGCCGCTGCCCGATTTCAAAGTCCAGTGCGTCGTGCGCGGGCGTGATTTTGAGGCAGCCCGTGCCGAAGTCCATCTGCGCCGCTTCGTCGGCGATGACCGGAATCTCCGCGTCGGGAAAGGGCCGCCGCACGTGCTTGCCGACAAGGTGGGTGTAGCGCTTGTCGTCCGGATGAACGGCCACGGCGACGTCGCCCATGAGCGTCTCGGGCCGCGTCGTGGAAATCTCCACAAAAGTCCCCGGCGCCTCCACGACTTCGTAGCGCATCTTATAGAGGAGCCCCTTCTGCGGCTTCATGATGACCTCCTCGTTGCTGAGGGCCGTCTGGCTGACGGGGCACCAGTTGCTCATGCGCAGGCCGCGGTAGACGTAGCCGCGCCGGTACAGCTCGACAAAGGCGGTGAGGACGGCACGCGAGTACCCTTCGTCGAGCGTGAAGCTCGTGCGGTCCCAGTCGCAGGAGGCACCGAGCTTGCGCAACTGGTTGAGGATGATGCCGCCGTGCTCCTCCTTCCACTCCCAGACGGCCTCGACGAACTTCTCCCGCCCGAGATCGCGGCGGTGCTTGCCCTCCGCGCGCAGCTTGCGCTCCACGCGCGTCTGCGTTGCGATACCCGCGTGGTCGGTGCCCGGAAACCACAGCGCCTCCTTGCCCTCGAGGCGCGCGCGGCGCGTGAAGATGTCCTGAAGGGTGTTGTTGAGGACGTGCCCCATGTGCAGCATGCCCGTCACGTTGGGCGGCGGGATCATGATGCAGTGCGGCTCGCGGTCCGGGTTCGCGCGGGCGGCGAAGGCCCGGGCCTGGAGCCACTCTTCATACCACTTGGATTCGACCGCGGAGGGGTCGTAGGCTTTTGCAATCTCGGCCATTGTTCTCTTCTGCGCAGGGCGGCGCGCGGGGAGCGCCCCGGCATCCGCAAAACCCCAAGTGATCGAACGCCCCTTCCTCCAAGTCAAAAGGAAAAACGCGGCTCTTGCATATCAGGACGCCCCTTCCAAAGCTCTCTCTCGTGTCTTCCGTTCCCAAACCGGATAAATTCCGCGCCCGCCTCCTGCGCCAGTCGGAAAAAGCGGGTCTTGCCAAACTCGGCGACAAACCCGCCGACAACCTGCCCCGCTACCGGGAGTTTCTCGACCGTGGCACCAAAATTCTCGTCCGCTACCACCGCCGCGGCGGCGGCGGACGGCGCGTCGCCCTTTCGCGCTCGATTCTCCTCGATGTCCTTATCGAACGGCTCTACGAACTGGCCCTGCTCCACTGGCGCCGGGAGTCCGGCAAAGAGCCCTTCCAGTGCGCTGTCCTCGCCCTCGGCGGCTACGGGCGCGAAGAATTGTGCCCGTTCAGTGACATTGACATCATGTTTCTCTACCCCCCGCGCGGCTCACGGGGCAAGGATCTCGCCGCCTTTCAGCGCAGCCTCTCCGACACGATCCTCTATATGCTGTGGGACCTCGGTCTGAAGGTCGGCCACAGCACGCGTACCATCCAGGAAGCCATGGGCGAGGCCATGGCGGACATCCAGACGAAGAACGCCCTTCTTGAGTCGCGCCCGATCTGCGGCAGCGAAACCCTCGCCGCCCGCTTCGACCGCGAATACAACCGGTTCATCGACCGCGACAACGCCCGCGCCTACATCGAACAGCGGCTGAAAGACCAGCGGGCACGCCGCGAACGCTTCGGCAACACCGTCTTTCTCCAGGAGCCCGACCTCAAGAACGGCATCGGCGGCCTGCGCGATTTTCAGAACATTCTCTGGATGGCGCGGCTAAAATTGAACACACGTGACCTTGCAACACTGGTTAAAAAGGGAATTTTGAGTAAAAACGAACAGCGGGCGCTCAACGAAGCCCATGAGTTTCTCCTCCGCACCCGCAACGAACTCCACGCCCAGAGCCGACGGCCCACCGACCTCCTGAACCTCGAAAAGCAGCCCCGCGTGGCGTGGGGCCTCGGCTACCGCCAGCGCGACATTTTCCGCCGTGTGGAGATCTTCATGCGCGACTACTACCGCCACGCCCGCGTAGTTGACCGACTCTCCAACTACATTGAAGAGCGCCTCGCGCTCGAAGCAAACGGGCGCATCACGTTCCGCGCCGTTCTCGAATCACGCCGCCGCCCCAATGAAGTGGACGGATTTATCGTCGAGCGGGGCGAAATCTCTTCGACCTCCGAGCGGGTGTTCCAGAAGGACCCCATGCGGTTACTCCGCGTCTTCCGGCACGCACAGCAGTTCAAGGTGAGCATCCACTTCGAGCTTATCCGCCTGATTGAAAAGAACATCGGGCTCATCGACGACGCCCTCGTGCAGTCCGAAGAAGCCGCCCGCTGCTTCCGCTCCATCCTCCAGAGCCGCGGCGAAGTCTACCCCGCTCTCATACAGATGAACCGCACCGGCGTACTTTCCCGTGTGGTCCCGGAGTGGGATGACCTCCACTGCCTCGTCCAGCACGAATTTTACCACCGCTACACCGCCGATGAACACACCCTCGAAACCATCCGTCAGCTCGATGACATCTTTTCCGGCGAGGAGCCCGCGCTCACGACGAAGTACCGCGAGGCCATCGAGGAAACGCAGCTCCCCGCCCTCCTCTATCTCGTCCTCCTCCTGCACGACATCGGCAAAGGCCACGCCATCCAAAACCACGCCGAGACCGGTGCGGAAATCGCCGAGACCGTCCTTGAACGCCTCAAAGTGCCCGCCGAACTGCGCCCGCGCGTCATCCGGCTAATCCGCCGGCATTTGGAAATGGCACGATTCTGGCAACACTTTGACATCGATGATCCGCGCACGACTCAGGCGTTCGCCGAATTGGTCGGAGACCCCGAAAGCCTCCGCTACCTGTATGTGCTCACGTTTTGCGATGCGCGCGGGACATCCGTCAGTCTCTGGAACAGCTACAAGGACACTCTTCACACTCACCTCTACGCGGCCACGCGCAGCCACATGGGCGAAGAACCCGCGTACATGCCCCGTCTCGAAATGACCTCAAAGGAATCCATTCTCGGAAAAGTCCCCGAACTCTCGAAAGAAGAAGTCGAAGCTCACTTCAACCTCCTTCCCGAGCGTTACTTTATCCACAACAACGTCGAGGAGATCGTGCTTCATCTGCGCATGGTACACGAGCTACTCGAAACCATTGCGGGAGCGGACTCTCTCGGCTCGCTCTCACCGGTCGTCGCATGGCAGGACGACGTCAACCTCGGGCTCTCCGCCGTGCATGTCGTCACATGGGACCGCGCCGGTCTCTTCTACAAGCTGGCGGGCGCCTTCAGTGTGGCCGGGCTGAGCATCGTCAGCTCGAAGGCCCTTACCCGCGCCGACCACATCACCATCGACACCTTCTACGTGAGCGAACCGGACGGCGGCATCGTGCGCAACAAAAAGGCCCGCGAGCTTTTCCGCAGCCACCTCGAGGACGCCCTCCTGCACAACCGCGACCTACTGCACGAGATCGAGGAACAGGCCGCGCGTCACCGCAAGCCGAGCTTCCTGCGCAGCGAAGACCGCCTCCAGGCACAACTCGAACCGAGCGTCGAAGTCTACCACGAGCTATCCCTGCGCCGCACCATCATCGAGGTGCAGGCGACCGACAGCATCGGTCTGCTCTACCGGTTGGCCCGCGCCATCTACGACCACGGTTTCGACATCACCTTCGCCCGCATTTCCACCGAGAAAAACGTCGCCGTCGACACGTTCTACATTGAGCCGGTCGACAAAAACCAAGGCGATGCCGACAGCCTCGTCTCCCTCCGCGCGGCACTCGCCGAGATAATATCGGACGACACTGCCGTGGCGGTAGGCGCCGGGTAACCGCTTACAGTTTCAGCCGGTAGGCACCGTCGACCTCCTTCGCCGCGCCCACACTCACGCCGAGATCCTTCAGGAGCCCGTCCTTCAAATCGTATATCCACCCGTGTATCGTGAGCGCACGGGCCTCCGCCCACCCCTTCTGCACCACCGATGTGTGGGCAAGGTTGCCCACCTGCTCGATCACATTGAGTTCGCAAAGCCGGTCGCACTTCAGCGCCGCACTCTCCAACCGAGCCAACTCCTCCGCATGGCGGCAGCGAGTGTCCCGCACATGGTGCAGCCAGTTGTCGACGAGGCCCTGCGAACCGTCGCCCATGGCCGCAAGCACACCCCCGCAGTCGTAGTGGCCGCACACAATCACGTGCTCTACCCGCAGGTCCTCCACTGCATAGTGCAGCACGGAAAGAAAATTCATGTCTGAATGCACGCACAGATTCGCCACATTGCGGTGCACAAACATCTTCCCGGGCGGTAGGCCGACGATCTGGTTGGCAGGCACCCGGCTGTCCGAACAGCCGATCCACAAATACTTCGGGTGCTGCTTTGCGCTCAGCCGCTCAAAGAATTCCGGATCGGACGCGCGCATGCGCTCCGCCCAGCGGCGGTTGTTCTCAAAAAGCTCGGGTAAAAATCGCATCGCTACCCAACAAAACCGCTTTCACCGCCCGCTCCAAGCCAAACAATCCACCCGCCCCCGCTTTCATCCCTCCCTCTCCCTCTTCCTCTCCCTCATCAGACGGTCCCACCGCCCTCCGCGCCCACCCGACCGCCGGGACCGCGTAAACCGACTTCACTTAGAGGGCGACAACGGTCAAGAAGCAGAATTCCAGGCTTTTCTGCCAGCGCGCGCTTCGCGATTGAAAACAAGCGGCTTCATCCTTCTCTTGTCGCCATGGCGTCTGAAACCATTCGCAATCCGATTCTCCCTGGGTTTCATCCCGATCCCTGCGTCCTTCGTGTCGGCGGTGTGTACTACATCGCCACCTCCACCTTTGAGTGGTGGCCCGGCGTGCGCATCCACGCCTCCACGGATCTTGTCCACTGGCGGCACTGCGCCTATGCCGTCACCCGCCGAAGCCAGGTCGACATGCGCGGCGTCCCCTGCTCCGGCGGCATCTGGGCACCCGCCCTGAGCCACGACGGCGAACGTTTTCATCTCGTCTACTCCAACGTCTACCACTTCGCGCGTCCGCACAAAGACGTGGAGAATTTCCTCATCACGGCGGAAAACATTGAAGGTCCGTGGTCGGACCCCGTCCGGCTCAACGGAGTGGGATTCGATCCATCCCTCTTCCACGACAGCGACGGCAGGAAATATCTCCTCCAGCAGCTCTGGGACCCGCGCCCCGGCAAAAACCACTTCGCTGGAATCACCCTGCAGGAGTATGATCCGGAAGCCCGTGGCCTCGTCGGCGAACGAAAACTCATTTTCCACGGCACGCAACTCGGCTGCACCGAGGGACCGCACCTCTACCGCATCAACGGATGGTACTACCTCGTCACCGCCGAGGGCGGAACGAGTTGGAATCACGCCGTCACGGTGGCCCGCTCCCACGCACCAGTCGGCCCCTACGAAGTCTGCCCGCACAATCCCGTGCTCACCGCGCACGGTTTCCCCGACAGCCCCCTGCGCAAAACAGGTCACGGTTCGCTCGTGCAGACGGACGACGGCGCGTGGTGGATGGCCCACCTCTGCGCCCGGCCGCTCGAGGGCAATTTCTGCGTGCTCGGGCGAGAGACCGCGCTCCAACCGGTCGAGTGGACCGACGACGGATGGCCCCGCATTCCCGCGCAGGGCCCGGTGCCCAGCCTCCGCTGGTCCGTCCACGGTCGCCCCGCGCCCGACACGGCGGACACCTCGCCCGCGAATCCAGCCTGGGCAGGCTTCAGCGACCAGCTCGCGAAGGGACCTCTCGGCCCGGAGTGGAACACACAGCGAGAACCGGCCGACGATAGCTGGCTGGGCTGGGCACGCGGGCGCGGACTCGTTCTGCGCGGTCGCCAGTCGCTCTCATGCCGCTACCGGCAGAGCCTCGTCGCCTGCCGTCTCCGCCACTTCCGTGCCCGAGTCGCCGTGCAAATGGAATTCGATCCGCAAAACTTCATGCACTCGGCGGGGCTCGCCTTCTTCTACAATACCGAGGGCTACCTCTACCTGCGGCTCAGCCGTGGCGACGACGGAACCGCCCGCTGGCAGATCATCCAGTGCCGGCAGACCGAGGTCACATACCTCCTCGAAAGCGAAATCGATGCAGCCAGTAGTCCCGTCTGGATACAAGGCGGAATGCGCGACGGCCGGGCGCAATTCCACCAGTCCGCCGACGGCATTGAATGGTCGCCGGTCGGCGGCGGGATCGACGCCCGGTTTCTCTCCGACGAAGGCGCACTCGTCTACGGATTCACCGGATGCTACATCGCACTCGCCGCCGAGGATCTCAGCGGCGGCGGCCGGCCCGCCGTCTTCCGCGACTTCACCTACACACCCGACCCCGCCTGACCCGCGTCATGCGTTTGCCCCTTCCCAACGGACAGCCATCAACCGGAGGCGTCTTCGGCGGTCTCACCGCCGTCCGCCAGAGCCTCGTGCACGCGGAAGCCGACTCCGTGAAGCGGGACGGCACCAGTACTTTCACCGCTCCGCAGGCAGCTGCCCGTCGGCAAAGCGCTCGTTTGCGGCATAGGCTTCGACTTCCAACGGTGCGCGGCGGTACCCGAATGCCCGCACTTCCGTCAGGTAGCGTCGCACAAACGCTTCAAACGACCCCTCCCGTTCGACCTGCATGACATGGACGAACTCATGGGCCATCTTTTCCACCGACCGCGCGTATTCCGGAACACTCAACACAGCGTAGCCAAAAACCTGTGCGTTCCCGCGTATGCCGTCGCCGACAAGCCCCAGTTGCTTTCCCATTTCTGTCAGTTCGCAGTCATGCCACGGAAACGGAATCTCCTCCACAATTCGGATGTGGATTCGCTCCGGATGGGACACGCCTACCGCCCTTGCCACGCCTTTCATCCTCGCATCGAGCGGGGTACCGTGCACGGAAGCCGCCCGCTCGACCTCCGCCGACCACGCTGAATACAGGGACGCGAAGCGCGCGAAAAGCGATGCCTCAGCGTCATCGTGCGCACCTTCAAGGGCCATCGAATGGTTCCTCGTCACTCCCGGCGGGATATTGTCCGGCGTAATCCTCCATCGCCGCGCGAATGATGCGGTGGGCTTGCCGAGGGCGGTAGAGGTCCTTTACAATACCCGGTTCGGGCGCGTTGTAGGGTGTCTTGTAGGTGGAGAAATAGTGCTGGATGCGCGCCACAAGTTCGGCGTGGAGCCCCTTCAGATTGCCCGCCTTGCCCCAGATGGCGTCGTTGTCGAGGACGGCGATAATCTTGTCGTCCGCCTTGCCGTCGTCGATCATGCAGAAGCCCCCGAGAACCTTGGCCGAAATGAGAATCTCCGCCCGGTTGATGGGCAGCTCGGAGATCACGCAGATGTCGAGCGGATCGCCGTCGCCCTCACGCGCATCGTCCTCGAACGAAGCCACGCGGTCGCCGCAGTAGGTTTGCGGCACAAAGCCGTAGGCGCAGGGAGGCAGCGACGATCCCGACTGCGGACGGTCGATCCTCAGGTAGCCGGTCACCTCGTCGATCTCGTACTTCATGGAATCGAAGGGCGTGATCTCGATATAGGCGTTCACGACCCTCGGCGCGTCATCGCCCGCCTCCAGCCCGTGCCAAGGATGCGGTCTCCAGCGGTAGGAATTCATGTCATGGTATCATCCCGCGTATCCGGAGAGCGTCAATCATTCAAGAGGCCCGGGACGGTGCAGTTGACACCTCCCCCGGCTTCACTACGCATAAGCCGCTCATCCAATCCCTACGAAAATGCACGCCGACCCGACCAAAGCCCTCCACGCCCTGAGCGACATCACCGCCGCTCCAGCGGATCCCATCCTCGGACTGACCGATGCTTTCAAAGCCGACACCCGTCCGGACAAGGTGAACCTCAGCGTGGGCGTCTTTCAGGACGAAACAGGCAAGAGCCCTGTGCTTGACTGCGTGAAACGCGCGGAACGGCGCCTCCTCGAGTTGGAATCGACCAAAAGCTACATGCCGATTTCCGGAGACCCCGCCTACTGCCGGCACGTCGCCCGCCTTGTCTTCGGGGAGGCAACGGCGGAATCCGGACGCGTCGCCACCATCCACGCTCCGGGCGGCACAGGGGCGCTGCGGGTGGCGGGCGATTTCATCCGCCAACTCCTCGGTCCGCGGCGCGTCTGGCTGAGTGATCCCACATGGCCGAACCATCCCGGTATTTTCCGCGCCGCCCACCTCGAAACCGAGGTCTATCCGTATTTCGATCCCGCCGCCAACGGTGTCGCATTCGACGCCATGCTGGAGACGCTCGCGCACGCCCCCGAAGGCGATGTCATCGTCCTTCACGGCTGCTGCCACAACCCCTCCGGCGCCGACCTCAAGGCGGAGCAGTGGAACGCCGTCGCGGACACCCTGCGCGCGCGCTCGCTCGTGCCGCTCGTCGACTTCGCCTACCAAGGCTTCGGCGACGACCTCGAAACCGACGCCGCGGGCGTGCGAACGCTCGCCGAAGCCGGGCTGGATATCCTCGTGAGCAGTTCCTTCTCAAAAAACTTCGGGCTCTACCGCGAGCGCGTCGGCGCCTTGAGCGTCGTGACGGAATCACCAGACGCCACCGCCCGCGTGCTCAGCCAGCTCAAGGCCATCGTCCGCACCAACTATTCAAATCCGCCCGCCCACGGGGGCGGCATTGTTACGACGATCCTCGACGACCCGGAACTAACCGCCCTGTGGAAAATGGAACTATCCGCCATGCAGAGCCGTATCGCGGGTACGCGTAAGGCCTTTGTCGAAGGCCTGAAGAACACCGGGGCGAACCGCGACTTCAGCTTCCTCGAGCGGCAGAAAGGCATGTTCTCCTTCTCCGGCCTCGACCGCAAGCAAGTGGACCGCCTGCGCGCCGACTACGGCATCTACATCGTCGGCAGCGGCCGCATCAATGTCGCCGGCATTACCCCGGCGAACTTGGAATTCCTCTGCAAAGCGATCGTTTCGGTTCTGTAGCGGAATTTCGTTACAGGCGACCCGAAAACATCAACCAACGGCTACCGTCAACGGTAGCAACTATTCCGGCTTCGGAACCTCCACGCCCCCCGCGCCGCGTCCGCTCCCTGCCACAGCAAGGTCCGTGTCCTTCAGCATGTCCACCGGCCGCGTGCCCGGAGGCTTGTCCAAACGCGAGAGCGCATCCGCCCCGGCTCCCTCGCGCAGCCACGCTTCCGTTCCCAGCGCCTTGCCACGAGTGAAAAAACGCGCCCGCAGGCGCAGCAACTCATGCGCCTCCAGCTCCCCGCCCGCCGCCACCGCCTCCGCCAGCGCCGCAGGATCGATCCGCGCACCTGTCCCGTCGCGCTTCGACGCCGCCCCCTTCCCCAGCATCAGCAAACGGTAGCGCGCCAGCGCACCGTCTTCTCCGCCCTCGCCGGGGAAACAAGCCGCCAGCGAGCGCCGCAGATCCGTGTCGACACCGCACAGCGCCGCCGTATACCCGCTCCAGCGATAGTCCTCCGGCAGTTCCGCGAGACCTGCCCGCACAGCATTCAAATCAATGTACGCCGCCACAAGACCCACCACCCACGGCACGTCCTGCACCAGAACGCTCGTAAAGCGCTCCGCCCACAGCGTCCCCGCCGTGTCATACGTCTTGTTGAACCACATCGTGTAGCGCTGACGCAGCGTGCGCATGAACTCCGACACGTTTCCCATCCGCGCCCGCAGCCGCTCCCGCAGACGCTCCGCCGTCTCCGGCGGGTCGTGCGCCAGCCCCGACGCGTCCAGTCCGCACCACACGCGCAATTAAGTGATAAACGCAGACCTTTTCTGATACAACTCTATTTTCTCCCATAACTAATATTACTTCGATAACCTGACTTCCCCGACATTGAGGCTGTAGGCCCCGTGTTTACCGGGGGCGGCG
>JAFIGH010000155.1 GCA_020831525.1 Opitutales bacterium
TTGAGGAAGGCTTCACGCGCTTCGGAGAGAGTCTTGAGGTCGTCTGCTTTCGGGATCGTCATGCCTTCGCCCGGTTGTCAACCCGGCGCACAAGCTCGCCATAGGTGTCGGCGTAACTGCCAATGTGATCCACGAGGTTTGCCTCCTTGGCCTTGCGCCCAAGAAGGGTCTGGCCGCGCATGGCATCCGGAGGCACAGCGCGAAAGCGCAGGACGTGGTCGCGGAACTGGGCGAAGTGGTCATCGACCATCTCCTGAAGGTGAGCGCGGTGGGCCTCGGTAAAGGACGGCGGCCATGTGGCGTCCTTCAAATCGCCCCCGCTGTGGGTGATGTAGGCGGGCTTCCATCCGCGTTGCTCCCATGCGCCCGAAACATCCACGAGGGGAAGGATGGTGCCGATGCTGCCGACCTGAGCAGATGGCGCAGCAGCAATGAAATCGGCCCCCGAGGCAATGGCATAGGCAGCGGACGCGGCCAACTCATCGACCCAAGCTGCCGTGGGCTCCTCGATGGAGGCCAGGAGCGAGGCGGTCTCGATGTTCCCCGCAGCCATGCCGCCGGGTGAATTGATGTGGAAGAGGAAACCGCGTGCGCCGTGACTGCGGGCGGCGAGGATCTCGGCTTCGATTTCTTCGTATCCCGTGTTGCCGCAGGTGCGTTCGATCTGGCTCAGATGCTTGCCGAGGGTTCCGCTGACGTGGATGTGGGCGATTCCGTGGTCGTCGATCTCGGCATCGGGCCGGGGATTGACGAAGGCCGAAAGATCCAGGTTGGCGCTCTCCGAAAAGAAGCGGCTCTGGACAATCTCGTGGAGGGTGAGCCATCCGTCCGCCGTGATGTTCCACGGCTGGCGATAGAGGGCGTTGGTGATCTGGGCGAGTCTCATGGCGATGGATTGGGACGAGGGGCAGGACTCGAACCTGCGTTCCGGGGTTATGAGCCCCGGCGATGCCTTATCACCCTCGCGCTTTGTTCCCTTCGCCGCTGTCAACCGCTCCTGAGTCTACGGGCATTTCGATGGGAGGTCCGCTTGGCTTCCAGAGCATGGCCAGAGGAACGCCGTGTTTCCTTGCCGCATCGAGAATGGCGCGCGCGTTCAGAGCCCGTTTCTCGAGCTCTTCGCGGAAGTCCATGCCGATCTCGGAGAAGTGGTCTTCGAGGGTCTTGAGCCCGGCTTCCACATCGGCGCGGTTCTGCTGGGCCTCGCGACCAGCATCGACCGTGACGCGGCGCGGACAGACCCACGTGACTTTGTTCCAGCCCTTTACCGGCTCCAGTTCGCCCCGGTCGATGGCGTCTCCAATAACCCAGCCCCAGGTCGGGCGCAGGAAGCGCTGAATAAGGATGAGTTGCCGGTAGGAGAAACGCCGGTCGGCCTTCGCCACCACCAACCGAACGGCGGCCCCTCCGACCTTGGAGGCATCGAGGACGAACTCATACGGAAGCACACCCGCGCTGCTGTCGCGCTTGAGGTGTTCGAGAAAGCCGGTGAAGACCGAACTCGGCCGGTTCGATTGGAAGCTCTCCATGGATTCGCCCGGTTTCATGGCCACAATTTTGCCCCCGAGAATCTGCTGAAGGGCTCCGGGGTCACTCATTTCCCCTTCACCTTCGCCCGCTTCTTCCCCGAGCTTGAAGTCGCCGTCGTCGTCGAGTGTCCCGCTCTCCCGCTTGATCACGCGGGAAACGTCCTGATTGTCCTTCACAGCGTGCTTTTCCAGGGCGAGCATCTCCATCTCATCGAGGATGTGGTTGATCGAATGCTGGAGGGTGGGGTGGTTCCGCGCCCCGCTGGCGAACTCCGGTTCGAAGGCGTGCATGACGGCATTGGCGAAGACGGGCTCGTGGCTGCCGTCATCCTGCAGGACGAGATAGGCCAAGGGTGCTCCATACAAATCGAAGATGACCCCGTCCACAGAAACCTTGTCGTCCTGCGGTGCCCCGACGCGATGCGATTCAAGAAGCTGGATCTTCGCCCGACCAAAGCGGTCGCGCACTTTGAGGATGAAGTATTCCCCGTCCACGTCGATGCCGCGGCAAACGAGGTTCTGGCACTCCTCGAAGGAAAACCGGTTGCTGATCTCCGGACGGGCCGACCAGCGGGTGAAGTAGTCTTCCGCGCGCCGGTTCCAGTCCGGATCCTGCGATTGTGCCTGTGGCCGGATGCCGTCGCCGGTCGAGTAAATCGCCATGTCGCTCACCACCTCGCGCGTGAAGCCGCTGTTTTTGATAAGGTATCGGCTCTTGCGCACCAGTTCACGACGCGCCGGAGGCGAAAGTTCCCTGCGGGCGTCGGTGGGCGCGGCACCGGGAACCCGAGAGCGGCGGTGGGAGGGATTGGCCGCCTCGTAGGGGGATGAAGAAAAGATTCGGGCGATGCGTTGGAGGAGCTTCACGCAAGCGTGCGCATGTCAAAGCCGGTCACTTGTCGAGGTAGCCGCCCATTCCGGTTCGCACGGCACGCACCGGACGTCCGTAGGTCTCCGGGTCGAGCTTGCGCAAAGCAGATTGGCAGGCGGCAATGATAGCATGGATCTCGTCGATGCGCCGCTTCGTCACGGTCGATCCATCGTTGGCGTAGGCAGCGAGGGTTTTCTTCAATTCAGTCTTCTGGACAGCAAGGATTTCTTCGACCTCCTGTTTTGTGAAACCGATTGCGTAGTCGATCTGGGGCATGACTTCTCTGTCCAGGCGTCAACCGCGAGTGGTTCCAGGGCAGTTGGGCGTTCGATAAAACCAGTTTCCCTCACGCTGTGGATCCGGAGGGGGGATCGAATACTTCGGAAAGCGCTCGC
Organism: Opitutales bacterium; assembly: GCA_020831525.1. GTDB lineage: Bacteria > Verrucomicrobiota > Verrucomicrobiia > Opitutales > Oceanipulchritudinaceae > SLLG01. Next base: position 2,796 of record JAFIGH010000155.1, read on the forward strand.
TACTGACGTTCCCCCGCGTTGATCAGCTCTGTGACAGCGCCTTTGTTATCCGCCTCCCTGGCGTAGTCTAAGGCGGTCTTTCCTTCCTTATCAACGAGGCTGAAATTCGCCCCGGCCTTTAGAAGCGCGGTTACCACCTCCGCATTGGGATTATCGGCTGCCACCATCAGCGGGGTCCAACCGGCATTGTCTTTGACGTTCGGGTCCGCCCCGGCCTTTAAAAGCGCGGATATCACCTCCGAGTTAGGATTATTGGCTGCCGCCGCCATTAGCGGAGTCCAACCGTCAATGTTTGTGACGTTTAGGTCCGCCCCGGCCTTTACAAGCGCGGATATCACCTCCGGATTGGAATTCAATAATGCAGCCCCCATCAGCGGGGTTATACCGGCGATTGCGGCATTCGGGTCCGCCCCGGCCTTCACAAGCGCGGATATCACCTCCGCGTTGGGATTATTGGCCGCCGCCACCATCAGCGGAGTCCGGTCGTCATTATCTTTGACGTCCGGGTCTACAGCGACCCTTAAAAGCTCGGATATTACGTCCGCGTTGGGGTTAAATCCTGCCGCTATCATCAGGGGAGTCCTGCCTGCACTATCTTTGGCGTCCGAGACTGCCCCGGCCTTTAGAAGCACATTTATTGCCTCCGCGTTGGAGATAACCTCGGCCGCCATCATCAGCGGGGTTGCCCCGTCATAGTTTTTGACGTTCGGGTCCGCCCCGGCCTTTAGAAGCGCGGATATCACCTCCGCGTTGGGATTTGCTGCTGCCGCCATCATCAGCGGGGTCCAACCGTCATTGTCGTTGGCGTTCGGGTCCGCCCCGGCGTTCAAAAGCTCGGATATTATCTCTGCGTTAGGGTTAGCTTTTGCCGCCCCCATCAGCGGAGTCCCACCATCATTGTTTCTCGCGTTCGGGTCCGCCCCGCTTGTCAAAAGCACGGTTACCACCTGCGCGTTAAGATTCGCTATTGTGGCCAACATCAGCGGTGTCACACCGTCATTGTTTCTCGCGTTTGGGTCCGCCCCGGCCTTAACAAGCGAGGAAATCACCTCCGCGTTGGGATTTGCTGCTGCTGCCAACATCAGCGGGGTTATACCGTCATTGTCTTTGGCGTTTGGGTCCGCCCCGGCCTTAACAAGCGCGGATATTACCTCTGCGGCGTTTGGATGAAATCTTGCCGCCCCCATCAGCGGAGTCCAACCGTCATTGTTTTTTGCATTCGGGTCCGCCCCGGCCTTTACAAGCACGGATATTACCTCCGCGGCGTTTGGGTTTGAGAGTGAAGCCCTCAACAGCGGTGTCGCTCCGGCATTGTCTTTGGCGTTGGGGTCCGCTCCGGTCTCCAGAAGCTCGGATATTACCTCCGCATTGGGGTTCGATTCTGCTGCGGCCCAGAGTGCAGTAATAGCATCAGTTTCGGGCTTCGCAATGAGAGGAATAGAAAGACTGAGCAGAAGGAAGAAAAAAGCGCGATAGTGCAGCATAAAATGGATAAGAATGCCCTGTTTTGTGAGAGCAACTGAAAACCGGAGTCCGCACGGACTCCTTGATGCGAGATCATGAAAACGCAGTAACCCAACGCGTGGAGAGTGTACCAGATTTGCTGTCATTATCGCAGCGATTCTGTTTCTCCTGCTATACCCGATCGAGTCCCGGTTCCACGGCTGACCGGAAGGCTCCATCCTGATCCCCTCGACAACTGGGTTACTCGGGCAAGCCGGTTTCCACGCTCTCCCGACCAATGATTTTGAGCATGGTCGCGGCGGCGGCCTGCATGGCCTCGCAGTCGAAGTAGTGGTTCGGGCGCTTGCCGATCTGTTTCCAGAGCCAGGTGTTCTTCTCCTTCACCCGCTGCTCACTCTCCATCTGGGCGAGATACTCCTCGGGCACGTCGTCCGGAACCTCCCACGTGATCCCCCGCGCCGGGTCCTGATTGCGTCGCAACCGCGCGAGGGTGTCCTTGATGTTGAGATTCGACCAGTAGTGAACGTAGCAGAAGCGTCCGGTCCCGAGCGAGACCTTGCGCCGGGGCGAATAGAACCGCTGCACGGATTGGCCTTTGCGGGCCTTGTGGACAAAGGTCGCCCGCCGGTCACCGATGAGGGCAACCCATCCCCGTCGGGCGCATTGCCGGTAGACATCGTAAGTGGCGTGCCCCGCATCGACGAAGACAAGGTTTGCGTGGATGCCGAAGCGCTCCCGCGTGGCCTCTACATCGTCGAAGGTGAGGATGCGCTCGCACCAGAGCAGGCGGGACGATCCTTCCGCGCTCCATGCCCGCACAACCGCGAAGAGGTGATCCATCTGGCAATCGACCGTGAGGATGCGCAGCGGGATCGTCGATTCCTCGAAGGGCGGCGAGACAATCCGCCCCGTGCGCTCAACACCCGCTTCCCCGTCCCATAGTTCGCCCATGCGGTAGCCGCTCGTGGCGATCTCCATGCGGTAGTCCTCGGCGTATTCCCTCCACGGCAGGGCCAGCCGCTTCTGGTAGAACTGCTGCAGGAGGGAGGTGTCGCCCTGTTTCGCCGCCGCCTTGGCGCGCAGGTAGATTTCGGCGAGCTTGCCCCACGACATCGCGCAGAGGGCGTTCCAGTGAAAGCCCACGTTCTCGACCGAGGCGTTGGGGTTTTGCGCGACAAAGCGTCCGGTGGCATTGAGGGTGCGCCGGGTGGCGTCGCTGTCCTCGAAGTAGTGGTTGCAACCCTCGCAGCGCAGGATGGTGGATTCGCGCACGGCGGTGAAATCCCATTCGCCCCTCTCATCCCGCGCGGATTTCGACCATTCGATGTTCTCCCAGGCGAAGGCCTGACGGGTGCCGCAGTGCGGGCATTGGAAGGTCCACTCACGCTGGTCGGTGGTCTCGAACTTCCGGTGCGTGTCGTCGTTCTCCTCGCCCCCCTGCGAAAGAAACACGCATTTGCCCAGCCAGCCGAAGGCGGTCACACGGGCCTCCGCTTCCGCCATGTGTCCGGAAGGCCAGCGCCAGGTTTCATCGCCGATGAGCCAGCGGATGGAGCGGCGTTGCAGGTTCGTTTTGTTGTGCGCTCCGAGGATCCACAGCGTCATGCCATTGGCGAAGTGAATGGTGTGGTTTCGCTTCTTGTGCCGATCCTTCGGAAAGAGATCTTTCACTGCCTGGCACTCCTCGAAGAGCTTCTGCAGGCGGGATTCCGACTGGTCCTTGGCGTCCTCGTCGGTCTGGTCGAGCCAGAGGCAGGGACCGGGAAGGTTTTTGATGATGTAGCAGAGAGTCAGTTCCGGGACCGTGGTCTTCGAGGACTGCACGCTGGCGATGATGGAGACCAGCTTCA
>JAFIGH010000156.1 GCA_020831525.1 Opitutales bacterium
AAGGCGTGGATGGAGGCCTGGCTGCGGGCGAACGCGGAGACCTACGGGAAGCGCAGGACGCCGCCGAAGCGGATGCGCTTCGCGGACTGGGGCGGGCTGTGCAGCCTGCGCGATTTGAAGAAGGATGTGATCGGGTAGCAAGCGGGTGCGTTCGCGCCGCATGGCTGCAGCGGGGAGTGTTGCACCCATCGTCGATATCCGTTGAGACGGGCAGCCTCATCCATACCCCGACGGCGAATGACGCGCGTTACCCTTCGATTGCGACTACATCGGGCGGCGCGGTCGGGGTTACATAACTCAATGGCGGCAGCCAATCCGTTTGCGCAGCGTGGGCGGAGACGGGTGAAATAGAGACGCAGCCTCCGGAAAGGGATCTGCGGCGGCACGCTGTGAACCGGTTGTCGGCCGGGTACCTTCCGGGAGCGTTGCGAGATCTCTATGGCCCAACCGATTTCATTCCGCAAAGCCCTGCGCGAGTGGCAGCTGTATTTCTTTCTGCTGCCCTCGGCCCTGCTTGTGGGCACGTTTGCTTACTTCCCGGCAGTTAGTGCAGTCTACCACAGTTTCTTCGACTGGCAGGGAGGCGACACGAAACGCTTCATCGGGTTGGACAACTTCCAGCGGGCGTGGGGGGACTCCGTGCTCTGGCAGTCGTTTGTCACGATCTCGATCCTCGTCGTGGCGAATATTCTCAAACTCATCCCCTCAATCTTCGCGGCGGTGCTCATCCACAGGCTCATCAGCGACCGTTCGCAGTATTGGTATCGGGTGCTGGTGGTCATCCCAATGATCGTGCCGAGCCTCGTGACCCTCTTCATCTGGAAGTTCTTCTTCGACGCCAACCTCGGGGTGCTCAACAAGGTGCTCGACGCGACGGGTTTGAAGTCCGTCCTTGTCTGGATCGACGGCCTCTTTGGATGGGATCTCTTCCTTGAGGACATCCCGATCGCGTGGCTGAGCGAGCCGCGCCTTATCATCCCGGCGCTCATCATCTGGGGCTTTCCGTGGATCGGGTCGGTGGGCGTATTGATCTACCTCGCCGGGCTTCAGTCGATCGGCAAGGAGGTTTACGAGGCGGCGGATCTGGACGGGGTTTCGCCCTTTCAAAAGTTTCTCTACATTGAGCTGCCGCTCATCATGAACCAAGTCCGCCTGACGCTGGTGCTGCTCATCATCGGGACGCTGCAGGGCTTTGGCCTGCAGCTCCTGCTCCTCGGGGAGAGCGGCGGTCCGGGCGGGCGCGGGATGGTGCCGGGCCTGTGGATGTTCAACCGGGCTTTTGTCGCCGGAGAATTCGGGTACGCCTGCGCCATCGGGCTCATTCTCTTTGCCTTTATCCTTGTGCTTACGCTCATCAACAACCGCTACGTGAAGGTCGACAAATGAAGGCCGCGCCGTTACCTCCAGGAAAGAAAAAGGGACGCGAGTGGATCAAGCACCTGCTCATCCTCATTGTCCTCGGTCTCGAACTGGTTCCGTTCTACATGATGATGCAGATCAGTTTCAAGGACAACACCACTTTCATTCAGAATCCGTGGCTGCCCTCGTGGATCGGTGACTGGCAGTGGGGCAACTGGATCTTTGGAGCGCGGCTCATCCTTCCCTATGTCGCCAATACCGTTTTTGTCGCCGTGACGGGGACGGTCGCGTCGCTCTTCGTCGCGCTGATGGCGGCGTATTTCTTTGCCCGCTACCGCATGCCGCTGCACGGTTTTCTGTGGTCTGCCTTTCTCATCCTTATGCTCATGCCCTCGGTGGCGAACATCGTGCCGCTTTTTTCCCTCCTCAAGAGCATGAATTTGCTGAACACACTGTGGGCGCTGATCATTGTGGGTGTGGCGGGCGGCCAAGTATTCAACATCTATGTGCTACGGAATTTCATCGAGGATATCCCGCGCGATCTCTTCGAGGCGGCGGAGATGGACGGTGCCTCGCACTTCCAGCAGCTCATTCACATCGTCATTCCCATGAGTGGCCCGATTCTCGGCACGCTCGCCATCCTTTCCTTTCTCAACATGTGGAATGACTTTCTCCTCCCCCTCATCGTACTGCGCGACGAAGAACTCTTCACCATCGGCGTGGGTCTCATTTACCTCGACGGCGAATACGTGAAGCAGTGGGGGCGTATCATGGCGGCGTTCTTCATCGCGAGCATTCCGCTCATAATTCTCTTCCTTTTCACCATGAAACTCTTCGTGCGCAGCCTCAGCAGCGGCGCGATCAAGGGGTGATTCAAAACAGCTCCGGTTGGCCGGAGGCCGGCCGGGTGAGGCCGAGGACTTCGTAACCCTTGGGGGCGAGGACGCGGCCTTGGGGTGTGCGCTGGATGTAGCCTTCCTGGATGAGGTAGGGTTCGTGCACTTCCTCGAGGGTGTGTTGTTCTTCGCCCACGGCGACGGCGATGGTGCCGAGGCCAACGGGGCCGCCGTTGTAGTTCTCCGCCATGATACGGAGGATGCGTTTGTCCATCTCGTCGAGGCCGCGGGCGTCGATTTCGAGGAGCGTGAGGGCATCACCGGCGACGGGGCGTGTGATCCGCCCGTCGGCGCGCTCCTCGGCGAAGTCGCGCACGAAGGCGATGAGGTTATTGGCGACGCGGGGGGTGCCGCGCGCGCGCCCCGCGATCTCGCTTGCGCCCTCCGCGTCGATCTCCACGCCGAGGAGCGAGCAGCTGCGCGTGATGATACGTATGAGGTCCTCGCAGCTGTAGTAATCAAGGCGCGTCTGGAGGGTGAAGCGGCTGCGCAGGGGCGCGGTGAGGAGACCGGTGCGTGTGGTCGCTCCGATGAGGCAGAAACGGGGAATGTCGAGGCGAATGCTCCGTGCGTTGGGACCTTGGTCGAGCATGATGTCGATACGGTAGTCCTCCATGGCGGAGTAGAGGTATTCTTCGACGGTCTTGGGGATGCGGTGGATCTCGTCGATGAAGAGGACATCGCCCGTCTCGAGGTTGGTGAGCATACCCGCGAGGTCGCCGGGCCGTTCGATGACGGGGCCGGAGGTGACGCGCAGGTTGGTCGCCATCTCGTTGGCGATAATGTGGGCGAGGGTCGTCTTGCCGAGGCCCGGCGGACCGCTGAGGAGGATGTGGTTGAGGACGTCGCCGCGCTTGGCGGCGGCACCGGTCATGACGCGGAGGCGCTCGACCGTTTTGCGCTGGCCCGTGTAGTCCCCGAAATTCTGCGGGCGCAGGGTGACGTCGAGAGCGGAACGGTTTTCCGTCGCATCCTGGATGAAGTCGTGTCCTTTCGCGGGCTGCGTCATGGCGGCGTGGCTACTCTTCCTTAAACTCCGAGGGCATTTCGCTGTCGGGCATGCGCTCGATCTTTGCGCCGAGGGCGGCGAGCTTCGCCTCGAGGCGTTCGTAGCCGCGGTCGAGGTGGTAAATGCGCTGTACCCATGTTTCTCCTTCGGCGGCGAGGGCGGCGAGGACGAGGGCGGCGCTCGCGCGCAGGTCGGAGGCCATGACGGGCGCGCCGTAGAGCGCGGGGCGCCCGTTGACGACGGCGCTCGGTCCTTCCATGGAAATGTCGGCGCCCATGCGCAGGAGTTCGGGCACGTGCATGAAGCGGTTGGGGTAGATGCGCTCGGTGATGATGCTCAGGCCCGTAGTGAGGGCGAGGGTGGCGAGCATCTGTGCCTGCAAGTCGGTGGGGAATCCGGGGTGGGGCAGGGTGATGACCTCGACGGCGCGGCGCTCCTCGCGTGAACCGTTCACGGTGATCGTGCCGGCGTCCGGATCGGCCTCCACGGCGATGTGGGCCTCCTCCATTTTGTCGAGGAGGGCGCGCATGTGGCCGGGCACGACGCCTTCGACAGTGACGTCGCCCCCCGTGATCGCGCCGGCGAGGAGAAGGGTGCCGGCTTCGATGCGGTCGGGCAAAACCGTATGCTCGCAGCCGCGAAGTTTCTCGACGCCGGTGATCTTGAGATAATGGCTGCCCACGCCTTCAATGTCGGCCCCCATCGCTTGCAGGAAGCGGCAAAGGTCGACGACTTCCGGCTCGCAGGCGGCGCTTTCGATGCGGGTGACGCCGGGGGCGAGGACGGCGGCCATGACGATGTTGGCTGTGCCTGTGACAGTCGGACCGTGGCGGCCGCCGAGGTAGAGGTGGTTGCCCGCGAGACCTGAGGCGTCGACCTCCACGTAGCCGCGGCGGATTACGTTGCGGCAGCCGAGGCGTTCGAGGCCTTTGAGGTGCAGGTCGATGGGCCGCGGGCCGATGACGCAGCCGCCGGGCAGCGATACCTTGGCTTGGCGGCAGCGTCCCACGAGCGGACCGAGGAGGCAGACGGAGGCGCGCATTTTGCGCACCAACTCGTAGGGGGCGACATGGCCGACCTCTCGCGCGTGGACCCGCCACGTGCCGTTACCCTCGTTGGTCACCTCGGCGCCGAGTTCGCGCAGTAGCTCCGCCATGAAGCGGATGTCCGAGAGATCGGGCACATGGTGAATGACGACCGGTTCGTCGGTGAGAAGGGTGGCAGCGAAGATCGGGAGCACGGCGTTTTTTGCGCCGCCCGCCCGCACCCGCCCGCGCAGGGCGTTTCCGCCCTCGATACGCATGACATCCATGACTGGTCAGTTGCCGGAGTTCGAAGAGGAAGAGCCTTGGCCGCCGGTGTTGCCCCCGCCTCCGCCCCCGCGGTTACGGCGGTTGCGGCGGCGCTTCTTCTGTGCCTGGCCGTCTCCGCCGGAGCCCTCGCCCGGCCCCCCGCTTCGGGGAGCGGAGGCTTGCGCCGGGCCTTGGCCCCCGCCCCCGCCTTGTCCGTCCGGCCCGCCCTTACGGCGTCCCCGCGGCCGCCGGGGGCGCTTGCCGCCGTCGGTGCGGGGGCCGTCGGTGCGGGGGCTGTCACCCTTGCCGCCGGGTCCGCCGCCTGTGCGGCCCTGCCCGCCTTTGCCACCGCGTGTGCGGCGGTCCTTGCGCCCGCGCGGCGGGCCGTCGTCCGCACGGGGAGACTTGCCGCCCCGGCCCTTGGGGCGCGCGGTCTTTGCCGTGCCGCCGGAGGAAAAGAGCGTGCGGAAGTACCGGCGCACCCGCTTCCATGCGCGCGTCAGCGGACCGCCGTGGCGGCGGCGGCTTTCAGCCCGTTCGGCCCGGTCGGCGGCGCGGAACTCGCGCTCGAGATCGCGGCAGTCGATGGGATCGATGGTCGCCGCGGGCGGCTCAAGGACGGGTATCTCCATCCGGCGGCGGCGCGCTTCGCCGCGGCGCAGAACAAAGTCGACCGCGCGCAGCGAGTGGGGCGCGACGGGCGAGATGCGGGTTTTGCCCGAACGCTCCCGCGTCTCATAGGCTTCAATGTTTTCGAAATCGGGCATGGTGGTTCTGGGACTTCGCCGGACGGCGGTGGTTGTTCGATGACGGATTCGCCCGCCGCCGCGCCTCCCCGCTCCGGCGGAAACTACCGGACCGTAAAGGGTGCGCCCGCGCGCTCAACTCTTTTTTCGATTGCCCGGCCCGCGCCCGCGATCAAATTTTTCCGCTTCATGGACAAACTCGAGGAAATTTTCCGCCTGCAGGCCGAACTCAACGCGCGCATCGGTGTCCACCTGGAAGGACTGGACGAGGCGGAAAAAGCGCGCTGGGTCCTCAACTATACCCGCGCCATGCAGCAGGAAATGGCCGAACTCGTCGACTCTGTGCCGTGGAAATGGTGGGCGCGCTACCAGAAATTCGATGAGCAGAACGCCCGCGTCGAGGTGGTTGATCTCTTCCACTTCCTTGTCTCCCTTGCCCAGACTCTTGGCATGACAGCCGAGGACGTCTACGCCGCCTACCTCAAGAAAAACGCTGTCAACCACGCTCGCCAGGAAAGCGGCTACGACCAAAAGGACGAAGCCGACTCACGCCATATCTGACCTGTAGTGCTACTCCCCGTCCGGGGCGGGACTCCGGACTATCCGCTCTTGCGCGAGCACTGCTTCGGGCGACGGCATGGGGAAGAGTCGATTGTTGGAGAAGACTTTATCGGGTGCCATTGGAAAGGGTGGTAATTTGAAAAATCGACCTTGGCTTTAATTTGACTTTGTTAAATCAAATGCTTGACGCGGCGGGCCTTCCCGCGCGAGGGTGGCGGCGACGATGCCGCGC
>JAFIGH010000157.1 GCA_020831525.1 Opitutales bacterium
GATCGACACGCACGAGGAGGTGGAAGTGGTTGGACAACACACAGTAAGCGAGCAGTTCCACGCCCGAGAACGCCGCCGCCCGGCGCATGGCGGCAACCAGCGCGTCGCGCTCCGGCTCGCCCAGCAGCCCGAGCTGCCTCGTGACGCGGCAAACACAGTGGAACGCCGCGACCCGTTCCGAATCCTTTATCCTGAGATGGTACGACATAACAGGCGTCCTCTTATCCGTTCCTTTCCGGTCGGGGCAAGCCAAATGATTCAATTAAAAGATATAAATTGCATAAAACTATTTCATGGAAAAATTATTTGACGCGGGGGGGCGTTGGTGCATCTTGGGTGTGCTTTGCAGGGTATAAATAATCTCACAATTAAATAATGATAAAATTTATCCCGTGGTTATATAATTTGACTGAGAAGCGGCGCGGGACCGGGGGGTCTGGAAGCCTTTGTGCGGGCGATCTTGTTTCTTCCGCGAGGGACAAGTTGCGCGTGGTCTATGGGCTTACTTTTCACGCCCGACGGGCTAAGAGGAGTGCGCCGCCCGGCGAGGGGAGAATGCCGGGCGACGAGCGGCCTTACGCGAGGTGCCGCAGGAGGGAGTGCAGGGTAGTGCGGGGAGGGTCGAGGAGGAAGGCGTGCCATCCGGCGGCGGTGGCACCGGCGTAATCGGCGGAGCTGCTGTCGCCGACGTGGAGGATCTGCACGGGGGCGAGGCCGAGTGCGATTTCTGTGTGACGGAAGATCCGGATGTCGGGCTTTTCGAAACCGACTTCGCCAGAGAGGAAGCAGTGGTCGAAATACTCGTCGAGGCCGTGGTCGCCGAGGACGGTGCGGAAGCGACTGTCGCTGTTGCTGAGGACGGCGAGGCTGTATCCGTGCACTTTGAGCGCTCCGAGAAGTTCCGCCGCGCCATCGGTAACCCGCCAGCGGCGGCCTTCGGCGAAGGCCGCGAAGGCGTCTTCAAAGGCGGCAGTAAAGAAGTTCGCGGGAATGGAGGCGCTGGCGCAGGCGTCGCGGAACACCCGCTCCCAAAAGGCGCGGTCGGATGTCGGAAGGGTTTCCGAATGGTGCCGGAAGGCGTCGCGGAAGTCGCGTTCCACGGTCGCCGGGTCTGCCGCAAATCCATGCGTGGAGAGGACCTCCGCGTAGATCGCCCCGACGGACGGGTGTGGAGCGACAAGGGTGCCGCCTACGTCAAAAGTGACAGCGCGGACGGTTTCCGGGAAGAAGGGATTGCTAGCGTTGCCGACCATGAAGATGGAAGGGTGACCCGGATGGCTGCGCGGGCGCGGATGATTGAGGGCGGTTCTGGCGCGGGGTTTGCCGACGGGCAAATCCCGGACTCTACCCGCTCGCCTCTGCGGCGGGCGGTGTTTCCAGGACGGGAATCTTGAACAGCGAGACGGCGTTGCGCCAGTAGATGAGTTCCTTGAGGGCGGGCGGCAGCTTCAGGGACTTCATGAATTTGACGTAAGACTCCATGGAAGAGATGGGCCAGTCGGTTCCGTAGAGGAGGTAGTTGGGGTCGCCGGCGAAAAGGATCATTTCCTTAAGCTGCTTGTGCATGAACTTCTGGTACTTCGAAGTGAAGTCGCCGAGAACAAGGCCGGAGATGTCGGCATGTGCATGGGTGTTTTTGTAGACGACCTCCATGCAGTCGCGTATCCACGGATTGCCGAGGTGGCAGACAACAAGCTTCAGCTCGGGAAAATCTACGGCGACATCATCGACGTTGAGCGGATGGGCGTAGCGGAGTTTGGCAGATTTGGCATAGGTGTCTCCCGTGTGAATCATGACGGGAACATCGAACTCGAGGGCGAGGTCGTAGAGGACGCGGCAACGCGGATCGTAGGGATAGAACGGTTCGTAGCCCGGATAGAGCTTGAGGCCCTTGACACGACCGTCGCGGAGGTAGTCGGCGAGTTCGCGCAGGTCGCGCTCCTTATAGCCGAGATAGCTTACCCCGGCGACAACACCGAGGTTCGGGAAATTCTCTGTCACTTCGAGCACTTTGGAGACGGAGGGGCGGTGGCGGTTGACCTTGTAGGAAGTGAGGACGAGGGCGTAGTCGACACCGTTGCGCTCCATGGTTTCGAGCAACTCGTCGCGTGTTTTCTCCACAGGCTTGGCGGTGGATTCGTCGTAGTTATTGAGGTGGGTGTGGACGTCAATGATCATAACGAAACGTGGTGGATGCGTGTGCATACAGGAGCCGACCATGCGGCTGTCCGCCGCGCGTTTGATCGGCATGGAATGTGTCCCCTTTTGCGGGGGGCGTCAAATGGTCGGGAAATCCGGGCATGCCGACAGTTGCCGGCATGGTGTATGTGTGCGTTATCGTCGACTATCCGAGGATGGCGGCGAGGACGTCGGTCTTGACGGGTGCTTCGTGGGTGACCTGTTCGAGGAGGAGGCGGCGGGTGCCGCCGGGGGTTTCCCATTCGATTTCGTCGCCTTCGGCGAATCCGAGGATGCCGGTGCCGACGGGGGCGAGGATGGAGAGACGCTGACGGGCAGGGTCGGCGTGCTCGGGGAGGGTGAGTACCCACTCTTCGACTTCGCCGGTTTCGAGGTCGCGGAGGGTCACGCGCGAATGGAGCGCGACAACGTCGGGGGGCAGACCTGCGGTGTCGACGACGGTGGCGCGGTTGAGTTCGCCTTCGAGCTTTTGTAGCGACTTGGGGGCGGTTTTGACAACCCGTAGGCGCTCGGCGACGAGTTTACGGAGCAGATCAAGGTCTTCGCGGGTGATGTAGATGGGTTTCATAAGAGATTCCTTTTCTTTAGTGTGTATTGTGGATGGTTTGTGTTCGAGGGAAGGCAAGGAAGGTGCGTGGCGGATGCGGGGAAGGGAGAGGGCAAGGAGGTGGCCTTCTTCCGGATTCTTCGCCGCGCTGCGTCTGTGCAGGGGGCGCGTGCTCCGGCTTTGCGCCGCCGGATGCCGCCGTTTTCGCCGGACGCACCCCGCGGTCAGCCGGTACACCCGGTAAAGCCGCAACCCTTGCCGGGGATTCCCCGGCCGGGCGGCTTCAACATTATGAGGGTGTCGGTAGTGATGAGGTTCATTTCCTAACTTTACCGGAGTTTGCCCCCAACTTACGGATTTGTCGAGAAGAATCCGACGAAAACGGACGAATTCGACGGGGCCGAGAAAAAAAGAAGGACCGGCGCCGCCGGGCACCGGTCCTTCAAGGGTGGTAATCCCTTGTAACCCCAATCTTCAGCGCCGGGCGCGCCGCCGGCGAACCCCCAGAAGGCCGGCGAGCGCAGCCAACCCCAGAACCAACGCGTATGTTGATGGTTCGGGAATGACGGTGACGCTGATATTATCAAAACTGTAGAAAGCGTTGTCCTGACCGCCATTGAGACCGAAGCCGAAGGTGTTGAACTGCGTGAGCGCGCCGGTGTGGCTGGTCGTGATGAGGACGTCGCCGAGGCTCGCGGTGACATCCCATCCGTCCGAGGTGCGCAGGAGGAAGAGTTCGCCCTCGAGTTCGGTGAAGGAAGAGGCGACGGAATCGGAAACGTCCTCGATCCAGTTGAGCGCACCGGCGTCGTTGCCATTGGCGGCGTTGCCCTCCTTGTGTACGACATTGCCGGTATTGAGGAGAAACCCGATGCTGCTGCTGACGCCCGCGCCGGGTCCGGCGATGGCACCGGCGTAGCCCCAGAAGCCGTCCGGCTGGATTGGGCTGCGCAGGGGGCTGTTTTCCGTGAGGTGATTCTCCGGCGCGACGTAGCCGAGGGAGAAGCGGATCATGCGCTGGACCTCGCCGAGCCCGCCCGCGCTGAGTGTGAAGTTCGCTTGGATGGACTGGCCGACGCCGATCTCAACGGTGGGAAAGTGGCGGGCGATGTTGACGAGCCCGCCGCTGCCGGTGCCGTAGGAGATGACCATGGCTGCCGTCCATGACGGCGGCCGCCGAGTTATCGCCGAAGTTGCCGGACTGGAAGTAGCCGATGGAGTTGATGTCGTTGGTGTCGACATCGAAGACATCATTGAAGCCCTGTCCGGAGAGCGTCGCGGTGAGGGCGGCGGTGCCGAGGCACGCGGTAATTTGGGTCAGCTTGGCAATCATACTGGTAGTTCGTCTTTGGGTTGTCGTGTTTCGCCGGATGCCGCTCAGAGGGGCGGCAGCGGATCGGATTCGGAGGGCATTGCGCCAAAATCGCCCAAGGGTCGCGACGGTTTCCGAATGTTATGTAACACGACGGGCGGTTACGCCGGTCCATCTCCCGCTTGCCATGTGTGGAGAGGCGGGTGAGTTTCGGGGCATGGCGGAATGGCTGAGGGAGACGGGCGTGTTTTTGGGGGAGAACCCGGTGCTGCTGCTGTTTGCGGTCATCGCGCTGGGGTTTTTGGTGGGCGAGGTGCGCTTTCCGGGCGGGCGGCGCTTCGGGTTGGCGGCGGTGCTGTTTGTCGGGCTCGGGGCGGGTTATGTTTGGCCGGAGACGGTTTTTCCGCCGGTTGTTGCGCCGTTGGGGTTGGCGCTGCTGGTGTATTGCCTCGGTCTGCAGGCGGGGCCGGGGTTTCTGCGGAGTTTCCGGAGCGAGGGGCTTGCCCTGAGCCTGTGTCTGGTTGCCTCGCTGGCCGTTTTGGTGGCAGGGTGTCTCTTTCTGGTTTTCGCGCTTGGGGCTCCGCCCGCACTCGCGACGGGAATGTTTGCGGGGATTTCGACGAATACGGCTTCGCTCGGGGCGGCGGGCGAGGCCGCCCATCAGCTGGGCGCAGACGCCGACGCGGTGAACCAGATCATCCTCGGCTACGCCTTGCACTACCCGGTCGGCATCGTGGCGACGCTGCTGGTCCTGCACGCGCTTGCGACATGGTTTCCGGCGCGCGATGAAACACCGCGCGAGGCGGGCGGCCCGCCCCTGCCGCAGACTTACGAGGTGGAGAAGACGCAGCCCGACGGTACGGCGTGGACGGGGGCGGCGCTCGCGGAGGCGGCGGAGCTGGCCCTCTCGCGTTACGAGGACGCGGCAGGCCGTATCGACTTTGTCCATCCCGAGACGGTGCTTGCGCCGGGCTGCCGTGTGGTGGCGATCACCCGTCCGGAGGGGCACCGGAGACTGGAAGCACTCGTCGGGCGGGTGAGCGACGCCCCCTTGCAGGTGCGGTGGGAGGGGTTTGAAAAGGCGCGCTTCTTTGTCTCGCGCAAGGAGGTGGTGGGCATCCCGCTGCGCGAGCTGCGGCTCGATCAGCACGGGATCGTAATCAGCCGCATTCGCCGCGGCGATGTGGAACTGCCGGTGGGGGGCAACACGCGCCTTCAACTGGGCGACCGCGTGCGCGCGGTCATCCGCAGCGGGCAGGAGGCGGATGTCGCGCGGGTCTTCGGCAATTCGCTCACGACTTCGACCGAGAGCGGTTACATGAGTTTTGTCGTGGGAATCATCGCGGGCATGGTGCTTGGGCTGGTGCCGCTGCCCGTGCCGTTTCTGGAGTCTCCCCTGCGGCTGGGGGTGGCGGGGGGCGCGCTCGTCGCGGGTCTCGTCCTCGGCGCGCGCGGGCGCACGGGGCCGCTGGTCTGGCACCTGCCCATCACGGTAAACTTCACGCTGCGGCAGACGGGGCTGCTTTTCTTTCTCGCCGGGGCGGGCTTGCAGGCCGGGGCCGGGCTGGAAGCAGCCCTGCCCCACGCCGAGGCGGTCTGGTTCGCGTGGGGCACGGGTCTGATGGTGCTCTCTCAGGCGGTCTTTCTGGGCGCGGCGGTGCTCGTTTTCCGCGGGCGCACGGGACTGCTCCTCGGGGCTCTCTCCGCCATGCAGACGCAGCCCGGCGCCCACGCCTACTCCCTCACGCGCGCCTCCGCGGCCAGCGTCAACAGCGCCTACGCTGCCATCTACCCCCTTGCCCTGATCCTCAAAATCCTCCTCGCGCAACTGCTTGTGCTGGCGATTTGAAGGGGGGGCATCAGGTAGCATACCGTTTTGCGGTCAGCGGGTCTTCAGGACCTTCGCCATACGTCGCTCTGCCCGCCTCAATTGCCTCGCCTTCGCAGCGTGGGCCGTTTGCATTCGACGGCGTTTTCCGCTCCCTTCCATGAAACTTCACTGTCTATGCGGTTTGGCAGGCGGCGGGAACGAGGGT
>JAFIGH010000158.1 GCA_020831525.1 Opitutales bacterium
AATCCAATAATTTTTTAATAATTTTTATATAAATTTTTTTTTTAATCAAAACACTCTAATATTGAAGGTATTTTATTTTTACACACGACGGTGGCTGTTCGGGAGAGCTTGCGGGTACGAGGCGGGGCGGCATGTTGTGCGGGGATATGAGTGAGGGGATCGACAAGGCGGCGGTGTATGCGGCGTTTATGGAGCACTTGGAGAAGGAGCTGGGCGAGGCCGTGGCGGCTTCGCGGGATGCCGCGGCGTATGCGACGGACGAGGAGGCCCGGGCGGAGTCGAAATGGGACACGCAGGGGCTGGAGGCTTCGTATTTGGCGGCGGGTCAGGCGGGTCAGGCGAGGGAGTGGATGCGCGCCATCGAGGCCGTCCGGTCGCAGCGGGAGAGCCTCGTGCGTCCGGTGGACCGGGCGGGGCCGGGGGCGCTGGTGAAGTGCGTGCAGGCCGGTGAGGCCGACTGGTATTACTTCGTTCCGGCGGCGGGCGGGCAGGATCTGCGCGTGGTGGAAACGACGGTGACAACGCTGACCTTCCAGACGCCGCTGGCGGCCGCGTTGCGCGGGAAGCGGGCGGGCGAGGCGTATGTCGCGGTCGGCGGAGCGGCGGGCACTGTGCAGTTTGTGGGGTAGGGCGGATTCGCCCATGAAGCGCGGCGCGGTTGGCCTTGCCACGGCGCGCGGTTTGTTCCGGAATCCGGTGCTATGATTCCGAAGCAAATCTACCTCATCCTC
Organism: Opitutales bacterium; assembly: GCA_020831525.1. GTDB lineage: Bacteria > Verrucomicrobiota > Verrucomicrobiia > Opitutales > Oceanipulchritudinaceae > SLLG01. Next base: position 732 of record JAFIGH010000158.1, read on the forward strand.
CACCTTGTCGGTATTCTGCTCGTCTTCACGAGCTACGGGGCGCTCATTGCGCGTGGCTGGCTATCGAGCGCTCACGCGGGCCTGCGCAAGTTTGGCGCGATCACGAGTGGAGTGGGGTTGGTCCTGATCTTTGTATCGGGATTCGGCATGCAGCCGGCCTACGGGTTTGTTACGTGGATCTGGATCAAAATCTTCCTGTGGCTGATGCTCGGGGCGTTTCTCATGGTGATCAACCGCAAGCCGGAACTCGCTCCGGTGAATTACTGGATCATCGTCGCCCTCGGTGCGCTCGCTGCCATAACGGTGTACTACAAGCCGTTCGGCATGTAGGGCGGAGCGCACCGTCATGCGCTGGAAGTGCACGGTTGCCTACGATGGCACGGATTTCGCCGGGTGGCAGTCTCAGGTGGGCGGGAACACCGTTCAAGACCACATTGAGCGGCGCCTCGCGTTTCTCTTCAAAGGTCCGGTGCGCATTCACGGGGCGGGGCGCACGGACGCAGGCGTGCACGCCACGGGGCAGGTTTTCCATTTTGACGGGGAGTGGCGGCACGGGGCGGAGTCGCTGGTGGAAGCGCTGCGGGTCGGTTTCCCCAAGAGCATTCAGGTGATTTCCGCGGCGGAGGCGGCCGCGGACTTCCATGCGCGCTTTTCGGCCACGGGCAAGCGCTACACGTATTCGTTTTTCGAAGGGTTTGCCCCGCCCTTGGAGACACGTTACCGGTGGTCGCTCGGGCGGCGGCGGCTTGATGACGATACCATGAACGCGGCGGCGGCCCGGCTGCTGGGACGGCATGATTTCAGCGCTTTCGGGGCGAATCCCCGCGACAACCGCACCGAGGATGCGGTGAAAGATCTACGGAGGCTCGATATCTCCCGAGACGGACCGCGTGTGGAACTGGTGACAGAGGCTTCCGGCTACCTTTACCGCATGGTGCGAAGCCTTGCGGGCTGCCTTGTCGATGTCGGCACGGGCAAACTGACGCCGGAGGACGTGGCCGAGATCCTTGCCGGACGGGCGCGCACAAACCGTGTTGTCACCGCCCCCCCCGAAGGCCTGTGCCTGCGCGCGGTATTTTATGACGGAGGCGTGGCGCGCGGTGCCTCCGAAAGCGTTGTGCCGGCACGCGGGCGCACCGATCCCGCTTGACCTTTCGTTGAGCAGGTCCGGCATGGATGGCATGAAATGCACGATACGATTCCGGGCGCGGCGTCTCGCCGCGGTGTTTCTTTTTCTCGCGGTCTCTCCCGCGGCTCTTGCGGACGCGTGCGCCGGAGCGGAGACGGAGGACGCCCCGCGGCGGGAGATCGCGGAGACCACCCACTCGGTCGAGATCGACGGACAAACCATCCATTACCGCGCCAAGGCAGGCAAACTACCCCTGCGCGACGCGAAAGGGGAGGTCACCGCGGAAATCTTCTTTATCGCCTACCTGAAGGAGGACCAGGAACCGGAAAACCGGCCGCTTACCTTTTCGTTTAACGGCGGGCCGGGTTCGTCCTCGGTCTGGATGCACGTCGGGCTGCTTGGGCCGCGCCGCGTCCACTTGAATGACGACGGAACCGCGCCGCCTCCGCCGCACCAACTTGTCGACAACGAGTATTCGCTCCTCGACGTGAGCGACCTCGTTTTCATCGATCCGGTGAGCACGGGATTCAGCCGCGCCGTCGATCCGGAGAAGGAGAAGTCGTTCCACGGGCTCGATGAGGACGCCGAGTCGGTGGCGCTCTTCATCCACAATTTCGTCACGGAGCATGAACGCTGGTCCTCGCCGAAGTTCCTCATCGGTGAGAGCTACGGGACGACACGCGCCGCCGCCCTCGCGCGCCAGTTGCAGAACCGGCACGGCATGTACCTGAACGGTCTCATGCTTGTCTCGGCGGTATTCGACTTTTCCACGCTTCAGTTCGGCGAGGACAACGACCTCCCCTTTGTCGTCTTCCTGCCCACTTTTGCGGCGACGGCGCAGTACCACGGCCGGCTCGACGACGATCTCCAGATGCGCCCGCTTCCTGATTTGCTGGCGGAGGTCGAGGCCTTTGCCGTGGAGGTCTACGCCCCCGCATTGTTGCGCGGCGGGGCGCTGCCGGAGGCCGATCAAGCGGTGCTGGCGGCGGACCTCGCCCGCTACACAGGGCTGGACGTCGACATCATCCGCGAACACTGGCTGCGACCGTCCGCCGGAGTGTTTTTCGAACATCTCCTCAAGGACAAAGGCAAACGGATCGGCAGGTTTGACGGCCGCTACACAGGCAGCGCGCCGACGCCATGGGATCGTGGAACACGTGCCGACGACCCGAGCTTCACCCATCTCTTCGGCCCCTACACGAGCGCCCTGAACGACCTCCTGCGGCGGGAACTCAACTACAAATCGGACCGCGTCTACGAGATTCTCACAAATGTCTGGCCGTGGGACTACGGCAGCGAGTTCCGCCACCGTTACGTGAATGTCGGGCCGCGCCTGCGTGAGGCCATGCGGACCAATCCACACCTGCGGGTGCATGTGTGCAGCGGATACTACGATCTGGCCACGCCTTACTTCGCCTTCGACTACACGCTCGACCGCCTCTACCTTGACCCGGATTTGCGCGCCAACATTGTCGTGAATTACTACGAGGCGGGGCACATGATGTATTCTGTGCGCGACGAACTGGCCCGGCAGAAGGAAGCGCTCGCCCGCTTTATCCGCGCGACCGTTGAGTGACGCGGGATCGTTTATTTTCAGGCGGATGCTCCGGCGGGGCGCGGTCGCGGCTGTCGCGACGGACTGCCGCGGGGGCCCAAAAAGCCGCTTTACTTTTTGCAAGCGGAATTCAGTATCGTACCCATGTGGCAAGTCCGGAGGAGTCACAATCAGGCGGTTGGCTCATGGCGGTGGAGAGGAGGGGCGTTGTGATCTCGCGGCGCAGCGGCTTGCGGGTGGCCCTTGTCTATTTTGCGGTGGCGGCGCTTTGGATCGTCGTGAGCGACTGGGTGTGGTTGGCCATTTTTTCCGAAGACCTTGCTACCGGCGCGGCGGCGCAGACGTTGAAGGGACTGTTTTTTGTCACGATTTCTGCCTTTTTGATCGGCTGGCTGGCGCACCGCGAAGTGCTGACGGTGCAGCGGATGAAGGCGGAGCTGGACCGCAAGGATGCCTCGCTTGCGGGAATTTTCGAAGCGCATCCGCTGCCGCTGTATATCTACGACATGGAGACCCTGCGCTTTTTGCGGGCGAATGATTCGGCTGCCCGGTTCTACGGTTATTCGCATGATGAATTCCTGAAGATGGGCATCGACGAGATCCGCCCGCAAGACGACCTCGCGCGGCTTCGCGAGTCCCTTGAAAACCGGGAGGAGTACCAAAAGTCGGGAGTCTGGCGGCACCGCCGCGCGGACGGCAGCATCGTCTGGGTGGAGGTCTATTCGCATGCCATGCTTTACGGCGCGAGCGAGGCCCGCCTTGTCGCCGTCGTCGACGTGACGGAGCAGAAGACCTCCCGCGCCCGGCTGGTGCGTGCGCTGGAAGCCGCGGCTCACGCCGATCAGGCGAAGGGCAATCTGCTCTCCACTGTGAGCCATGAGTTGCGCAGTCCCCTGCATGCCATCCTTGGTCTGAGCCAACTCGTGCTGGAGGAGGCGGGCGGGACGAGTTTCGAAGAGGATATCCGGCTATTGAAGGACGAGGCCGGGGCTCTCGCCGGGAGAGTCGACCGTCTTATCGAAGCGGCCCGTATGGATACGGGAATGGAGGACAAGGTGGAAACCACGGAATACGATTTGCGCGGGGCGTGCGAGGAAATCGCATCCTTGTATACCTCTTTGTGCGAGGCGAAAGGTCTGCGCTTCGAGTTCTCGTATCCGGAGGGGGTGACGAGGGAGGTGGAAGGGTCGCATGTGGCGGTGAGAAAAGTCCTCTTGAACCTCTTGTCGAACGCCGTGAAGTTCACCGAGTCGGGGTATATCCGCCTGAATGTCCGGAACGCGGATGAGGAAGGTATCGTGGAGATCTCCGTGGAGGACTCGGGTATCGGAATCCCCGAAGGGGAGCGGGACCGGATTTTTGATGCCTTCACGCAGGTGGATTCGGGGCTTTCGCGGAAGTATCCGGGTTCGGGCCTTGGACTGTTTCTCGCCGCGGGTCTCGCCCGCAGGATGCACGCGGAACTCGCTCTCGATGCTTCAAGCACGGAAAAGGGAAGCCGTTTCGTTTTGCGCCTTCCTGTATCCACGAATGCGCCCGAGCCGGTTCCGGAATGAAGGCGATCATGAAAGTAGACGCCGGGCCGGGTCTCGCTTTGCGGGACGTGCCGGTGCCGGAACCCGGGCCGGATGATGTCCTCATCCGCGTGCTCCGCGCCTCCATTTGCGGCACCGACGTGCATATCGACAAATGGGATGCATGGGCCGCCGCGACGATCAAGCCGCCCCTTGTCATCGGGCACGAGTTTGTCGGGTGCGTCGTTGCGGCGGGATCTCACGTGCGGGCTTTCAAAGAGGGCGACCTCGTCTCGGGCGAGGGGCACCTTGTGTGCGGCAAGTGCCGCAACTGCCTCGGCGGACGGATGCACCTCTGCCCCCATACGCGCGGGGTGGGCGTGAACCGCGACGGTGCCTTCGCCGAATACCTCTGCCTGCCCCAGACAAATGTCTGGCTGGCTGATTCCGCCATTCCGCCCGATGTGATCTCCTGCTTCGATCCGCTCGGCAATGCTGTACACACTGCCCTTTCTTTCGACGTGCTGGGTGAAGACGTCCTTATCACCGGCGCAGGACCCATCGGTTGCATGGCGGCGGCGGTCTGCCGTCACGCCGGCGCACGCAGCGTTGTCGTTACCGACATCAACCCCGCGCGGCTCGCCCTCGCCCGCAGGATGGGCGCGACTGTCGCCGTCGATGTATCGAAAGATTCCCTCGACGAGGTGGAGCGGTTTCTCGGCATGAAGGAGGGGTTCGATGTCGGACTCGAGATGTCGGGCAGCCCTGCCGCTCTTTCGCAGATGGTCAATGTCATGTTCGCGGGCGGGAGTATCGCCCTCCTCGGGTTGCTCCCCGCCGCCGCCGCCGTCGACTGGTCCAAGATCATCTTCAAGGGGCTTACGATACGCGGCATCTATGGACGCAAAATGTATGAGACTTGGTACAAGATGACCGTCCTGCTCCAGGGCGGGCTCGACATCACCCCGGTCATCACGCACCGGTTCCCGTACCGGGACTTCCGTGAAGCCTTCGACCTCATGGCTTCGGGGCGCAGCGGCAAGGTCATCCTCGAGTGGGATTGAATATTTTGCGGAATAGAGTAGAGCCTGTCCCAAAAACCCGGAATCCGTAACGCCGGCCGGGTCCGGCGGTTT
>JAFIGH010000043.1 GCA_020831525.1 Opitutales bacterium
ATGCGCCGAAAAACGCACCGCGCGAAGCGCTTGTCAACCTAAACTGACAGTATTGCCCGTGACGCCCCCTTGACCTCACCCCGATAGCTTGATTGGCGGCTCCGCCAATGCGGCCGACTGTGAATTGCTATACTCCGAGGACCTCAGCCACGGGCGAAGCCAAAGCCATCGACCCGAAACACGGCACCGCCGCATGGTTCTCCTCGAACCGTTTGCGCTGGCGGCACAGTCCGCTTTTCTTAATCCACGATGAAACCCCTGCCCCGTGCCGCCGTATTCGTGTCGTTGCTCTCAGCGTTCACCGTTCAAGCGGCGGCGGGCGACTGGTGGCGCTCCGCGCTCTACCCGGGGGACTGGCAACCGCCCGCGGACGCCGCGTTTCTCGACGATGCATTCTTACAGGATTTTTCCTACGCGGGCTACCGACGGGGCGAAGAGGCTCTCCCGCACATTTCCGGGCCGGTGTTCGCGGCGCTCGACTACGGAGCGGATCCAAGCGGCGCGCACGACGCCACGGCGGCGATCCAGTCCGCCATTGACGCCGCCGCGGCAGCGGGCGGAGGAGTCGTTTATCTCGGCGAAGGCACCTACCGCGTCGCCCCGCCGGGCGATGCCGCGCAAGCCCTTCTTATCGACCACGACGGCATCGTTCTGCGCGGCGCGGGCACGGACCGGACATTTCTCCTCAATACCCGCACCGATATGCGGGCCCGCTCGGTCGTCACCGTGCGTTCGCCAAACGGCGGAAACTGGCGCACGGAAACCGGACCGACCGTGCCGGTTACCGGCGACCTGCCGGGCCCGGCGCGGAGAATCCCCGTTGCCGATGCCTCCGCCTTTCAGGTCGGCGAGTGGGTCGTCCTCCGCGCCGACGCCACCCCCGAATACATAGCCGATCTGAACATGGCGGATCTCTGGGGTTCGGCGGAAGCGCGCGGGGCCCTCGGCGGTCCGCTGTTCTACCGCATGGTGACAGACGTTGACCCGGACGGCGGGTTCATTGAGATCGACGCCCCCACCCGCTTCATCCTCCTCACCCGCGACAATGCCCGCGTGGCGCGCACAGTCGACTTTCTCGAAGGTGTCGGCCTTGAGGATTTTTCTATCGGCAACCTCCAGCACCCCAGCGACAACGGTTGGGGCGAGGAAGACTACCGCAACTCCGCCCTCCCCGCCTACGACACACACGCCTCCTACCTCGTGCGCTGGCAGGGAGTCCGCGATAGTTGGATGCGCTCGGTAGCCTCCTTCCGGGCACCGGAAAACACCAAGCCAGTTCACATGCTCTCCAACGGCGTGGTTCTTTTCTACACGCGCGGCATCACCCTCGAAGACGTGGAAATGCAGCGGCCGCAGTACGGGGGCGGCGGGGGCAACGGTTACATGATCCGCTTCAGCGCCGCGCAGGAGTGCCTCGCGCTGGACTGCCGCGTGCACTGGAACCGGCACGGGTTCGTCTTCTCCGGCATGCAGACCTCCGGCAATGTGATTCACCGCGGGCTCGCCCGGCAAACCGCATGGCAGGCCGAAGGAGGACGGACGAACGGCCGCGGGAGCGACCACCACATGCACCTCAGCCAGTCCAACCTCGTCGACGGTGTGACGCTCGACAGCGACTTCTTTCAAGCGGCGTGGCGCGGGCTTTGGGGCACGCACCCGCACGGCCTCACCGCCACGCATTCCGTCTTTTGGAACCTCGAAGGCCTGCGCTACTTGTCCGGACGACCCTTTATCGTCGAGTCCGAGCAGTTCGCCTACGGCTACGTTATCGGCACCCGCGGCCCGGCACCCGCCGTCTCCCTTCCCCGCGCCCAAGGCGACCGCACCGATCCCGTCGACCACAAAGAAGGCGTCGGCAAAGGCGATGATCTTTGGCCGGTCTCACTTTTTCAGGACCAGCGTGCCCGCCGCCTCGGCGGACACGACCCCGGACCGCCTGCGCTCACGGTCTGCGCCCCCGCCGAAGTTCACTTCCCGAACCGCCGCGCACGCCTCGAAGCCATCACCGAGGACGGCGCGGACAACGGTACTTCCATTGCATGGGAGCAAACCTCCGGTCCCCGCGCGGCCTATATCGACACGCCCGGCGAAGGCACCGCATGGGCTGTCATCGACCTGCCGGGCGCCTACACCTTCCGGGCAACCGTCGAACGTTCCGAATGGTCCGTCGCCCGCGAAGTCACCGTCGAGTTCTTACCCAAAGGCGTGGAGGACACCGTGCTGCCCGCCGAGACCGCCGCCTTTGTCCGCGACGGCGTCCACGCCGACACCGTTTACGGCGCAGGCGCCGCACTCGAAGTGAAAAACGACAGTCCCGGCTACGCCCGCGAGACCTTTCTCCGCTTCGACACCGCAGCAATCCAACGGCCCGTGATTTCCGCCACGCTGCACATGAACTCCGTAGACCAAGGCCTCGACGAAATGGCGCACCATGTGCACCGCGTCTCCGCCGACGGGTGGCAGGAGGACTCTTTGACGTGGAACACAAGGCCCGCGCCCGGGGCACTCGTCGGCGCGGTGACCGTCCGCGAAGGCCGCTCATGGGCTCTCGATGTGACCGCGGTGTTCAATGAGACGCCCGGCGACACCGCCTTTCGCCTTGCCGCCGCCATGAATTACGGCGCGCCGGGCTGGATGACCTATGCCGGACGCACCCACGCTGAGACCGAGATCCGTCCGCGCCTTGTCGTTCGCCACGATCCCGCGCCCGCGAGTTATGAGGATTGGTGGTCGGGGGCACCTGAAACCCCTCCCGAACTCCGCGCTCCGGCGAGCGATGCCAGCGGCGACGGCCAGCCCAACATAATCGCCTTTCTCCGCGGGCTTCCTCCCCTCGCCGCAGAACCGGCACCCGCTCTGTCATTACACAAAGACGACAGCGGCCTCTTCCTGCGTTGGCGGCAGGACACACGCGTATCGACCCTTCCCTACAGGCTGGAATGGAATGACGGTTTCGATCCGGAAGATTGGACACCCGTCATTCTCGAATACCGCTTCGCCCATCCCGCCGAAACCGGGGACATCCGCACCCTCGAAGTCGCTCTCGAACAATTACCCCGCCTCCGCTTCTATCGCCTCCGTATCGACACGGATCCGCAGCCTCCGCGGCTTTGAGAAACCGAAAAGCCGGGCCACCGACCGCAGCACGGCTCGCTATCCCTGCTCCGATTTTCCCACACACATGGTGACGGGGCGATGATCGATTCGCCGGACGGCTGTTCCGCCGTCTGACAACCGCAGCTACGCGCCGGTCGCCTTCTCAGTGGTGGGGATTGCCGGTAAGTTCGGCGGACTTCTTTTTTTCCCACTTGAAGTGGCTGTCGGGGAGGGTGCCGCCGAGGGCGTAGAGTTTGTCTTTTTTGAAGACGAGTTCTTCGCGGGAGGTGCCGGTGACGGAGAAGATGTCCTGGAGGAAGATTGCTTCCTCGGGGCAGACTTCCTGACAGAGCCCGCAGTAGATGCAGCGGAGCATGTTGATCTCGAACTCCTCGGGGGCCTTCTCGACATGGGCGGTCTCGGCATCCTCCGGGATTTCGCCGGGGATGATGCGGATGGCTTTGGGCGGGCAGACGAACTCGCAAAGCTGGCAGGAGACGCACTTCTCGCGACCGTCGGGATCTTTGACGAGGGTGGGCACGCCGCGGTAGCCGGGGGGAATGTCGGGCCGCTCGTCCGGGTATTCGAGGGTGACGGGCGGCTTGAACATGTTTTTCATCGTGACGCGCAGCCCGCTCACGATCTGCGGAAGATAGGAGCGTTCCGCAAGACTCAAAGGTTTCCGTTCGACGACTTTGGTGGCCATGGGTTCAATTCAGTTGTTCGATGACGGCGATCACAATGGCGTAAAAGACCAGGTTGCCGATGGCGAGGGGCAGGAGCTTGTTCCAGCCGAGGTTCATGACTTGGTCGTAGCGGAAACGCGGGAGCGTCCAGCGGACCCACATGAAGAAAAAGACGATGCAAAACACCTTCGCGAGGAAGATGAGGACGGAGAGGACGGCGCCGACCATGCCCGCCGGGAGCGTGATGAACGGCAACGTCCAGCCCCCGAGGAAGAGGACGACAAAGACGCCCGAGCCGATGATGATGTGCGTGTATTCTCCGACGAAAAAGAGCCCGAACTTGAAAGCGCCGTACTCGGTGTTGTAGCCGGCGACGAGGTCGGTCTCCGACTCCGGCATGTCGAACGGCAGCCGGTTGGTCTCGGCGAAGAGCGCGATAAGAAAGATGAGGGCGGAGACGGGCTGGACGAGCGCGGTCCACACCTGGCTCTGCCCCTCCACGACGTTGAAGAGGTTGAGCGTGCCGCCGAACCAAAGGAATACGGGCAGGATGGAGAGACCGAGGGCAATCTCGTAGGAAATCATCTGCGCGGAAGCGCGTACCCCTCCTAGAAAAGGGTATTTGGAATTGGACGACCAGCCGCCGAGGATGATACCGTAGACGCCGAGGGAAGAGACGGCGAGGATGAAGAGGATGCCGATGTCGAGATCGGCGAGGACGATGGGGGACGTCGCGCCCGTGACCGGATCGGTGACGGCCCCAAAGGGAAGGACCGTCATTGTGAGCATGGCCGGGATGAAGGCGACCATGGGCGCGAGCACGTAGTAAAATTTGTTTACATGGCCGGGAAGCGGATCTTCCTTGAAAAGAAATTTGAGGCCGTCGGCGGCGGGCTGAAAGACACCGAGGCGCGTGAGAAATGTGCCGATGACGGGGATGGAACCGAGGATGGGGATCTGGGTACGGTTGGGACCGGGGCGGCCCTGCACGCGCGCAGCCACCTTGCGCTCAAGAAGAACGGCGTAGCCCGCCATCGTCATCACCGCGCCGATGACGATGAAGGCTTTCATTACAAGTCCGAGAGTGTCGGTGACCATGATGGTGTTGGCAGGAAGATGCAGGTTCAGGCGCCGGCGATGGTTTCGGCGCGCTTGGGATTGAAGTGGAAGCCCGGCCCCTCGGGGAAGGGCAGGTGCGCGAAGCGGGCGTCGTCGACGACGGACCCCGTGCGGGGGATGTCCTCGAAGCGCAGGTCCGCGAACTCGGGGACGTCGCCGGACATCTCCGCCCAGACGTTGGCGGGGCTCGGCGCGATGCGCTTGCCGCCGCCGAGAGTGTCGAGCAGGCGCGTGAAGTTGCTCAGGCCGAAGAGGACACCCTTCGGGCCCGGAACGGCCTGCGCGAATTTCTGCACACGGAACTGCTGATTGACGAAGGTGCCGGATTTTTCAAATACGGTGAGGGCCGGGATTTCCACCTTGGCGACGGAACTCGTGTCGTTGTGGTGGGTGCCCATGTAGACGATCTGCACGCGCTTGAGCTGATCGCGCGTGACACCCGCCATAGTGAGGTCCTCGCCCGCGACAAGGAGCGTATCGACGCCGCCTTCGGCGATGAGGTGGGCGAGGTCGTGCAGGTCTTCCTTGGGCAGTTCGTCGATGAGTCCGGTAAGGATTGCGCCGCGCGTGTTCGGATTGCGGTCGGCGGAGAGGAGCTTGCCGTCGCCCTCTCCCGTCCGGCCGACGAGGAACGTAGGCGGGCCGCCGCCAATGGCTTCGCGCACCCGCCGCAGCAGGTATTGCTCTTCCACGCTGAGACGTCCGCTGCCCACGATGGCCACACGGTGCCCTTTGAGGAGGGTTGCGGCGAGGGACATGGCCTCGTCAGGACCGCAGGGCCTGCCCTCGATGGAATAGGCGGCGAGACGGTTTTCGGCCTCCACCTCCTTGTAGAGCGCGCGTCCGCTGTCGGGCATCCATGTGTCGTTCACGTGGTCGTTGCGCCGCGGCGTGATGCGGTAAATTTTGCCCTCGCGCGAGCCCACGACGGTGTTGCAACCCACGCTCGACTCGGTGTCGATGGAGTCGGTCTCCTTGAGAAACCAAACCCGCATCTTGAAGCGGAAATCCGTGGAGGTGAGCGCGCCCACCGGGCAGATGTCGACGGTGTTGAGCGAATAGTTGTTGGCCAGCTCTTTGCCGGGGAAAGCCGTAAGGGTCGTGTAGCTACCGCGGTCGGTAAAACCGAGAACGGGATCTTCCGCCACTTCCTCGCAGAAGCGGATGCAGCGCGAGCAGAGGATGCAGCGTTCGTCATCGAGCATGACCCGCGGCCCGAGGCGGGTGCGCTTGGGCTTGACGTTCTTCTGCTCGATGAAGCGGCTGTAGCCCCGCCCGTAGTCCGTTGCGAACTCCTGCAAACGGCACTCCCCCGCTTGGTCGCAGATGGGGCAGTCGAGGGGGTGGTTGACAAGGAGAAACTCCATCACGCCCTCGCGGCACTCCTTCACAAGAGGCGACTCCGTCCTCACGTGCATGCCAGGGGCGGCATTGGTCGCGCAAGCGATAACGGGTTTGGGGACCCACAGGATCTTGGGCGAACCGTCGTCGTTGAGCATGGGCTCGCCGGTGGCGCGGTCGCGGCCCGGCATACCCATTTCGACGAGGCACATGCGGCAGTTGCCGACCACACTCAGCTTCGGGTGGTAGCAATAGTGGGGCACCTCCTTGCCCGCCTGGGCAACGGCTTCGATGAGGTTCGTCCCCGGATCCACCTTCACCTCTTCGTCGTCGACGAAGATCGGGATTCGTTTGTCTTCTTGGCCTTCGCTCATTTCAGGTATCGCCTGGTTTGCCTCAGACGAGGCGGAATTCGCGGTTTTTCCATTCGTCCGGGTTTCGCTCCGCCGCCGCTTCGAACTCGTCGCGGAATTTCGCGACAAAACTCTGCGTGGGCCACGCACAGGCCTCGCCGTGGGCGCAGATCGTGCGGCCCGCGATCTGGTCGCCGATGGAGGCAAGGAGGGCGGCGTCCTCCCGGCGCGCGCCGCCGGAGACCATGCGGCCGGTGATCTTCTTCATCCACAGCGAGCCCTCGCGGCAGGGCGTGCACTGGCCACAGCTCTCATGGGCATAGAATGCGTTGATGTTGGCCAGTACCTCGACGATATTCACGCTGTCGTCGACGACGATGACAGCGCCGGAACCGCTCATGGAGCCCGCCGCCATGGGGCTGTCAAAATCGAGCGGGATGTCGTCGATGCCCCAGTCGAAGGCCTCGCCGCTGCGGAGCTTACCGGTGAAGCGCTCGCCCGCGCGCAGGACCTTGGCGGAGGATCCGCCGGGAATAACGGCCTGGAGTTTGCGCCCCGGCAGCAGCCCGCCCCCGAGGTCGTTTATGAGTTCGCCGTAGGTTGCCTTGCCGCACTCCAGCTCGAAGTAACCGGGCTTCTGCACGTGCCCGCTGAGGCACCAGATGCGTGTTCCCGTGTTGCCCGTTGTGCCGATCTTCGCGAACTCACCGCCCCCCATGGCGACGATGTGCTTCACGTTGCAGAGCGTCTCGACGTTGTTGACGATCGTCGGGCACATGTAGAGACCGAGGGCGGCCGGAAAATAGGGCGGCTTGATGCGCGGGTAGGCGCGCTTGCCTTCGAGGGACTCGATGAGCCCGGTCTCCTCGCCGCAGATATAAGCGGCGGCGCCGCGGTGCACGACGAGGTCGCACGAATAGTCGCTGCCGAGAATGTTGTCGCCCACATAGCCCTTGGCGCGGGCCGCTTCGATGGCTTCGTCGAGGATGCGCGCGCCGTACGGCATCTCTTCGCGGATGTAGATGTAGGCCTGTTTCGCCTGAATGGCGAAAGCGGTGATCATCATCCCCTCGATGAGCTGGTGCGGATCCTTGTGGATGATCTGCCGGTCCTTGAAGGTACCCGGTTCGGATTCATCGGCATTGCAGATGAGGTAGACCGGCTTGCCGCTGCGGCGGTCGAGGAACTTCCACTTCATCCCCGCCGGAAAGCCCGCGCCCCCGCGCCCGCGCACGCCGGAGTCGAGCACTTCCTTGCAGACGTCCTCCGGCGTCATCCCGAAGGCTTTCTTCAACTCGCCGTAGCCGCCGCGTCCTTCGTAGGCTTCGAGGGTGCCGTCGAAGTCCGGGTCCTCGGCGTTGGCGAGGATGATACGGCGTTCTTTCGGATGCGGGGCGGATTTGGAAAAGGTCGGCATGGTGGCGTCTCCGTTGGCGCGGCTCATTCCGCAGTCTCCCCGGCGGGTTCGGGCCGCGGCGCGGCGGGGGTCTCCGCCTTGATCGATTCGCAAAGTTCACGCACTTTCTCGGGCGTCAGGTTTTCGTGCAGATCGTCGTCGACAAGGGCGACCGGCGCCGTCCCGCAACTGGCGAGGCACTCCGCGAACTCGATCGTCACGCGCCCGTCGGGCGAGATCTCGTCGAGTCCGGTTTCGAAGGCTTGCTTGAACGAATCGCAGACGGCGTAGCCGCCGTTGAGCGCGCACGAGAGGGTGCGGCAGACGCGGATGTGGCGCTTGCCGACCGGATGCTCGCGGTAGAACGGATAGAAGGAAACGACCTCACGCACCTTGATGGGGGCGATCTCAAGGAAGTCGGCGACCCACTCCTGCGCTTCGAGGGAAATGCGGCCCTGCTCGCGCTGGAGGGCGTGGAGGATCATCATGATCGCGCTCCGGCGCTCGGGGTAGCGCTGCACGACCTTTTCGGCATACGCGGCGAGTTCGGATGAGGGTTCAAACGGCATGGGAACGATAAAAAAGGCTAGCGGTCGCACTCTCCGAGCACGAAATCGAGGCTGCCGAGGATCACGGGAATGTCCGCCACCATGTGGCCCGGCACCATCTTGGAGAGGATGGACAAATTGCAGAAACTGGGCGAGCGGATCTTCATGCGGTAGGGCACGCCCCCGCCCTTGGAAACGATGTAAAAGCCGAGCGCGCCCTTGGGGTTCTCCGCTTCGAAGTAGACCTCGCCGACGGGCATTTGCGGGCCCTCCGTCACGATCATGAAGTTTTGGATCAGCTCCTCCATGCTCGTGAGGATCTTGCTCTTCGGCGGAGCGAAGATTTTTTTCGCATCCTCCGCGTAGAAGGGTCCGTCGGGCATCTTGTCGATGGCTTGGCGGATGATGCCGATGGACTGGCGCATCTCCTCCAGCCGCACTAGCCAGCGGTCGTAGCTGTCGCCCGTGGTGCCGATGGGCACGTCAAAGTCATATTGCCCGTAGCCGAGGTAGGGCTTGTCCTTGCGCAGGTCGAGGGCCACCCCGCTCGCGCGGAGATTGGGGCCCGTGAGCCCGTAGGCGACGGCGTCCTCCTTCGAGATAACGCCCACCCCGACAGTGCGGTCGTAGAAAATACGGTTTCGCGAGAGCAGTTTGTCGATCTCATCAATGACCGGCTCCATCTCGTCGATGACCTTGCGCACATTGCCGAGCCATCCGTCCGGCACGTCGCGCATCAACCCGCCGATACGGGTGTAGCTTGTCGTGAAGCGCGCGCCCGTGAGCTGCTCCATAAGCGTGTAGAGCTTCTCGCGCTGCGTGAAGGTGTACATAAACACCGTCAGCGCCCCGGTATCCATGCCGTAAACACCGCAGCCGAGGAGGTGCGACTGGAGGCGGGCCAGCTCGCAGCAAAGGACCCGGATAGCTTGGCAGCGCGGGGGCACCTCCAGATTGGCGAGCCGCTCCACAGCGAGCGCAAAGGTCACGTTGTTATGGATCGGGCCGATATAGTCCAACCGGTCCGTGTAGGGCACGAACTGATTGTAGGTCATGTTTTCGGCGATTTTCTCGTCGCCGCGGTGCAGGTAGCCGACGACCGGGTCGCACTTCGTCACCGTCTCGCCGTCCAGCTCCACCTTGAGGCGCAGCACACCGTGCGTGGCGGGGTGCGACGGGCCCATGTTGATGAGCATCTTGTCGCCCCCGAACTCTTCGTCAGCCTGAGCGGCACGCGACCCGATGTCGCCTATGGATACTTCCTTTACAGCCATGAAAAATCCTGGGTCAGGTGTCGCTGTGTTTGAAATCGCGCGGACCGTCGGGCAGCGCCTGGGCGGCGTCTTTCTCCCGTGTCTCCGTCCATGATTCGTCGTCCGCCCGCGGCTCGCGGCGGGACATCGGTCCCTTTTGCGGGGAATGGAAAGGTCCGCCCATCATGGGCGCGGGCAGGACCTTCGCGCCGGTGCGCTCCGCCACGTCGGGAGCGGGGAGGTCGACTTCGTGCCCAGCGAGGGGAAACTCCTTGCGCAGCGGAAAATACGGGTAACCGTCCCACATGAGGATGCGCCGCAAGTCCGGATGACCCGTAAAGGTGATGCCGAACATGTCGTAGGTCTCGCGCTCGTGCCAGTCCGCCGCCGGCCAGAGATCCGCCACGCTCGGGGCGCGCGGCTCGGCGTCGTCCTCGCAGGGTGTGGCAATGCGCACGTATTCGCGCCGCGCCGTGGAAAAGAGGTGGTAGACCACCGTGAAGCGCGGCGATTCCTCGTAGGCGTCGATCGCCGTGACATCCATGAGCATGTCGAAGCCGGCGTCGTCCCGCAGATACCGCAGGATATCCTGCAGTTCCCCGTGCGGGCAGTCATAGGCGGCCAGATCGAGCGACGGACGCTCTGTGACACCCGGAAACCGCTCGCGCAAGGCTGTGGTGAAATCGGTTTCGCTCATCTCGGGTCAGGCTTCCTTGTAGGCCAGCTCGCGGGCCTTCCGGTCCTTGAAGAGGCCGCGGGTCGATGACTCGTTGCGGATCTTCTCCTGCAATCGCATCATGCCGTCGAGGAGAGCCTCGGGACGCGGCGGACAACCGGAAATATAGACATCCACAGGCACGATCCGGTCAACGCCCTGGAGCACGGCGTAGGAGCGGTACATTCCGCCCGTCGAGGCGCAGGCCCCCATTGCCACAACCCACTTCGGCTCCGCCATCTGGTCGTAAATGCGGCGCACAACCTCGGCCATCTTGTAGGTCACCGTCCCGGCCACGATCATACAATCGGACTGCCGCGGCGAAAACCGCATCACTTCCATCCCGAAGCGGGAAATGTCGAACCGCGAACCACCCGCCGCCATCAACTCAATCGCGCAGCAGGCCAGCCCCATCGGCATCGGCCACACCGAGTGGCGGCGGATCCAGTTGATCACCGCGTCGGCCCGCGAAACGACGACTTCGCCCTCCACTTTGCTGTTGTATCCGTATTCCGTTGTCGTGCTCATGCTTCAATTGAATCGCGCCCTTCCCGATTCGGACGCGCATGGTTGGGAGGGTATTAGCGCATGGCAAGTCTGCAAACACCTCGCCTTGGAATTGCGGCCCATGCCGGAAAAGATTAGTTTGCCTAATGGAGCGTATTATCGGCGCGCGGGGGGCCGGACCGGTCATCATAGCCGACTGCCGCCCCGGCGAAGGAGGAAGAGCCGCACTCCTGCGGGCCAGCTGCTTATCCGGGCACCATCGCAGGCGGGACGCGCGCGCGCCACATTGCCCGCCCCACGTGGGCGGACGACATACCCGCCGGAGCGATTACCCTCCTCCGCTGGAAGAGGCCGCGGCACGCATGGAAAAAATGGTGGTGGGAGCAGGATTCGAACCTGCGAACGGGTTACCCGAACAGATTTACAGTCTGCGTGCTTTAGCCACTTGCATATCCCACCGGCCAAAAACCACGGAACACAAAGGAAGCGTCCGGCCTTGCCAAGTTTTTTTTCGGTGCGTTCGCGAAATTCCGTCAACCGCCTGAATATGATAGGGCATTCCGCCCAAATAAGGGGCTTCGGTATATTCCCTCTTTCAATAATCAGTAAAAACATTAGCGACAGACGGTGAGGGATTGACCCCAATAGCATCCAGGCCAGTCTGACGGCAACAACCTTAGGAGGACCAACCCGTGCCAATAGACATTGAAATCGAACGAGACGACGAAGACATCCTTGTATTGAAAGTTCTTGGAGAACTCCAGGGGCTCTTGCTGAATGATGCCGAAGCCCGCCTGCGCGGACTCACCCTTGCCGGGTCCCGCCCGGTCGTGCTCGACCTTTCCGAGCTGATGGCCCTCGACGAAAACGGGGTGCGCCTGCTCATCCGCCTTGCCCGCGCCTTGCACACCAAACGAAGCAAGCTGAGCATTGCGCGGCCCAACGCCTTCGTGGAGCGCTCCCTGCGCATGGCCAACCTGCACACACTCATCCCCATCTTCGCTACCGTCGACGAAGGGCTGGAGTGTCTTGAGATCGCCTGAAGGCACGGAGAGCGGCGTCCTCCGGTCCGCCGCGGGAAGCGCCGGATGCATCCGGCGCGGCGTCGGCGGCGCGCATTCTTCGCCCCGCATGTCCGGCCATCCGCGGAAATAAGGGGAAATGCGGGGAAAGAACGGAGTCGGCCCGCGCAGACCGTGCTTGAAAGCCTGAGGGGAACCGCTTTCTGTAAGCGGAACATGGGAAGTATTTTCGGCAGTATGTTCCGCATCGCGACATGGGGCGAGAGTCACGGAGGCGGCGTGGGCGTAGTCATCGACGGATGTCCGCCCGGCCTACCCCTCACGGCGGAAGAAATCCAGGCCGAGCTGGACCGGCGGCGTCCCGGGCAGAGCGAGATCACGACTCCGCGCAAGGAGTCCGACACGGTGGAAATCCTCTCGGGCGTGCATGAAGGGTTCACACTGGGCACGCCCATCGCCCTGAACGTACGCAACAAGGACGCCCGCCCGGAAGCCTACTCCGAAATGCGTGAGAAGTTCCGCCCTTCCCACGCCGACTTTACCTACGAGAGAAAATTCGGGCGCCGCATGGCCGAAGGCGGCGGGCGCTCTTCCGCGCGTGAGACGATCGGACGCGTCGCCGCCGGCGCGGTCGCGCGGAAAATCCTCCGCCTCTCGGAGGGCGTGCGGATCGTCGCTTTCATTGACCGCATCCAGGACATCGCCATGCCGCCGTCCGAGACCGCGCCGGATGCGGAGGCAGTGGAAGCCACGCCGGTCCGCTGCCCCCACCCCGCCACCGCCGCGGCCATGATCGAGCGCATCAAAGAAGTGCGCGCGAAGGGGGACTCCGTGGGCGGGTCGATCCGCTGCCACATCACGGGCCTCCCCGCCGGCTGGGGCGCGCCCGTCTTCGACCGGCTCGAAGCCGACCTTGCCAAGGCCATGCTCTCGCTCCCCGCGACCAAGGGCTTCGAGGTCGGCAGCGGCTTCCACGGCACCTTTCTCCCCGGCAGCGAACACAACGACGCCTTTGAAAACCGCCAAGGCCGCGTGCGCACCATGACAAACCGCTCAGGCGGCGTGCAGGGCGGTATCAGCAACGGCGAGGAGCTATACTTCTCCGTCGCCTTCAAGCCCACCGCGACGATCCTACAGCGCCAGGCAACGGTCGACAAGGAGGGCAACGCCACCGAGCTTATGGGCCGCGGCCGCCACGATCCCTGCGTGCTTCCCCGTGCCGTGCCAATTGTCGAAGCCATGGCCGCACTCGTTCTGCTCGACCACGCCATGCGCCACCACGCGCAATGCCGCACCTTTTCCTTCGAGGGCAGCGACGGTGGAGGCGACGAGCCGTGAGCGTCGCTTTGTATGTATTTCTCGGCGCGGGCGCGTCGGAGCGCGCGGCCCTTCTCCATGCACTCATCCAGCGCGGCTTCGATCCGGAGTCCGCTCCGTTCACCGTCTACGCGTCGGAGCGGGATCTTGCAGACGAGGAAGAGTCGGTCACCCAACTGCAAAGAGACGGACAGACAACGGTCGTTCCGCTCACGGGAGGATTCGCGGACGGTCCGGAAGCCCTGCCGGAACCGCCCGACCGCGGCACGATTCTCTTTCTCGCGGACGGACGCGCCAACCCCGTCGACCAACTGGAGGCGCTGCGCGGCTGGATGAACACCCACGGCCTCGAACTCGCGCGCATCTTCACTGTCATCGACTGCGCCCTCCTCGAAGCCAACGCCGGTGCCGCCCCGTGGTATGACGCATGTATCCACTTCAGTGACGTCGTCCTGCTCAGCAACCGCGCCGATGTATCGAAAAAATGGGTGCGCGAATATGAGAAACGACTCCGCCGCGAAGCACTCCCGTGCCACATCGCCTTCGTGAAAACGGGCGGTGCGGTGGACTTCCCGGCCGAACTGCTCTTTCCGGAGCCGCGCCGGATTTCCCAGTTTTTCGATCCCGACGAAAGCGACCCCGCGCTGGAGGGCATCGAAATCGACGGCGAACCGGATGACGAAGACGTTGACAGCACCGATCCGCAGTCCGACCCCTATCTCGCCCGCACGGAGCAAGGTTACCGTGTCAAACGTCTCGTCGACATCACCCGTTTTCTCCCCGCCTGACTATGCGCAAAACCCTCACCGTCCTCTGTCTGACGCTCGCTCTCACAGCCCTCGCCCGGGCCGATGAAAATGGCAACGACAACAACGATCTACCTTTCGGGATCCGTCCGATCTATGCGATCAACGAGTTTTTCGATACACGCCTGCCCGGCACACTCGACAAATTCGATCTTACCCTCGAATACCGTCCCCGCTTCAGCGACCTCATCCGGCGCGAGTTCATCCGCTTTCCCCTCGTCCTCCGCTACGGTTTGACGGAGGACTTTGAAGTCGGCGTCCTCACGACACCTGTCGTTCCCCACCCCTTCAAGTCCGGCGAAGGCCGCAAGTGGGGGCCCGGAGAAGTCGGTGTCCTCGCCCGCACGAACATAACACCGGTTTTCGGCCTCTGGGACTGGGCCACCATCGAAGTTACCCTGCGCCAGCCGCTCGGGCGCCCGCCTGTTGAATTAATAGACGGGTACACGCGCATCCGCCCGGTCCTTGCCGTCTCCCGCGCCGCCATTGATCCCGAAACGACGATCCTTTTCGCCAACGTGAGCTACGACTACGCCCTCGGCCACTGGGGCCGGGCCGAGCCGGATCCTGAATTTGTAACCCGGCAGAACATCGCCGAAGCCGGACCCGGCGTACTCTTCAAACCGACCGAACTCGGCTATTTCGTCGATTACCGCCTGCGCCACATCGATGAACCGGCGGAAGACCGCTGGGCCCACGTCTACCGGGTCGGAGTCGTCTGGGAGGTTCCCCGCTTCCGCAGCGAGCGTGTGCGGTTGCCCGGATATTGGCAGGTCGAGGCGGGTTACCGCCTGACGGACGAGCAGCGGCGGTCTATCAACCACGCCCTCACCCTGCGCGTGCGCTGGCGCGGCGACCTCAAGGCCGTCTTCCGCGGCGAGAGAGACGCGGCCACACCGCGCGAAGAGGACAACAACGATATCAATCAGTTTCTTCCAAGGTGACCGACCGGCCTTCGCGGCAGGAACGGTAGGCCGCGAGAACTAGATCCACCGCCTTGCGCGCTTCCGCGAAGGGAACCGTCGCCTGCCGTCCGCGGCGGATCGAATCGATGAAATCGGCGATCATGCGCGGATGGCTGGGACCGTAATGGGACTTCACGGAAGCGAGACGTGTCGCCTCCTCCAACTCCTCCGCGCCCGTGCGCAACTCCCCGGCAAGCGCTTCCGAACGCGCGAGAACCGAGGCCACACGCCCGTCCTCGACAATGATTTCCGCATCCGTACCGACAAAATGCATACGCGACGACCATTTTCGGTGACTGCCGGAACTTCCGTGAAAGGAGCCGAGCGCGCCCGACCCCAGCTCCATCGACAATACGGCGGTGTCCTCTGTTTCGATAAGGTTCTCATGCGCAAGATTGCGCGTGACGGCATTGACCGACTTCACGCCGCCGCCGACCCAGCCCACAAGATCGAGAAAGTGTATGGCCTGGTTGATGAGAAGCGATCCGCCCTCTGTCTCCCAACGCCCCCGCCAATCCGAATCGAGATAGTAATCGCGCGAACGGTGACAACTGAGGTGAGCGTCGATAAGAAGCAGAGGCCCAAGGTGCCCGTGCTGCACGACCTCGCGCACAAAACGGTAGCAAGCATCGAAACGGTGCTGGAAAACACCCTCAAACACAAGGGCGGGAAAGTCCCGCTCCAGCTTCTCCAGAGCGTCAAGATCCTCGCCGTGTGTCGCAAGCGGTTTCTCACAAAGCACATGCTTGTCCGCTTCCGCCGCGCGCGTCACGGCCGCCGCGTGTTCGGCGTGTCCGGAACACACGGATACCGCGTGGAGCCCGTCCATGGCCAGCAGTTCTTCCAGCGAAGCCGCCACGCGCGGGATCCCGTATTGGTCCGCGAGCTTCCGCGCCTTCTCCACCTGCGGGTCGCACACTGCCAGCACTTCGACCCCTTCGCACGACCGGAAACTCTCGATATGCGGCGGCGCGATGACCCCGCAGCCGATGATGCCGACAGAAATCGTGTCCGTGTTCATGCCGCATGCTCCTTCGCGAGGCGCGCGATCTCGTCGATAAAGGCCCGGCGGCACGGCTCCGGCAGGAGCGCGACGCGGAACCCGTTCGCCGCCACCTCCGCCAATTCGGCGGGGCCGAGTCCATGTACTTGCGCAAGGGCGAGGTACTCGCCGGAGAGGCGGTTGCCGAAGGAAATCGGGTCGTCCGTGCTCACCGTGCAGACCACCCCGGCGCGCAGCATACGGGGCAACGGATGGTCCGCCATGGTCGGCACGACCCCGAGCTTCACGTTGCTCAGCGGACAGACGTCGCAGGCGATACCGTCCCGCGCCATGCGGTCGAGCAAAGCGGTGTCCTCCGCCGCCCGCACTCCGTGCTGGATTCGGTTGACGCCGAGTTCGTCGATCACACGCGCGACAAAATCCGGTCCGCAGAACTCGCCCGCGTGCGCCTTCGTGAATTTGCCCGCCGCCCGCGCACGCGCCCACAGGTCCGCCGTCCACGGCTCGAGGGGAAAGGATTCGGTGCCGTGCAGGTCGATACCCGCCAGTTCGGGCCATTCAAGGCTCGCTTCGATAAAGTCGCGCGTCGCGTCGTTGTATCCATTGTGGTGGATACCCATGAAAACACGCACCTCCATGTCCTCCGGCGCCGCGCCGCGGATGGCCTGCGCCACGGCGCGCGCGTCGAGCTTGCCGAACTCGATCATGCCCGAGGCGAAGCTGGTCTCCACGTAACGCACGTTTTCGTCGTCGCGCAGCTTCCGGAAGACTGCCGACGCCGCCTCATGGTAACGCTCCGGCGACGTGAAATAGGCAAATGCCATCTCTAGCAACTCCGTCTCGAAGTGCGCGAAGTCGGAAAACCGGAAATCCTCCGCCCACGACGCGGGCGGGCATGGGAAGCGGTCGCCAGACGCCGCCTTCAGCAGCTCCCACGGCAACGCCCCCTCGATGTGCAGGTGGGTTTCGGTCTTCGGGAGAGCGGCCAGAAAGCGGGCGAGGTTTTGCCGGGCAGTCTCCATGCCTATCGGGATTTACGGGTCCGTGCCTTCTTTGCAGACGCGCCTTTCGCCGTCTTTGCGGCTCGTTTGCCCGCTTTCTTCGCCGCGGTCTTCTTTCCCGCGCCGCCGAGCAACTGATCCGGATTGAGCGCCTGCAGGGACTTCGGCAAGAAGAGCCCGTCCCTGCGCACCAGTTTGCCGTCGAAGTAGATCTCACCGCCGCCGTATTCCGGGCGCTGGATGCAGACCATGTCCCAGTGGATCTGGGAGCGGTTGCCGTTGTCAGCCTCACCCTCGTAGGCCTGCCCGGGCGTGAAGTGGAAACTCCCCGCGATCTTTTCGTCGAAGAGGATGTCCCGCATGGGCTCGGTGATGTGCGGGTTGAAGCCGACGGCAAACTCGCCGATATAGCGCGCACCGTCGTCCGTATCGAGAATCTCGTTGAGGCGCGCGCTGTCGCCCGCGCAGGTCGCCTCCACAACCTTGCCCTTCTCGAAGACGAGCCGGACGTTGTCGTAGGATTTCCCCTGATAGACGGTGGGGGCATTATACTGCAGCGTGCCCTCGACGCTCTTGCGCACCGGCGCGGTGAAGACCTCGCCGTCGGGAATATTCCGCTCGCCCGTGCACATGACCGCCTCGATGCCCTCGATAGAGAACCGTAGGTCCGTGCCGGGGCCGGTGATGCGGACCGCCTTCGTTTTGTCCATCAGCCGCTTGAGGGCGCGCTCGCCCTTTTTCAGCTTGGCGTAATCAAAGGTGCAGACGCGGAAATAAAAATCCTCAAACGACTCCGTGCTCGTCAGCGCCTGCTGCGCCATGGCGGGAGTCGGCCAGCGGAGCACGACCCACTTCGTCTTTTTCACCCGCCAGTCCTGCACCGGGCGCATCTTGCCCAGCGCCGCCTTCATGCTCGGTCCCGGCACATCCGAGGTCTCAAAAATGTTCTCCGCCCCGCGCAGGCCGATGTAGGCCTGAATGCCTTTCATCCGCTCCAGCTCGATGCCGGCATGGTAGGCGAATTGCTCCTGCGTCGCCTCCATGAGCAACTCGCGCGTCACGCGCCCATGGTGCAGTTGCACATAGGGCACCGCCTTCCGCGCCCGCGCCGCCCGCACCAGCGCAATGACCATCGCGTCGGGCACGTCATGCGCGTCGATGAGCACGCGCTCACCCTTCTTCAGTTGCACGGAATATCCCGTCAGCGTCTCCGCAAGTTGTTCAAACCGAGGATCCATCCGCCAATACAGATCCGCCCCGGCGGGAAATTCAAGCTTTTCAAAGACTGCCTCAAGGAGTCGAGCACGCGGCGGGCATACCGTAGATAGCCGCGGACCTTTTTTAGGAAGACGAGGACGGACGACGCCTGGAGGGCATCCGGGGGCCACTCTTCCCTGTCTTCGCAGATGCCAAGGGCTCCGGCGAGTTTGCCGGCGGCAAGCCAAAACACATGCCACTCCGATTCGCACGCCATCCGGATGCCCACCGACCGTCAACATTCACCGATGGTCATCCGTTGCAGCCGCCCAAACCCCCGCAGATCCATAGCGGAGGTTCCACGAACCTTCGACAGGGGCACCCGCTCCGGACGCGGCAGATCTGCTTTTCACGGACCAACCTGCGGCTAGATCCGTCGACTCGGGATCTCGCCGCAATGGTAGCCGCCAGCCTGGAGCTTGTCGGCTTTGTCACCACGGCCGTGGACGGGACGAGGATACAGGCTGTCTGCAGCCCACGCGGCGGCCACGGCAAAGACGGGCTCGGCAAGCTGTTGGATAAGGCGGAAGCTTCGGTGCAGGCCTTGGAAAAAGAACCCGAATCGCAGGGGGACGGCGCGGGTGTGCAAACCGCAAAATTGCCGCAGGCGCGGGCAGATGAAAAAGGCAGGGGAACGCGCCAAAGCGCTCTACAAAGAACGCGCCGGAATCGTCGAACCCGCCTTTGCCTGGATCAAAATCCAGGATCAGTTCATGCGCTGGAGCGTCCGCGGACTGGAACATTGTTTACACATCCGACCACGGGGAGATGCTGGGGGAACACGGTATTTGGGAGAAGGGCCGGTTCTATGAGGGAATCTTTCCTGCTCGAGTGCACATACGGGAGAGTGGAGACCTCGCTCGGAGTGGCGTAATCTCCGCTCATATCGTAGGGGAGTTCCAGCACATACAGGTAGCAGAGGTCGTAGTTGTGGTCGGCAGCGGATCGCCCGCAGGCGGTGGCGGGGCGGAAGCCATTGCCGCTCCACTGGACGCCAGGCCGGGCCCAGCCGCGGTCGCCCACCCGGCAGTTCCCCGAGGTAGTTGCCCCACGAGCCCCGCGGGAGACTCGGGCCATAGGCCTAATCCCGGGCGTTTCACCCCCACTTCCTCCAGCGGTTCGATAAACAGCTTAAAACCCTAGAAACCAACATTTTAAGCATGGTGCGGGCAGAGGGAATCGAACCCTCGATTCAAGCTTGGGAAGCTCACGTATTACCTCTATACTATGCCCGCGTGGTGGGAGATACGGCGGGGATTGAAGAGGGCGTGGAGCGGGATTGGCAATGGAAAAATGGAGGGGTTTTGCGTTGCCTCGCGCCGGGGTTGGGGGCGGAATGGCGGGCTTTGCCATGGCGACGAGCGGACGTAAACGAACCCCGATGATGCAGCAGTACGAGGAGGTGCGGCGGCAATTGCCGCCCAACAGCCTGCTGCTCTTCCGCCTCGGCGATTTTTATGAGATGTTCGACGAGGACGCGCGCATCGGGGCGCAGGTGCTCGGCATCACGCTGACGCAGCGCAACGGCCAGCCCATGGCGGGGATTCCGTATCATGCGGCGGACACATATATCCAGCGGGCGCTGGCGGCGGGCCGGAAGGTGGCGATCTGCGATCAGGTGGAAACACCGCGGCCGGGCCAGCTTGTGAAGCGCTCGCTCACGCGCATTCTCACGCCGGGAACGGCGCTGGAGGACCACCAGCTCGATTCGCGCCGCCACCAGTACCTCCTCGCCCTCGACTTCCCGGGCAAACGCGGAGGGCTCGCGGCGGCGTGGCTCGACCTGAGCACGAGTGATTTTGCGGTGGCCCATGAGTCCGGTCCGGACGCCCTCCTCAGCGCCATGACTTCGCTCGACCCGCGCGAGATCCTCGTGCCTGAGGGCGCGCCGGCCGCGTGGCGCGAAGCGGGTGTCGACGCCCATTGGCTGGAGGCGCTGGAACCGCTGCTTACGGGGCGCACGGTCTCCGACCTGCCGGGCTTTCACTTCGATGCTCCCGACGGGGCGCGGGCCGTCATGGAAGCGCTCGGTGTGCTGAACCTCGAGGGTTTCGGTCTGCCGAAGGACCACCCCGGTCTCGGCCCGGCGGGGGCGCTCCTCGCCTATGCGACCGAGACCCTGCGCGAACGCCCCGAGAACATCAGCCGCGTGCGCGTCTACCGCGCCGCTGAGACGCTCCTCATCGACCCTGCGACACAGCGCAACCTCGAGATTTTCCGCTCCTCCGCGAACACGCGCGAAGGCTCGCTCCTCGCCGCCATGGACCGCGCAGTGACCGCCCCCGGATCGCGTCTTCTCGAATCGTATCTCGCCGCCCCGCCCCTCGACCTCGACACCGTGTGCGGGCGCCAGCAATGCGTCGGCGAACTGCTCGAAGCCCCCGCCGTGGCGGGTGAGCTGCAGGACTACCTGCGCTGCGTGCGCGACATCCCGCGCATCCTCTCGCGCCTGCGCAACCGCCTGCGCAACCCGCGCGAGCTGGGGGCGATCCGCGACACCCTGCAACAGCTTCCCGCCCTGCGCGAGACCCTCGCCGCCTTTGACGGCCCCGCCCTTGCCGCCCTCGCGGGGCGCATCGGCGAGTTCGCGGACCTCCGCCAGCTCCTCGAGAAGAGCCTGCACGAGGACCTGCCCAACCAGCTCCAGGAAGGCGGCTACATCGCCGACGGGCACGACGACGAACTCGACCGCCTGCGCTCCCTCACACGCGATTCAAAACAATGGATCGCGCAACTCGAAGCCGAGGAGGCCGCCCGCACGGGTATCAAAAAACTCCGCATCCGCTTCAACAACGCCTTCGGCTACTTCTTCGAGATCACCAAGGCCAACCTCCACCTCGTCCCGGACGACTACATCCGCAAGCAGACGACGGTCAATTCGGAGCGCTTCTACACCCCCGCCCTCAAGGAGAAGGAAAAGGAAATCCTCCACGCCGACGAGAAGGCCGTCGCCCGCGAGGAGCGGCTCTTTCGCGACATCGTCGACCAAGTTCTTGAGCAGGCGGACGCCCTCGAAGCGACCGCCGCCGCCCTCGCCGAGCTGGATCTCTTCATCGGCTGGGCCGTCCTCGCCCGCGAGTGGGACTACTGCCGCCCCGAGCTGGATGAAAGCGATACCCTTGAAGTCGAGGCGGGCCGCCATCCCGTCGTGGAGCAGACGATGCGCGCGGAGCGCATGAAGGGACTGCCCGGCGAGCACGACTTCGTGCCCAACGACACCACCCTCAGCTCGGGAGGCGAACAAGTTGCCATTATCACCGGACCGAACATGGCGGGCAAGAGCACATACATCCGCCAGGTCGCGCTCATCACGCTCATGGCTCAGGTCGGCTGCTGGGTGCCGGCCAAGCGGTGCCGCGTGGGCCTCGTCGACCGCATCTTCTCGCGCGTGGGGGCAAGCGACGAACTCGCCCGCGGCAACTCCACCTTCATGGTGGAAATGAATGAGACAGCCAACATCCTCAACAACGCCACCGACCGCAGCCTCATCATCCTCGATGAGATCGGCCGCGGCACGAGCACCTATGACGGGTTGAGCATCGCGTGGGCCGTCGTCGAGCACATCCACGGTGCGGGCGGTGCCGGACCGCGTACCCTCTTCGCCACGCACTACCACGAACTCACGCAGATCGACCGGCAACTCAAGCGCGTGCGCAATTTCTGCGTGGCCGTGAAGGAGTGGAACGACCGCATCATCTTCGTGCGCCAGGTTGTGCCCGGCGCGGCCGACCGCAGCTACGGCATCCAGGTCGCGCGCTTGGCCGGACTCCCCGCCACCGTCATCGACCGCGCCAAGGCCATTCTCGCCAAACTCGAAGGCGAGGACTCCTCCCACAACCTCCTGCGCCTGCGCATGAAAGAGCGCAAGGAGCGCGCCGCCCGCGGCGAACCCGACGACAGCCAGTTGAAACTATTTTGAGCACATGAACGAAGATACCCCTGCACTCCACAACAAATCGGCGGATCTGCTTTCGCAGCGGGACCTCCTGCGCGGGCAGCTTTCAAAACTCGCGGAGGAATGGAGAGACGATTGGCTCTGCATTGAAGCGCAGGTCTACTTGCGGGACTTGAATTAGGCGCAGCGGGAGCCCCCTCTCCCTAGCGCGCCGCCGTCGGCGGGGCATGCCCGGCGGGCAGTGTAAAGCGGAAGGTCGCGCCGGCTCCGGTTTCGGACTCCACAGAAATCCTCCCCTTGTGCAGCTCCACGAAATCTTTGCACAATGCGAGGCCGAGGCCGGACGAAACCTCGCCGTGTGTGCCGGGGCGGCCCGTCTTGCGGTCGAGGGAAAATATGTGTTCCCGCAGTTCTCCGGGGATTCCGATGCCGGTGTCACGCACACCGATTTCGATGAATTCCCCTGCCTCCGGCGCAGGCGCGGCAAACACCTCCACGCGCCCGCCTTCGTGCGTGAACTTCACCGCGTTGCCGATGAGGTTGCGCAGCACCGTGTCGAGCATCTGCGGGTCCGCGCTCACGTGCATGCCTTCCGCGCACCGGTTGACCATATGGATGCTCTTGCGCGCCGCCGCGCCCCCGCACACCCCGATATTGCGCGCCACGGCGGGTCCGACTTCGCACACGGCTGCCCGTACAGTGATGGATCCCTCTTGAAGAGCGGCCCACTCGAGTAGATTTTCCAGCAGTTCGTAGGCACCCGAGGCGGAGGACTGAAGAAGGTCGAGGTATTCCCGGACCTCTGCCGGATCGAGAGCCGGGAACTCCTCGCGCAAACTTCCGAGAAGGTTGAGAAAGGCGCTGAAAGGCGAGCGCAAGTCATGGGCGATGATGGAGAAAAGCTTGTTCTTCACCGCGTTGGTCTCTTCGAGACTCTCCATCGAGCGATTCAGTTCGGATATCAGCCTCGTTTTCTCGCGCAGGGTCTCCGCCTGGGTTTGCCGCGACCGTTCAAGGCGCCGCGTCAGCGCCCGCTGCACCGATTCTGACTTCACCCGTTCACTGATGTCGTTGAGGAATACGACATTGAGCGATCCCATCGACGCAGTGCGAAACTCCACCTGCCGCACCGTTCCGTCCGCACAGGTGACCGGAAGCTCAAGTGTCGGAAAGGGCTCACGCGTCGCGGCGGGGTTTTGCATGGCGGCACTCCACCGCGACCGCGCCTTCCGCCGAAGCGCCGGGTCGGGATAGGCCTTCGGCCACCATTCGCGCAACGTGGGAATATCATCCAGCGTGTATCCAAAAAGCTCCGTGAACCTCGGATTAAGGTAGAGCGTGTTCTCCGCCGCATCGGATATGCCGATGCCCAACGGCGCGATCTCGGCGAGCAGGTGAAAAACGCTCCCCGGCTCACGGAATCCGCGCTCAACGCCCTCGCGGCGGGTCAACTCGCGCACCGACAACGCCACCCCGTAGACACTCCCGTCGTCGGCGCGGAGCGGTCGGTGATCCACCTCAAGAAACACCCGCGTATCCCCCGACCGGCCCGCGAGGTCGACGACGGCGACGGATGCCGTGCCCCCCAGAGCGCGGTCAACGGACCGGCGCACCTGCTTCCAGTCATCTGCCGGGAGGTATTCGGCAAGGGAGACGCCGACTGCCGGATCGCGCCCCGTCAACTGTTTCAGGAACGCGGAATGGGCACGGTTGAAGGCGAGATAGCGGTAACTCCGGTCGAGCGCAAAAAGCGCCGCCCCGCAGCACTCGAGGAGCGCTTCGCGCACCGGCACACCGGAATCGCCGCCGACTCCGCACTGGGCGGAGCCGCCGCCGGCGCCTTCCGGTTCCGAACTGGAACTTGATGGGTCAGACAACATCCGGCATTCAAGGGGTTACAAAGAACAAGCGTCGCCCTCAATCGAGCGGTCGGCAAGGCTACTTTACGTTCGTCATCGAAATTCACAGTATTTTGCAGCATTCCTCCGGCACCGTCCCGCCGACCGGCCCGGCAGGTGCCCTTTGCGGTTGCGCCCGGCCGCCCCGTCCATGGAAATCGAACCACAATTCCATGCCAAATCCGCTCGTATCGCTCCGCAACATCCGCCTGTCCCTCGGCGGCCCGGCCCTCCTTGACGACGCCGGCCTCGAAATCTTCCCGGGTGAGCGCGTCTGCCTTATCGGCCGCAACGGCGCGGGCAAATCCACCCTCCTGCGCATCCTCGCCGGGGAGACGCCGTTTGACAGCGGCGAGCGGCACCAGCCGGACGACACCGCCATCGCCTTTCTCCCGCAGGAAGTCCCCGACGCCCTCCCCGGCACCGTCGAAGACGTGTTGCGGGCGGGCGCCGACCCGGCCATGGCGGACTGGGAGGCGGAAGCCCGCCTCGGGCAAGTGCTCGAAGACATGCGCCTCGAAGGCTCGCCGCCGTTCACCACGCTCTCCGCCGGCATGAAGCGGCGTGCCCTCCTCGGACGCTGCCTCATGGGTGCCCCCGGCCTCCTCCTTCTTGACGAACCGACGAACCATCTCGACATCGAAGCCGTTGGTTGGATGGAGACCTTTCTGGCGGGGTTTCCCGGCGCCCTCCTCTTCGTCACGCACGACCGCGCCTTCCTCAACAAACTCTCCACCCGCATCCTCGACCTCGACCGCGGCCGGCTCATCAGCTGGGACTGCGACTACACGACCTACCTGCGGCGCAAAGAGGAGTGGCTCGAAGCGGAGGCGCGGCAAAACGAGGTCTTCGACAAAAAGCTGAGGCAGGAGGAGGCATGGCTGCGGCAAGGCATCAAGGCGCGCCGCACCCGCAACGAAGGCCGCAAGCGCGCCCTCCTTGCCATGCGCGAGGAACACCGGCAACGCCGCGCCCGTGAGGGGAGCGCCCGCATGGGCGTCACCCAGGCCGCCCGCTCCGGCGCGCGCGTCATCCGCGTACAGGGTATCTCGTTCGGTTTCGGCGGCGATGCGCCGGTCATCGACGGGCTCGACCTCGAGATCGAGCGGGGCGACCGCGTCGGTATCGTCGGCCCCAATGGCGTCGGCAAATCTACCCTCCTGCGCCTCCTTCTCGGTGAGCTGAAGCCCCGCAGCGGCGAAGTCACCCACGGCACGAAACTCGAAATCGCCTACTTCGACCAACTGCGCAACCGGCTCGACGACGACGCCCCCGTGCGCGACGCCGTCGCCGACGGCCAGGAAACCATCGAGATCAACGGCAAGCGCAAACACGTTGTCGGCTACCTCGAAGAATTTCTCTTCTCCCGCGAGCGAATCCGCGGTCCCGTGCGCAACCTTTCCGGCGGTGAACGCAACCGCCTCCTCCTCGCCCGCCTCTTCACGCGTCCGTGCAACGTCCTCGTCATGGACGAGCCCACCAACGATCTCGACATGGAGACCCTCGAACTCCTCGAAGACCTTCTCGCCGATTTCGCGGGCACCGTCCTTGTCGTGAGTCACGACCGCGCCTTTCTCGACAACGTGACCACCGACCTCCTCGTCATGGAGGGCGACGGCCGGGTCCTCCAGATCGCGGGCGGCTACGCCGACTACGAACTCTACAAGAAACGCTCCGCCCCGCCCCCGCCGGGCGCCGCCCGCCAGAAAAGCCGACCCGCCGCCCGTGCATCCAAACCCCGCAAATTCCTCAACCGCGAGCGCTGGGAGCTGGAGCGCCTCCCCCGCGAGATCGAAGAACTGGAGGCGGAACAACAACAGCTCACCGAAAGCCTCGCCGACCCCGGAACCTACCGCGACCGCCCCGAAGCCGTCGAACAAACCCGCGAGCGTCTCCGCGAAATCGAAGAATCCATTCTCGGAAAATTCACCCGCTGGGAAGAACTCGAAGCCCTGCGCAAAGAACTGGATACGTGAAGCCGCAGACGACGGCTGAAGCCATCGGCCACGCTTCATCCGTTCCGCCGCGCTCTCAGTCGGCGAGTGTCCAGCGCTGTGTCGAACGGTCTTCCACGGCGCCGAGGAGCTGCTGCGCGATCCCCGTCCAGGTGAAGAGGCTGCGCACTTTCTGAGCGCCCTGCAGGGACAGACGGCGGTGGATAGCCGGAAAGCGGAGGGCCTTGAGGATTGTGAGTCCGTAGTCCTCCTTGTCAAAGGAGTCGGCGTAAAGCGCGTCCTCGCCGTATTTCATTGTCCGGTAGAGTCCGCCGTGCGTCGTGATCACCGTCGGCGTACCGCAGGCCATCGCCTCGATCGCCGTCATGCCGAAGGGCTCGTAGCGGCTCGGCAGGCAGAAGACATCCGCCGCACGGTAGAAGTCCGGCATCTCATTGTCGTCCAGCGAACTGCCGATGACCACCTTGTTATTCAGCTTAAGTTTGGCGACAAGCGACTTCAGCTCCTTTAGCAGCTTGTTGTTCGGGTCGGTACCGACGGCGAGCCGCAGTTGCGCCTCCGGTTCGCGCGCGGCGACCACCGAGAACGCGTGCACAAGCAAATCGAAGCCCTTGTTCTCGGCAAGGCGCCCGATGCTCGCGACCACCTTGCCCTTGTAGCCCAGGTCCTCGCGCACGGCATCGCGCGAAGCGCCGCTCATCGGGTAGAACCGGTTGTCGTCGTAGCCCGGCGGGATCATCTTCATCTTGTCGGTAGACACGTCGTAGTCGCGCCGAAGGATATCCAACTGGATCGGCGAAGTCGCGATCAAGAGATCGCATTCGCGATAAAGAATTGTCTCGTGGTGCACACGCCGGGAGAAGTTGTACTGTTTGTCCAGCGCCTCCTTGTCGTCCGGATAATCCGTCTCCATTTGCTCCTTTTTCCATGAGCCGATGGAATGCGGCGTATGGATGTGCGGCACGCTTAGCACCTCCGACAAATGCTGGCCCGCCAATCCCGCGTCCCAGTAGTGGCTGTTGATGAACTGGTACTTCAGCCGCTTTTTCTTGATAAAGCGCAGCGCGTTCTCGCCCCATGCGGGCAACTTCTTGTAGAGAAATTCCTTTGGGATGAACTCCTTGCCCCCGCAGGGCATACGGATGATCCGCACGTCCGTATCCACTTTTTCGATCTCCGGCTGGTCCTCGAACCGCCGGGTCCAGATGTCCACTTTGTAGCCCAGCTGCGCGAGCTTCTTGGATAGTTCCAGAACGTAGACCACCTGGCCCCCGGTGTCGGGCATGCCGAGCGGGGCCTCCGCCGCCACGTATCCGTGCGTGGAGACCATCGCGATGCGTTCTTTGACGCGCCGTCCGGAGCGTTTATTCGATTTTTTATTTTCTGTTTTTGGCATTTTTGGAAATAGTTGCGGAGACAAGCAGTAGAGCACGGAAGCGCACAGGTCAAGCGGAGTGCCGCCTTCGGTTACGTAAACCGCGTCTCCCTTGAAGCCAACTTCGGCCCCATTGTCTATCCGCGACTCCGTCCTTGCGGGCAACAACACCTCCGGGCTGAACGCGTTCGACAACGCCCGCATCACCGCCGCCACGGACTGCCGACCCAAGGTCTGTCAGCTACATTACGCGGAGGCACAACCGTTACGGCGAGACATCGACTCGCCTGAGCTTGGCCGCGGGCCGGACCGGGCGTCGTAGCCGACTGCCATCCTGGCGGTCGGTCTGGAGCGTGCGTATGCCCGCGATCTTGCGCTCTCCCGCCTGAACCGAGTGCATTTGCGGTCCGTCAGACCCGCGAGAGATCGTTCGGAGGCGCTTCGATGCCGGTCCTATCCGGGGACCGCGGGAGCAGGACCAAGCGTCCTCCAACCGCAACGCGGTTACCGGTGAAAGCCCATGGTTGGCCGCAAGGCCCACCATGGGGATCCACGGGTGCAACCAGCCAACCCTGAAAGGGTTGCAGAGGGCACCGCCCGAAACCGCTCCATTTTTGCCACTACCGCCCCGCCGCCCAAGCAAGGCAGTCGGCCAGTTGGCGCATGGCTTCGCGGTTGTCCTCCGTCCAGTTAAAGGGAAACTCCACGCTGTGCCGCGAGCGCCATTCGGCCTGCGGGCAGCGTGTCTCGCGGTAGTCGATGCCCGCGCGGAGAATTTGCTCATGCCAGAAGACACGCGGCCCGTCGTACCCATGCGGGTTTAGCCGCTTCATGCGGTGTACCGGTGTGGGAATGTAGACAAACCCGCCCGCCCCCGTCTCCCGCAGCTTGCGCTGGAATTCTTCGCGGGCAGGCCCTTTGTCCGGGTCGAGAACAACCGACAGGAGGTGCCAGCAGCCCTCCGCGCCGTCGATCTCTTCCGGCAGACGAATCCCCTCCACCCCGCGTAGCGCCGCGCGTAGGGCCGCGACGTTGCGGCGGCGGGCGTCGTTCTCGGCGTCGAGCGAGGCCAGTTTCACGCGCACCAGCTCGGCGCTCACACAGCATGGCCGCCAGCCCAGCTGAAGGGTGTCGAGCAAGCCGTCCGCGCTCAGACGCTCCACTTGGTCCGGCGCGAGCCCGCGCGGGTGCTGTCCGTAGAGCTTGGCGTTTTCGCACGCGGCGGAGTCCGCGAAAAGCGCGTAGCCGCCCTCCGTCCCGGCAAGAAGCTTCATGCCCATGCAGCTGAAGGCGCCGCCGTCGCCGAAGAGGCCGACCCGCTTGCCGTCCAACCGCGCGCCGTGCGCCTGGCTCCCGTCTTCAAAGAGGCGCAAGCCGCGCCGCTGTGCGATGGCTTGCAGCGCGCGCACATCGGAAACAAGACCGAAGAGATGCACCGTCATGATGGCACGGGTACGCGGAGAGACGCATGCCTCGACGGTCGCCGGGTCGAGCTGTCCGCTCAGCGGATCGATATCGGCAAAGACCGGCACCGCGCCCACGGCGAGGATCGCCGAAATGGTCGCACCCCATGTGTAGGGCGTGGAGATGACCTCGTCGCCCGGACCGATGCCGTGGCCGAGGAGGAGCGCTTCGAGCGACGCGGTGCCCGAGGCGATGAACCATGCATGGCCGCCGCCGTGGAAAGCCTCAAGGGCTCGCTCCGTCTCGGGAGCACCTTCAAGGCGCGTCCAGTCCGCCTCCGCAAGGCGTTTCGCGGCGGCCTCCAGCGCGGCAGGGTCGCGCGCCGGGTAGACCGGGGGTTTGTGGGTCATTCGGGGAATTGTGTTTGTTGTCATGGGAAACCATCATTTTCCAATTAAATTACGTATGACCGGCCCCGCGCAGGAGTTCGCTCACCGTATCGGCGAGGCGTTCGCCGTCGCGTGGTCCGCGCCCGCGCGACTTCGCCGCCTCCACCTCGTAGCCGCCCGCCGCAAAGGCCGCCTCGTCGGGCCAGTAGCCTTCCCAGCCGTTGCTCACGGTGGCAAAAAACACAGGCTGCGTGAAGGCGGCGCGCACACGCACAGAGAGCGACGCGAAAAACTCCAGCGGCAGAAATACCAGCGCCACCGCGCCCATCCGCAGGACAGACACCTCCGGCCCGTTCGGCAAGCCCGGCAAAGGCGCATGCACGAGCGTGATGCCCGGTTCTACAGCCCTCGCCGCACGCACCGCCGCCGCGAGGGGCGCCGCCGCCGCACGGCCCATGACCTCAAGGGCTTCCGCGCGGTCCTGCGTGGCGAGCCACGGATGCACCTCGCCCCCCGCGCCATGGAAATACATTGGCTCACAGTCCGGAATCCACTCCCGTAGAAAACGCGCCGCCGCGCCCGGCCAGTCCGCGCTCACGCGGTTGCTCGTCTTGCCCAGCGTAACGGGATGCACCCCGGCCGACCAGAGGAGAAGCGCCCGGCCCGAAGCCTGCCGCAGGAGGAGCGCCGAGACGGTCGGATCGGGGTTCCGGGCAGGGAGCAAACCGGGATACTCATGGACATTCCAGCACAGACGGACCCCGCCCTCCCGCGGGACGCGCCTGTTGTAGCCGAACGCACAGGGAAGTTCAATGTGACGCACGTCCACGGGCTCGACGAGCGCCGCCGCCTGACGCGCGACCCGACAGAGCTTCCGTTCCAAACCTTCGGTGTAGCCCGCCTCCGCCCCACGCGCCTCGCCCTGCGCTTCCAGTTGCGGTGTCAACGGCTCTTTGCCGCCGGACTCGCGGTCACGCGGAAAAGGCCCCGAATGCGTGTGCGTGCAGCACAAAAACACCCGCCTCGCATCGCTCCCGACGGACTCCGCCACGCTGGCGCGCAGCCGCCCCGCCAGCCCGCTCTCCAGCACGCAGAGATCGAGCGAAAAGAGAAACAACGGATCGGCGGCGGCGGATTTCAGGCAGACCACACGGGCACCGAGGGGATCCAGCACACCGTCGTTCGTTCCCCCGAATGTCTCGAAACGGAAGTCATAACCGACCAAGGGACAATCCCGTCCCGGCGTGATATCCGCCGCCGCGAAGCCTGCGCGCAAATCCATCATGGGCCACCAACCTACAAAGCCGGTGCGGCAAGTCACCGAAAATCAGCCCGGCCCGGCTGCGCGCTTTTCCCGCGGTGACCGTCCCGATTTCATCGGCACTCCGCCGATTTCGTTTGCCGAAAATGCCACCGCCGTTAGATTGCACACAGATTCTGCACCCGACACGCACGCACCGAAAGGAGTTCCCATGCAAATCATGCAAACCCGTCTCAAACACTGCCGAGCCTACATCAAGAGCTACCTGCACAAACCATGGCCGCACCATGAGGCCCCTCATCCGTGCGTCACCCTTTCACGGGAGGAGGGCTCCCGCGGCCACGCCATCGCCGACGCTCTGGCCGTATGGCTCAAAGCAAACGACAAAGAAGCCAACACCAAGTGGACGCTCTTCGACCGCGACCTCATCACCAACGTCCTCGAAGAACATGATCTCCCCAAGGAACTGGAGAAACACATGCCGGAGGACCAGGTGAGCGAGTGGTCCAGCATTATCGGCGAACTCCTTCACCGGCACCCGCCGCACTGGGATCTCTTCCAAATCACCTGCCGAACCGTGCTGCGGTTCGCCCATATCGGCCACGCCATCATTGTCGGTCGCGGAGGCAATATCCTCACCGCGCACCTGCCCTACTCCGTCCACGTCCGGCTCATCGGCACACCGTCGGTCCGCGCCGAGCACGCCGCAAAATGCCGCGGGATCTCCGCCGATGAAGCCCGTCAGCAGATCGAGTCCGAGGACAAAGCGCGCGCCCGCTACATCAAGAGCCACTTCGACGAAGACATCGACAACCCACTCCTCTACGACCTGATCCTCAACACCGACCGCGTCGACGACGCCACCGCTGCCAAACTCATCGGCGAACGCGTCATCGCCGCCCGCGCCGTCGCCAAGCCACTTCGCCCGAGAGTTCCTGTGTGAGCTGCTCCAGTGCAGCGCACCTCGCCGAGGCCCAGCGTCGACCGCAAACCGATGCGCGGCTCCTCCAGCAATCGCGGTAGAGCCGTACCGAAAAATCCCTGGATCATGGTCCGTGCATGCGCTGCCGCCGGATAGTCTTCGAGCCATCCCGCCGCAAAGAGCGGCCAGGGGGACACACCGGCAATCCCGAGCAACGTCCCCAGCGGAAACAGCAACCGGAAGGGCTCGCCCGCGCCGGTAAGGGCGAGGACGGAAGAGGGCATTCGTTGGCTCATGCCGCTGTTCTACCGGCAAGCTCTTGCCCGCGCCTTGACGCCCGTCAACGTCCACGCGCTTTCGACCGAAACCTTGCGGCGGGCGGCCGCAAAATTCCACAACGGCTCCTCTGCCCCGCGACAGTTTCAGACGATTTTCTTGACTTCCATTAATTGCGCACTCAATCATATAGGAAATTAAACATAGGGAAGACCCGCCAGACCTACACAGGAAAGGATGCTTGGGATGAACGACCGAATTGAAGAGACAGCCCGCGGGCCGAATGGACCGAACAAACTTTCACGCAGAGAGGCGCTGAAAATGCTCGGGGCGGGTGCGGGGGTGATCGTTGCCGCCGGCGCTGTCGGCGGATACGCCTACCGCCGCGGATTGCGCGTCTCCGCACAGGAAGCCGGACGGCTGCGCAAAGCGCGCTTCGTCGTTGCGGGGGGAAGCATCGGCGGGTTGACGGTGGCAGCGCGCCTGCTCCGGGGAGTGCCGGGGGCGAATGTGACAATCATCGAACCACGTACGGTCCATCATTACCAACCCGGTTACACGCTTGTCGGCGCCGGCGTCTACAAACCGGAGGACGTGCTCTTCGACCAAGAGTCCCTTCACCAGCCCGGCATGCGCTGGATCCGGGACGCCGTGGCGGCCTTCGAACCGGAGCGAAACCGCGTCGTTACCCGCGGAGGCCAGGCCGTAGAATACGACTACCTCGTTGTTGCCCTCGGCGTCGAAATGGACCGGAATTCGGTCGCGGGGTTCGAGGCCGCGCTGGAGACGCCCTATGCGGCGAATATCTACGACCTTGAATCGGCCGTAAAATACCGGGAGTTGGCAAAATCATTCGCGGGTGGCGATGCCGTTTTCACCTACCCCTCCGGCTACGTGAAGTGCGGGGGTGCCCCGCAGAAGATCTCATGGCTCTCGGAAGACCTCTGGCGCAGACACGGGAAACGCGGCAAAGTCGAAGTCCACTTTCACACGCCGCAGCCTTCGCTCTTTCCAGTCGTCCCGGTTATCGACAAAATCGTCATGCCCATGATGGAGGAGCGCGGGCTGCACAACCACTACCGTCAGAATCTCCGCGTGATCGATGTCTCCACGCGGACGGCGATCTTTGAAGAGGAAACATCCTCCGGCGCGAAACGTGAAGTCCGTCGGCACTACGATCTCCTCCACCCGATGCCCCGGTTCCGCACTCCGGAGCCTCTGCGGGCGGGACCGCTCACTGCCGACGGGATCGGAGGCCAGCTTCAAGTCGACCGGCACACATTGAGGCACAAACGGTTTGGCAACGTATTCGGCGTGGGCGACTGTGCCGCCACAGGTGCGCCCAAGACCGCTGCCACCATCCGGAAACAGGCACCGGTTGTGGTCGGAAATCTCTTCGATGTCGCCCTCGACCGCGAACCGGCCCACGCCTACGACGGAACCTCCGGTTGCCCCCTGCTCACGCGCTACGGACGCTGTATGATGTTCGAGTTCGATTTCGAGGGAAACCTCGTCAATGAGTGGATCTACCAGTCGACCAAGGAAACCCGCCTGTGGTGGAACTTCAAAGTGCACGGACTCAAGCGCCTCTACCGCCACGTGATGATAAACGGCTGGGTCTGAGCCGTTCTGCCCGCGGCACTCCGAAGCCCCGCGACCACCCCGCCGACAGCCTCCGGCGTTCACGGCGGTTTTTCGTGCACATCATCCCGCCCGTTGCCCGCGGGCGCCTCGGCCGCCGCCAGCCGCGCCTCGCGGTGTGCGATGTAAACGGCCGAAGCGGCGATGACCGCCGCGCCAAGGACCGTCCAGCGATCCGGCAGCTCGCCGAACGCCCAAAAACCGATCAGCGCCACAAACGGCAGTTGCATGTAGAGAAAGGGACTCGCAATCGATGCATCCGTCCGCGCAAAGCCCGACGTCAAAAGCAGTTGCGCGAGAACGGAGACCGCCCCGATAAGCGCCGCGACACCCAGCGTCGCGATGCCCGGCCACTCCCAGACAAACAGCGCCGGGACCAAGCTCATCGGCACAAGGAAGACGTTGAGATAGAGGACGATTGTCCGCGTGTCCTCCGTGCGGGAGAGAGTCTTCACCAAGAGACTGGATACTGCCATGAAGACGGCGGCGAGCACCGGCAGCAGCGAAATCCATGAAACCGCCGCCGCTCCCGGCCGGACGATGATCAATACCCCGAGAAAGCCGACGACCGTCGCCGTCCAACGGCGCAGGCCGACGATCTCGCCGAGGATCAGGGCCGCTCCCGCCGTGACAAACAGCGGAACGGTGAACGTCAGGGAAACCGCCGCGGCCAACGGCAGAAACGCCAGCGCGGTAAACCAGCACGCCATCGCAAGGTAGCCCATGCCCGCGCGCACGGCATACAGACGCGCTTTCCCCGACCGCAGCGGCGCCAGTCCCGTCGCGGCCATCCACGGCAGCATGACGACGAGCGCGAAGACGTTGCGCAGGAATGCGGTTTGCAGCGGGTGCATGTCCTCCGAGACAAAGCGTATGAGCGCGTTCATCACAGAAAATCCGAGCGCGGCCCCGGTCATATACAAAGCCCCGCGCACCACGGACGGAGACGCGGGGAGCCACCGCCCGCTTTTGCCATCTTCCCACATTCCTCCATTCAAACAAAGCGAGGACGCGAAAGGCAAACGCGCACACCGCACCGCGGGCACAATGCAGCCGGCATTTCCCGCGCGCGCAAAAAATGGCCTTACTTGCGCATTGACGGGACTGCCGCGGATCGCCTAATCCTCTCTCTTTCTTCGGAAAAACGGGGCTGTAGCTCAGTTGGAAGAGCGCGTCGTTCGCAATGACGAGGTCGTCGGTTCGATCCCGATCAGCTCCACCAATTTCCAACAATTACCTCCGGAATCCGCGGCCTAACAGTGAGTGCTGCTTTGGAGATCAACCGTCCCATCCGGCCAGGGACCAGAGCCCGCCGACAAGATAGCGCCCAAGGCAGTCGGTCGGCTTGCCGTCGGACCCCGCGTTCCCGGCGGTCAGGGCCGCACAAGGACGCGGAAGAAGACCGGCGCGTCTCCGGCGTCCGGTTCGACCAAAGTCGAGAGAGGGCCGCCGTCGCCCGCAACGGTTTCGCCGACCGAGGTCCATTCCGTTAGGTCGGCGGAACGCTGGATGTGGTAGAGAAGTCCCGGCCGCGTCGGCATTGAGAAGGTCACACTGCCGTCTGCCGCGGTGATTCCCGGCGGATCGAGGGGCATAACGGTTTCCGGCAACTCGCCGGTGTAATCGACCGAATAGACCGGTTCACCGTCCGCAAAGATATCGAGGCGGCTGTCGCGCAGCCGCAGGCGCGGACCTTCGAAAACAGCCCATGCATTGGTGTCGACGGGATCCCCGTCCACGCTCCAGCCCGGCTGACGCCCGTGCCCCTCGCCCTGCGGCCAATCCGGCTGGCGCCAGTCATGCGCGTGCATAAGGGCAACGCCGCCCGGTGTCGTAACCCCGTAATTCCAGTCGTAGTCGGGTTCAATCCACGAACCGTTCGTCTCGTAAGTGGCGGTGATCTCCACGCCGGTCAGCGTTGTGTAGGTGATGCGGTTGTGGGCGTCGCGATCCGAGAGGTCGAGCGCGGTGTCGGCGGTCACAGCAGCACGGAAGTCCGCGAATGTCCCGTGTTCCGCCGCCGTGCCTACTTCCATGACGAGGCCGAAGAGCTGGCCCGCCGGGGCCGTGTCGGTGAGGGCGCGGTTCGATGTGTTGATTCCCGGTTGGGCGGCCCGGATGGACCGCACGGCGATGTAGACGTCTCCCATACGGGCGAAGCGCACGCCGCCCGCAAGCGCGAGTTCGGCGCCCTGCGGGTAGTTGATATAGGCAGTGCGGGCGTTCGTGACATTGCCTGTGTTTGCCTGAAAGTTCAACGGAATGGAGCGTCCCATGTGGGTGTCGCCGTGAAAGCCGCCCCAGTCGGGTTGGCTCCAGCGTGCTGTGAAATCTTCATACCACGAGGCCTTCCATTCGTTGTATTTGCTCTGGACTTCACTGATGATCGAGGAAGCGTCGGACGGCACGAGATGGAACTGGATGAGCACGTTTTCATGCTGCACGAGTTGCATCCACGGATCGCGCGTATGGTTGCGGTTGAGTCCGTAGAAACCGCCGTTGCCGGTCACAACAGCGGCGGGAAACTGGTCCCAGCCGGCCGCTTCGACCATAAGCTTCCACGGTTGGATCTGCCACGTGGAGGCGTGGAAACTCCCGATGTTCATATTGGCCGACCCGAGGGTGTAGCCGCGCCCGAGATGAACGACTTCGACAGTCTGGCGGCCGTCTTGCAGCAAGTAGGCGGGCTTGTGAGCGCGGTAGGTCTCCGGGGTCTCCACACCCTTGCGTGCCAGCCGCACGATCTCGCGGGGCGGGCGATAGCCGCTGACGGCCGCGTAGACAGCCTCGCCCGCTTGGTTGCCCCGCCATGCCCCCGGGGGCGGCGCGTCTGTATCCGCAAACCACACGTAAGCGAGATAAGCGGTGCCGTTGTCCATGCGCGAAAAGTTGCGCCCGCTCCGGCTCTCCGCTCCGCCAATATGATAATTCACATGCTTGAGGGCGAGGACGGCGGCATAGTAGTCAATGACGGCGCGAGCGGCGGCGCGCATCTCGGGGTCGGCGCCGTGATCCGTGCCCGCGTAATCGTAGGCGGCGAACCAGCCCTGAAGGCTCACCATGTGGTACGTGCCCGAATCCCACTCACCGATGCCCACTTCGTAGATGCGCCTCGACCAGTCGAGGATCCACTGCCGCATCTGCTCCGCGCGTTCCGCCGCTGTGTATGGCTGTCCCGCGAATCCGCCGATGCCGAGGCGAACGGCCTCGGACGCCAACACCCATCCTGCCGGACGGCTCATGTTGATGTGGTTCTCCGTCCCCTCCCCTGTGAACGCGTTGTAATTGTCGGTCCGCGTGAGGACGTAGCGAAGGTAATTCTCGCGGTACGTCAGGGCGTTGTCGCGGTGGTGCGGGTCGTCCCACGCGGGAATGCCGGGATGCATCCCCATGAGGTAGGCAAGGCCGGGAAAAATGAAGTGAAAGACGTTGCTGTTCCACGAAAAGGACGTGTTGGATCCGCTCCCGCGGTTGGCCGGATTGTTGTTGTCGCCCGACGCGGCTTCGCCGTCGTATTTCAGAACACCCCAATAGCGCGGCGGGCGGCTGCTCGCACCGTCGCCGTCGTTTACCTGCGGATGGTTCACCCCCTCCGGCTTGGCCGCGATGACGGCGGCGGCCCCGGCCCAGTAATGCATGTGCGCATTACTGAAGTTGGGGAACGGTTGGCCGGAGCCCCATCCATCCGCGATAAAGTCGAGCAAGTGCCCGGCACGGGCGTCGAAGCCCGCCTCGTAATCAACGGCGGCAAGGACGGGAGCTGTGAACAGCAGAAGCGCGAGTGCGCGCAGGAGGCAAATGGATCTCATCGGGGGAATCGTCTTTCCTTAAGGGTGGGAACTTACCTACAATACGCGCGTCGGTTGTCCGCCGGATACACTGTTTTCTGCCAAACATGCGCGAAAACGCGCCACCTGCCGTCTCGAAGAAACGCGCCGCTCAGCTCGTCTGCTCGAAGCGGTTGAAACGGTCGAGTTGGTTGGCGCGGATCATCGCCCGCACTTTGCGTACGTATTCTTCGCGCTCTTCGGAGTACCGTGTGAGCCCGCCGGCGAGCGCGTGCCCCGTGACCTCCTCGCCGTTCTCCCGCAGTTGGCGGCGGATCTGGCGCATGGAAAGGTACGCGCGGTTGGTATTGAGATTGCGGACGTAGGCCTCGAAGGACCCCAGCGGCGACGCATAACGCGCCACTTCGTAGGTTGCGCCCGCCGGACGGCGGCGCGGCACAATGCCGCACCCCGGCTCGTAACACCACATGCCGAAGAGATTGTTGCCCTCGCGGGCAAATCGTGAGGTCCCCCACCCGCTCTCCAGGGCCGCTTGGGCGAGCGCAAGGTCCGCCGGCACAATGTCCACCCGCATGAGGAGATTTCGGAGCGCGGCGGCATCCAGCTCATCCTCGAACTCAAGATCGTATGCGGCGGCGGTCTCTTCCAGCCAGCGGCGGTCGCGCGAACCGACCGACCCACCGTCCTCGACACGCGCGGCAATCCGTTCGATCCGGACGCGGTCACGGATGACAGCGTCATTTGAGGCGTGGATAAATGGAAGCAGGAACTCAAAGAAGGCCTCCTTGCGCGTCTCAACGTTCTCAATCGCCGCAAAATCCGGCAGCGCGACCGTGCCGACCGTCGTCGTGCGTTGCAGCAACACGACGACGCCCGACAGCACAACCAAAGCGAGCACCGCTCCCGCGACAAGGAGTGCCACCGTGCGGAACTCAGGGGACCGGAGAGTGCGGTTGGCCCGCGTCACACGAATTGGATCGAAGCCCTGCATACGAAATTCTTAGCGGATCCGACGCAGATGTAGGAAGAGCTTCCCGTCCAGCCAGTATTCAATAAAATTCGACTCCGTGCGGATCCAATCAGTCCACTCTCCGCGCCGACGGTCCGGATTGGGCGGCGCGACAAACACTTCCTCCCCAGTAAACCATTTCCGGTAGCCCGCGCCGCGCTCGACGGAAATGCGCAGATGCAACTCTCTGTCCGCCATCTCCGGCGCAAGCAGAAGGAAGATGCGCTGCTCGTCGTCCACACGCACTCCCTTGACGATGTCCGCATCAATGGCGATCGCTTCGTAGGGACCGAACTTTGGATAAGCCCGGGGCTCCTCGACATCCTTCGCGGAAAGCCCCGCCGCCCCCAAAGCGACAAGGCAGAGAATACCCAATGGACGTGACAGAAAAGTCAACATTGCTCTCCCACCATGCCCATTCCGCACGCCTTGACAAGTCCAAGCACATGCACCGGGAATCGCCGGCACAGACGGTTCACTT
The DNA here is from genome assembly GCA_020831525.1 of Opitutales bacterium. Lineage (GTDB taxonomy): Bacteria > Verrucomicrobiota > Verrucomicrobiia > Opitutales > Oceanipulchritudinaceae > SLLG01. The sequence continues at coordinate 38,680 of JAFIGH010000043.1, forward strand.
GCGGGAAGCTTCGCGCTCCTCCGTTGCCCGCAGCCACTGGCGCGCGCAGGCGAGGGCCTCCTCCCCTGCGGGCGACGGGATCGGCTTGGGCGCGCGCTCGCGGCGGAAGCGCAGGCCTTCGTCCCCGCCGCGCAGTGCCGCCTCGACAAAGGCCTTCGTGCCCAGCACCAGCCCTTCGCTGAATTGCCGTGTCTTCCGCAAAAGCAGTTCGTGCGCGGGCAGACGGCCCCCGCGCTCACGCGCCTCCGCCG
>JAFIGH010000044.1 GCA_020831525.1 Opitutales bacterium
TCTGCCGTAGTCGGGCTGATTTATCGCCCGACACGAAGCGCCCGAGGCCCCACGAAAACCCGCCACCTCCCACCGACGCTCAAGCAATCCCAATACGCTTCACCCGCTGCCAACCGGGGGCTAAAGCACCCCGGCTACGCCAAGCACCGCCGTCTGCCGTAGTCGGGCTGATTTATCGCCCGACACGAAGCGCCCGAGGCCCCACGACAACCCGCCGCTCCCGCCGACGCCCTGCGCTCAAGCAAATCCGATGCGCCCGACCCGCCGCCAACCGGGGGCTTCCGCCTACGCTCTTCGAGCTACGGCGGACAGGAAAGCACCCCGGCTACGCCATCCACCCGAACCAGAGATACACCAGCCCGAATCCGCCGAGATACACGAGCCCCACCAAGCTGAGGACCTGCAGGACCGCCCCCGGACGCTGCGCCTCCGGCGTGTGCCGCGAGCGGATGAGCCGCAGGTTGAGGAAGGCGAAAAACGGCGCGGCAAGGAATGCGATGACCGTGGCGAGCGTGACGAGCGCGATCAACTCCGCGGCAAAACTCCAGATGATGAAGACGGCCGTGAGGGCGCACACCGCCACCGCCGCGAGGTGGCGCCGGCGTCCGTATTCGTCGTCCTCCGCACGGAAGAGGAGCGAATACCCCACCGCGAGCGAGCGCGGGTAGGCGTCGATCACGGCGAGCGTGGTGGAGAACATGGTCGCGAGGGCCGCGCCCGCCACCAACGGCGCCGTCCATTCGCCTAAACGGTCGGCGTAGATGCGCACAAACTGTTCGGCGAAAGCCGCCCCCGAGGTGGCGAAGGTCTCGCCCGAACCATGCAGCACGAGCGCCCCCATGCCGAGAAAGAGCACAGCAAGCACAACCGTCAGCGCGTAACCGATGTTGAAATCGAAAAACGCGCCGCCCATCGAATAACGCGCTCCCGTTGTCCGCTCCTTCGCACCGACCCAGAGTGACTGCAGGGCGGAGATTTCGATGGGCGCGGGCATCCACCCCATGAGCGCAATGACAAAGAGCAGCCCCGCCGCCGTCCACGGCGAGGGCGACACAAACCCCTCCGCCGCGGCCGGACCCTCCGCCAGCGCGACCGCGAAAGCAGCCGCCGTGGCAAGAAAGAGCAGCGACATCATAAGCTTCATGACCATATCGAGCAGCCGGTAGCGGCCGATCCACAGAAAGACGAAACAGAAGGCCAGGATCAGCGCGCTCCAGCGTGCCATGTCCCACTCGATCCCGAAAAACCGCCCCGCGAGAACCGCCGTCACGCTCGTCACGCCGGCCACGCTGACGACGGCGGTCACCGTGTTCAAGAGGAGGAAAAACGCGAGGTAGGCGCGCCCCATGCGCGCGTAGCCGTGCAGCAGACTTTCGCCCGCCGCCGCCGCGTAGCGGTGCCCGTATTCGAAAAACGGATACTTGAACAGATTCACGAGCAGCACAATCCCAAGCAACTGCCAGCCGAACTCCGCCCCCGCCCGTGTCGACTGCACAATGTGCGACACACCGATGGCCGCGCCCGCCATGAGCAGGCCGGGCCCGAGCGCGCGCCAAAGGCGCAACCGCCCTGCCGGGGTATGTCCCGCGGAACCGTCCGCCGACCCGCTTTCGTCTCTGGGTGGATGCGTCGCCATAAGGAGAAAACCCGTGTCGATGCCCCATGACCGCCCGTCCGGCAAGGGTTTTCTCAAAACGGACCGCAGCCCCCGTGCGCGGACCCGCTCCCTACGGATGCAGGCGCACGGAGAGGCGCGCATACCCGTTGCGCCGGGCATAAGCGCTTTCATTCTCAATATGGTCCTCTGCTTCGAGAATCTCGACGGCGCTGACGCGCGCGGTGAGCAGACGGAGGAGCGTGCGGACAAGGAGGCGGGCATGGAGTGCGCCCTGACAGGTGTGCGGCCCGCTGCCGAAGGCAAGGTGGGGGTTCGGCCGCCGGTCGAGGCGAATTTCACCGGGAGCATCGAAGACAGCGGCGTCACGGTTGGCCGAAGCCCAGCACAGCGAGACGCGTTGACCGGCCTCAACCGGCACGCCATGGACGTCCCCCGCATGCGGGCAAACGCGACCGATGTGAGTGAGCGGCGTACCTGTGCGGAAAAACTCCTCCGCCGCCCGGTGGATTCCGTCGGGTTGCGCCCGCAGGGACTTGAGCAGCTCCGGTTGCTTTCCAAATGCGGCAAAGATGTGCGCCACGCTTTGGATGATCGTATCCCGGCCGCCCGCGAAGACGAGGTTGACGAAACCCGCCTTCTCCGCACGCGTGAGAGCCCGCCCGCGAAAGCCTGCCTTTGCGAGGGCACTGAAAAAGTCGTCGCCGGGCCGCGCCTCCGCTTCGTCGAGTCGACGGTGGATGTAGCGCTCAAGCACCGCCCCCTTGGCCTCGCCGTCAGCGCCGTCGCGGAAGACGTGGGTACCCCACCCGATCCATTCTTCCGCCTCGGACTCCGGGACATTGAGAAGAAGGGCCAGCGCGCGCGACTGCAACGGCAGAGCGAACCCGCGCACGATCTCGACGACACCGCACTGGAGCGCATCGTCCAGCAGTTTGCCGGTGATGCGCTCCACAGCGGCGACCACCTCCGGATCTTTCGGGCGGGCAAAGAAAGGATCGGTTATTCGCCGAAACTCCCGGTGATCGGGTGGATCGACCTCAATGGGCAGTTGCCGCACCGAGCGGACATCTTCTTCGGACGGAATCGGCACCCGGAAGGGCGCATCGGAGCTGAACGTTTTCCAGTTGGACGCCGCCACACGCACATCCGCATACCGCAGAATCATCGGGATGGTCTCTCCCTTGAACTCGGCTTCAAGCACGCCGTCCGCTTAGCGGGCGGCGCGGAACGGATCGTCTTCGGGTTGTCGTTGTTTTTTGGATTCAGACATTCGGTATGCAATCCTAACCCGCGGCGTCCGCTACGCTCCTCTTCGGAACTTTCCAATTTCGATGATTTCTTGTCTTTTATCAATCATTTCTCTGAATTTCTTTCATGAAGCCGGGCCTTGAAGCGATTCCGCTGACCCACGGGGGGCCGTCGATCCTCGCCTATGCGCGCATCGAACGGGAGTTTCCGTGGAACTGGCACTACCATCCGGAGGTCGAACTCACCCTCATCACCCGCGGCCGCGGGCATCGCCTCGTCGGGGATCACCGTGCGCCTTACCGCGCGGGCGACTTGGTCCTCATCGGTCCCAATCTGCCGCATACATGGGCCTCGGAAGGTTCGTCCGCTTCAGCAAGGGCCAACGCCGCCGTTGTCATTCAATTTCTTCCCACGGTCTTTCCGGATGCGCTACGTACCCTTCCGGAGTTCGCCGGACTTGCCGACCTCTTTGCGCGGGCACGGCGCGGACTGGTATTTCCGGCGGCAACCGTGGCGCGCGTTCGTGAACGGATTCTGGGCCTGCCCGCAGCGGATCCTGTCCGCGCGTGGACCCTGCTGGCGGAGACGCTCACTCTTCTCGGCGCGAGTCCGGCAAGGCCACTTGCGAGTGAACACTACCACAGTCAGCGCGCGGCGCGGATCGGTTCGCGCCTCGGGCGAATCATCGAGCGTATCGAAACGGAAGGAGACGAACCCCTCGACCTCCCCGCCGTCGCCCGAGTTGCCGGACTCACGCCGACCTCCTTCGCCCGCTTTTTCCGCCGAATGACGGGACGGACGTTCGTCGAATACCGCAACAGTTGCCGTATCCGGCGGGCATGCCGCCTGCTTGCGGAAACGGACCGCGCCGTTCTCGACATCGCCCTTGCCTGCGGGTTCCGCAACCTCTCCAACTTCAACCGCGCCTTCCAGAAAGTAACCAACACCAACCCGCGCGGCTATCGCCGCCGGCATGAAGGCAGGGACGGCGCAAAGGAGCGGATCGGATAGGCCGAATGTAAACCGCGATGCGCCCTGGTTGTTTTCATCGTTGGCCGGCGTGTCGCCTCAGGCCGGAATGCCGTGCCGCTTCCCGTTCTGCTCCCATCGGATTATAGGAAGGCGGCCTACAGGCTTGCTATGATGACCGCATGCCCGTCACAATTTCTCCTGTCGTGTTCCTGTTTCGCGCTATTTCCGCCGCGCTGCTTCCGTTTGTCTATTTCGGGATGGAATCGGCTTTGGCGGGCGCGGAGATGGATGCGGGATCGCATGAGCGGGGAATGCCCGCCATACGCTATTTCCCCCCGACGGCCTACCGGGGGCACAGTCAGGTCATCCAGTCGGCGCAGGATGCGCAGGGAGTCGTCTATGTCACCAACTACGGGGCCTTGCAGGCCTTCGACGGCGAACGCTGGAAGCGGATTCCCGTGCCGGGGGCCGGCTTTCTCTACGGAATTGCGGCCCGGGCCGACGGCTCCCTCGCCGTCTGCGGGGTTGGCACCATCGGTCTCCTCCGTCCGGGCGAAGGCGGTCAATGGGTCTACCAATCCCTCCTCGACGAACTGACCGAGGCGGAACGCGAGGGTGTGGGCGAAGTCTGGGATCTCTACGATACGCCCGAGGGTCTCTTCTTTTTCACCCGCCGCATGATGCTGCGCTGGCATGACGACCGCATGACGGTCTGGCACTTTGAGACGGAGAAGATGATCTACGGCTTTTGGAGTGGATCGGCCGTTTATATCCAGAATCTGGACCACGGCCTCTTCCGCCTCGCGGGGGACGATGTCGTCCCCGTGAGCGAAGCCCGGCTGTTCCAACTTCCCGGTCCGCGCCTCATCCTCGACGACGATGACGGGCTCCTCGTCGTCACGATGCGCGAAGGGCTGTGGCATTGGCGCGGGCATGAGCCCACGCCCTTTCCCACCGAAGCCGACGACCTCCTTGCGGAGGAACGCTTCAACCGCGGCCTTCGCCTGGCCGACGGTCGCCTCGCCCTCGGCACGTATCGCGGCAGCGTCGTATTCCTGACGCCCGACGGCCGCTTCGACTATTTGCTCGGAGAGGCGTCGGGCCTGCCCTCGAACGGCATTCTCCACCTCAGCGAGGACCGCGAGGGCGGATTGTGGTGTTCCGTGAACAACGGCATCGCGCGGGTCGACAGTAGCGGCCTACATTCCTTTTTCGACAGGCGCACGGGACTCCCCGCCGCCGCCATCACCCACATTCAACGCGTCGGCGAGACCCTCTTTCTCGCATCCGGCACCGGGCTCTTCCGACTAGGGAAATCACCCCCGCCGGACGTCCCCCAGTGGGAGGAAATCCCGGAGGGTAGGGGCGAAATCTTTGATTTCGCGGAACGCGACGGGGACCTCTTTGTCGCCAGCGGGGGCCGCGTCCTTCATTTCGACGGAGAGGACTGGCACATCCTTTGGGACCAATCCCATCTCGTGCGCTCTCTCTTCCTCTCGCGCCTGTATCCCGATGTCCTCATTATCGGGGGTCGGTTTGGAGCCGCCCTCATCCGCCGCGAAGCAGGCGTTTGGAAAGCCGGTCCGCCCGTCCCCGGACTCTCCGAGGACTATGTGCAGTCCATCGCGCAAACGCCGGATGGCACTGTCTGGCTCGGGACCGTGTTTTCCGGGTTGATTCGCATGGAGGATCCCGGCGAAGCCAACGCATGGACAACCGAGGCGGCCATCCGGCGGATCGGCCCCGAAGACGGCTACCCTGTCCGCAACCAGATCATGGTACAGTCTCGCGAGGACACACTGCACATTACTTCGCCCGAAGGGGTGTTCATCCGCGAATCGGCAAGCGGAACCTTTGTCCCTCTGGACGAGGCTCCGCCCTCAGCACCCCTTACGGGTTGGGCATGGGACGCGTCCATCCGCGACGTCAACGGACACGAGTGGGGTTCGGTCTATCCGCTGGAGGGTGCCGAGGACGACTTCAACACCTACTTCGGGCGGCGCACTCCCGGCAGCCTGCGGCCCGACGGCGAGCCGCTTTGGGAATGGATTCCGCCCGGCCTCTTTGAATCGATTGGGGGCGTCCTCCACATGCACTACGAACCGGGCGATCCGGCGGTCATCTGGCTCGGTGGATGGACCGGCCTTCTGCGCTGGGAAGTGGACCGCGCCCCCCTCGGTGCCCCCGTTCACGTCCCCACGGTCTCCATCCGCGAAGTCACCCACGAAACCCAGGGCACCGTCTTTGCCGGGGCCGGGGAGATTGCCGAGTGGGAGCAGGCGCACTCCCGCCGCGCACTCCGCTTTGCCTTTGCCGCCCCCGTGCACACATCCGGCGTCGATGTGCGCTACCGCTCCCGCCTCGAAGGCTATGAAGCGGAGTGGACGGAATGGTCCTCCACCGCCTCCCGCGAATTCACCAACCTCCCCGGCGGCCGCTACCGCTTCCTTGTCGAAGCGAAGACGGATTTGGCAACATCGGCCGAACCCGCTGTAGCGGCTTTTTTGATACACCCGCCCTGGTATCTCGCAAAGCCCGCCCTTGCCGCCTATCTCGCCGGCCTCGGTCTTGTCCTTTGGGGGGGAGTGCGCTGGCGCCTCGGGGCCGCACGGCGCGAAAACCGCCGTCTCGAGTCGATTGTCGCCGAACGCACGACCGCCCTGAGCGCAAACGAAGCGCGCCTGCGGGAAGCGCGCGACGCCGCCGAGCAGGCCAACCGCGCCAAGAGCCGCTTCCTCGCCAACATGAGCCACGAGTTGCGCACACCCCTCAACGCCATCATGGGCTACGCGCAAATCCTCGGGCGCGACCCGGCGATCGGCGAAGAAAACCTCCGGCGCATCGGCGTGCTCCGCTCCAGCGGCGCGCTCCTCCTCCACCTCATCAACGAGGTCCTCGACCTCTCCAAGGTGGAAGCGGGCAAGATCGAGATCCGGCCCGGCCCGACCAACCTCCGCGCGCTTGTCGGCGCACTTGTCGAGACCTTCCGGCCAAAGGCGGCCCACAAAGGGCTCCGCCTCGGGTGCACCTTTTCCACTGGTTTCCCCGACCGCGTCCTGCTCGACGGCCACCGGGTCGAGCAGATCCTCTTCAACCTCCTGGGCAACGCCTTCAAGTTCACCGATTCCGGCGAGATTCGCGTGGAGACGGCGGTGACGGGCAATGGCCGTTTTTGTATTGTTGTTTCCGATACCGGTGAAGGCATTCCCGCCGAACAGCTTGCGGCCATATTCGAACCTTTCCATCAAGGCGGGCACACGCCTGCGGCCGAACCCGGGACCGGACTCGGCCTCGCCATTTCCCGCAGCCTCGCAACCGCACTCGGCGGCAGCCTCTCCTGCAAAAGCACCCCCGGCTCAGGCAGCCGCTTTCGCCTCGAACTGCCCCTTGAAACGGTCGCCGACCTGCCCGAGACCGCGCGACCCGACCGCGCGATTATCGGCTACGAGGGCGACCGGCGGCGTCTCCTCGTCGTCGACGACCTCCCCGTCAACCGCGATATCGTCGCCGAAATGCTCGAACCCCTCGGCTTCATCGTCGAAGGCGCAAACGACGGCACCAGCGCCCTTGCCCAAGCGGATGCCCACCGCCCCGACCTCATCCTCCTCGACATGCGCATGGCCCCGATGGACGGAAGCGAAGTCATGCGCCGCCTGCGCTCCGCTCCCTGGGGCCGTGATCTGCCCGTGATCTCCTATTCGGCCAGCCTCCTCGACTTCAGCCGCGAAGACGCCCTTGCCCTTGGCTGCAACGACTCCATCACCAAACCCTTTCTGATCGAGGACCTGCTCTCCAAAATCGGCGATCTTCTCCAATTGGCCTGGATCTACGCGGAGGACGAAGCGGCGGCCTCCACGGATTCGCCCACGACCGAATTTGCCTTCTCTCCCGAAGATTTCGCCACTCTCCGCGCCCTCGCCCACCGGCGCGAACCGGCCGGCCTCAAGCGTGAGTTGATCCGTATCCATTCAGAGGATACAAATGCGCGCCCGGCCGTCGACCGCCTCCTCTCCCTCCTTGCCGCCTTTCGCCTCGCCGAACTGAGCGGGGAGCTGGAAAACCACGCGCCCCGTGCGGACACCCACCCATGAAGCCGGGCAACACCATCCTTGTCATCGACGACACGCCCGAGAACCTCGCCGTGCTCTTCGATGTGCTCGCCGAGGAGGGCTTCGAAGTCCTTGTCGTCGAAAGCGGTGAGATCGCGCTCGAACGCATGGGCGTCCTTCAGCCCGACTTGATCCTTCTCGATGTCCGCCTTCCGGGGCTCGACGGCATCGAAATCTGCCGCCGCCTCAAGGCCGACCCGGACTATGCGGAAGTGCCCGTGATCATCCTCACCGCGCTCAACGAGACCGAGGACACCATCGCTGGATTCTCCGCCGGGGCGGTTGATTATCTCTGCAAACCCGTGGAGCCGCAGGAAGTTCTCATCCGCGTTCGCACCCAACTCAAAATCCGCCAACTCCACCAGGCGCTGGAAGAGCGCAACCGCGCCCTCTCCGTCGAAATCCGCCGCCGCCGCGCCGCCGAGCGCCAAATCGAACAGACCCTTGACCTCGGGATCATGGTCGTGTCCGCCAGCGGAAAAGTCGAATTTGCGACCAAGCGCGCCTGGGATCTTCTTGGGCGCTTCCACCCCGAAGCCACCTTCGGTTTACCCGATTCTGTAGCCGCATGGCTGGAGGCGCGAACCGGAAAAGAGCTGCGCGTCCGCCGACCCGAGGGTGTGCTCATTATTCGTATCCAGGCGGGCACGACACCCGGCGAAAGCCGTCTCCTGCGCATCGAAGAAAACATTGCCCTGCACGATCCCCTCCCTCTCGAACAACTCGGCCTCACCCACCGCGAAGCCGAGGTCCTCTACTGGATCGCCCAGGGCAAATCGAGCCCGGAGATCGCCGCCATCCTCGATTCCGCCCTCAACACGGTCAAAAAGCACGCCCAGAACATTTACCACAAACTCGGCGTCGACAACCGCACCGCCGCCGCCCTCCGCGCCGTCGAAATCCTCCAGTCCGGGGACGGGGGAGCGGAGGGACCGTAGGGGCAAACTCCGAGGCCGGGACCCAACAACGCGGACGCTCAGCACTGTGTTTACGGTTGGTTCCGTCCCGCGTGAACGTAGCGTGAGATAGACATTCCTGTCTGTCCCCCCCCCAGCCTCGGGATTCCGGTCGGACTCCTTTGATGAATCGGCCGGGTGCGAAGAGATGGGCGCTTCCGGTCCACGCTTTGGCGAGCGTGGCTACGGCGAATCTTCCACGGTTTTTCGGCCGGGCTTTTCTGTAGCCCGCCTCACTGAAAGGCCGCGCGGTAGAAACGGGCTTCTCCGGGAGCCATGGGGGTGTCGTCGATTTCAATGACTTCGTTTTCGAGGGTCACTTCGGTGAGGGGGGACCATTCGACCATGTCCTCACTGTATTCGATGCGGTAGGTCTGCACACCGTTGGCTTCCATGTGGAGGCGCACGACGTCGGGCGTCTGCTCGACGACACGGAGGGTGGCCAGCCGGAGAACGGTCTCGAAGAGCGTATCGAATTCCTCATCACCGCCAACCCCTTCAAGGGAATTGCCCGCGCGGTCGACGACATTGCCGTCGCTGCGGAAGCTGAGCCAGAGGGTGTCCCCGAGGCCACTCGTATCAACGCGCACGCTGCGGGTGGCACCGGTACCGGTGACCTCGAGAATACGCGCACCATAGGGGCCGCCGTTAACACTGAACTGCTCCGGCAGAACCCCCGCGACGTCTTCCGAGAAGGTGGCCTCGAAGATCGCTTCGCCCGGAAACGGCGCGGGGGCGTTTTGCACGACCTCGGAGATCTCCGGAGGAATCTGATCCCCCACCCGCTCGTAAACAGCGAAGACGCGCCGGTAGCCGGTATTGGCGAGGGTGAGCGTGGGCGTGAGGACAGGGGGCGAACCCGAAACAATCCAGAAGCGGAAGGCGTAGCCGGTGTAGGCCTCTTCTTCGTTCGTCAGCGGGCTGCCAAAGAAGGGCTCGGCGGACAATACCACCTCGCCAACCGTGCTCTCAAAGGAGCGGACGACAGACCCGCGTCCGTCGCCGCGCCCCACACGGTCGACAAGGGGTTGGCCCGATGTGGTGTCAAAGAGAAAGCGGGTGGTGAGTTCGGACGGAATGCCAAGGCCGTCCTCGAGTTCGAGAACGCGAACGTCGATTTCGCGGCCGACGCCCTTCGAAAAGAAGTCGATGTCCATTTCGAGTTGGATCTCATCGACCTCGACTTTAAAGTCGCCGATGAGAAAGCCGCCGCCGGCCGGGACGAGGTTGAGGTTGCGCGCGCGGATGCGCAGATCGGCCCAGGCCGCGGGACGGGAGAAGTTGTTGAAGTTGAGCGCGCCGCTCGTGCCGAGAATGGTCGCGAGGAGGGACTCGGTGGCGAGGCTCGGGCGCACGGTGTTGATCTCACCGGTGAGGAGATTGAGCGTGCCCGTCCAAGTGATCGGTGAGCGCTCCGGATCATTCCCACGGAAGTGGTTGAAGGCGTAGGTCTGGCCGTTGCGCCGGAGAAGGGAACGTCCTGAATGCTGTATTCGAATGTCCACGACGGCATTGGAAAGGTTCAATGTGGCGGGATCAACGGGCTGTCCATCACGATAGAGCTGGAAGCCGACACTCTTGACCCGCAGATCGGCGATGCGCTGGGCTTCGTTGTCCGGCTGGAGGAAAAGGTCGCGGTGCAGGTTGAGACGTGCCCCGGAATCGCTGTGCAGCCCCTCAAGCTGCCTCCCGGAGAGGTTGATTTGCAAATTGGGCGAGACCTGCTCGACGCCCGCACCGGACTCGTATTCATCAACAATGCGGTCGACGAGTTTGGCCAACTCTTCCTCGAATACGGCGGCGAGGCTCTGAAAGCCGGTTGCGGAGAGGACGTGGGGCTGACCGGCCTGCACATCGGGGGTGCCCCCGGCCTCGGCGGCTTCGAGGATGTCCTGGATCTTTTCGAACACGCTTACGGGGTCGTAGGCCTGGTCGCCCTCGGCACGGTAGGGCTTGAGGAGGCGATACTCAAAGGATTTGGCGAGCTGGTAGAAGTAGCGGCGAAGGCGGTCTTTGGCGCGGGCGCTGGCTTCTTCAACAACGGCAAAGGCCTGGGGATCGAGAATGCCGTTGCCGTCGTCGATCGAGGTCTCGATCTGGAGCATGGCGAGGCGGTTCTTCTGAATGATGGAGGGGATTTCAAGGAGGCGTTCTTCGAGCGCAATAATGCGGGCGGCAAAGAGCTGCTTTTCCTGGAGAATATCGGTCAGTTCTCCGGCAATTTTTCGGAGTTGCGGATCGGCCGCGCGCAGCTTCGCGATCTCGCTGTCAATTTCATCCTCCGGGGCTTCGTTGCTGGCGAAAAACTGGCGGAGAGTGCGCGAGCTTTCGTCCACCGCGACGGCGGTCTGGTTGAGCTGGTTGGCCTTGTCGAACAATTCGTCGCGGTCCAGTTCCTCTTCGCTTTTGGTCGATGCGTTGATCTCATCATCAATTTCGGCGGCGGCCATCTGGTATTGGGCGGCTTTGAATTGGATGGCAATGATCGTGCCTTCGAGGACGGTATCGAGCGGGTCCTGCTCGTCGACGCGGCTGGCGAGGTCGAGACCGGAACCGGCCACGCCGAGAGCGGGCTGGAAGGCCGGAATCGTCTGGCTCAGGGCGGCGGCGGTGCGGAGAGACTTTTTCCAGAAAGGAATGTTGTCGCGGTCCTCGATGATCTCGGCAGCCTTTTGCTCAAGGCGCTTCTCAATGGCGCGGAGGTCGTCGTGCAACGAATTGATCCGCAGTTCGAGCGCATCCGCTTCGATCCCGAGCAGATCGATTTCCTCTTTGACGAGGGGCCACTCGTTGCGGAGGCGGTCGTTCTCCGCGCCCATCTCCTTGCGGGCGGTGCGGAGGGCATCGATTTTCCCGGTGAGAAAGTCGCCGCTGTTGCTCAGCCAGTGGTGCAGGTAGAGGGTGCGCATGGCCCGCCCGATGGCGCTTTCGGTGAGCTGGAAGTTGGCCTCGAAGGAGAGGAGCGGGACCCAGCCGGCACTGTTGCCGAAATAGTCGAGTTTGTTGTCCAGGCGGGTGAGCAAGCCGGCGAGGTCGCGGTGCAGTTCGGCGAACTGGAGGCGCGGGTGGTCGGCGTCGGGGAGCAAAGTGGGCTCGGGAAATTCGGCCAGCTTGAGGAGGTAGCCGTCGTATTCCCGGAGCAGGGCGGTGGCCTCGGACATGAAGCCGAGGTAATAGAGATTCCGGGCGTAGAGGATCGTCTGGCGAACGCCCATCGGGTGCAGCCAGGCATACGCGGGCGGCATCGATTCCGTATCGAGCGTTTCGGGAGTGCGCGCGCTGCCGGGCGAGCCGTTGCCGGTTCCGCCGCCAAAAGCCGCGAAGACCGCCATCTCTCCGGCGAAGAAGGAGCGGATGAGTCCCGCATCCCCGGCCGTCTGGCTGGTCGTGGTGTTGCCCCCGCTGGTGTCGATGCGGGCGGATCCCGTGGGATCGCTCACGATGGTGGGGACGAACAGGTGGACATCGCCTCCGGGAAGGGGGCTGCCGCCATCGCCGGCGGTGTGCTGCCGCGGCGTGGTGATGAGTGCGGCCGTGCCGTTGCCCGTATCCTTGAAACGAAGGACGCGGGCAAAAATCGTCACTTCGGTCTGGCGCAGTTCGAGCGGGTCCTCGATGACGACCTCGTCGGCGTAGATGTTGAGCGCCTCGACGTTGTCGCGGGCATGAACGGCGTCGTACAGGCGGGTATCACCGCTGGAGCTGAAGACCACCTTCCGGCCTGCGATGGTCACGCGCCGGGTTTGGTTCACGGGGGTGAAATTTACCGAAGTAGCACCCGCACCTTCGTGCAGGAGCGTGAAATCGCGTCCGGCGGGATCGGGCGGAATCGCCCCGCTGGGTTGCAAGGCAATGATCGTCTGCTCCGCCGGGATGTCTTTCAGCGGAGTGATCTTCACCGTCTGGGTGCCGCCGGGGCCGCTGAACTCCACGGAGAAGGTCTGCCGGTCGGTGGCAGCGGGATCGTAGCTGAACCAGCCGCTCGGGAGCATGACAAGGGCACCGGCGGCGTTCCCTTCGACAATCGTGGCGGTGGACCCGGCGGGCAGCCAGAATCCCAGCGTGCGCCCGGGGTAAACCGGTTGCGGGGCCATCGATCCGATTTCATAGGCCGGGGCCTTGGTGTAGCGGAACCTCCGGGTCTCGACGGGATCGAGGGCCGGGCCAATGGCAATGTCGCGGTCCGGCGGAGGCAACCAGCCGGGCACGCGGGTAAAGGTAATCCGGCGCAGGCCCGTTTCCAACCGTGTCGCCGTGAAGCCGCTCGGGTAAACCGGGGAGACGCCCACGAGCGACCAACCGGCCCCGGCGGCGAGCAGTTCGTTCTTTAAAAGAAGATAGTCGGGATGGTCTTCATCAACGCCGGGCTCCAGCTCGACTTGCAGGCTGCCATGTAGGTCGAAATTGACGACTGGCCCCGCCCCGGCAGGAAGCGAAGGCACCGGCGTGGGCACGACTTCCGCCGAAGGTATTTCGCCAAGGGCCGACGTCGTTCCGTGGCTGAGGTAGAGCGTTCCCTCCTCGGCCGGGCTTTCGCCGGTAAAGGAAACGAGGGTGCCTTCGGGAATGTACCCGAGTGTGAAATACGTCTCCTCATCAAGATCAGCTTTCGGCACGAGCGTTGCATAGACACCATAAGGGGGCAGCTCCCCGCGGACCACCGGACCGTTTCCACCAAAGGCCGGATTGCGCAGGAGCCCGCCGTCAACAAGCGGTGAGAGGTAGCCGGGCACTCCGATGCCGAAATGCGGCTTGGGGATGGCCTCGCCCGTCAAATTGATAAGAAAAATAAATTCGTGATGCGGCAGGGTCGGCAGGTCCATGCCCTGTCCGGCGGATCGGCGCACGAGCGCCATGCGGGCATTGGCGGGCGCCTCCGCAAGCACGTCGGAAAAGTTCCCGAGATTGACGCCGTTGACCAGGCCCGCGATCGCCGCACCGCCCACAAAGACCGGCAGGTAGGGTGTCTCGCTCTGCAAGCTCAGATGCGGATTGAAGTCGCCGCGCGCGGGAAACGGCTCGGGATCCATGGTGCTCTCCAGGGAACCGGAAAAAGCGGTTTCGCTGAGCACCACGAGTCGACCGGACTCCCCCGGCGAGCCCCACCCGCCCGTGGCACCGGCGGGACCACCCGACACGTCGACCGTGGCACCGGCCGTATCCATGATCGTCGCTGCCAGCAGGATCGTCCCCCCCGCGCCGCCTCCGCCTGCGCCGCCGCGTCCGCCCCGTCCTCCGGAACCGCCGGTGCCGCCCGGTGCGCCGCTTCCGCCGTTGCCACCCCTAAAGCCGCCCGAGCCGCTGTTAGGCTGGGTGGCGGAAGTGTAGGAAACCGTGCTCCCGCCCGCGCCTGCTCCGCCAGACTGGGGAACTTCACCAGCACCGCCTCGTGCCCCCAACCACCCGCCAACCGTCATCTTGCCAAGCGCGTGGATTTCAAGAGCGCCGCCCCCGCTCCCGCCAAGGCCACCTCGCCCGCCGGAACCGCCGTTGCCACCCTTGCCGCCGTTGCCGCCGGCCTGCCCGTTGGTGCCCCTGGTGCCGTTTGTACAGCAATCCGCCCCGCCGCCGCCGCCGCCGCCCCCGCTGGCGCCCCCACCCGCGCCGCCGCCGCCAGCGCCGCCACTGCCGCCCTGCCCGCCGGCCCCGCCGCCGCCGCCTGTCAACTCCGGGACCGCACGCCGGACGGTGCCGCCCGAGCCGCCTGGATACCAGCCGAGATCGACGGCATCACTGCCGTCGCCACCCGTGAAAAAAACCCATCCGCTTCCGCCCGCGCCCCCCGGATCGGGATAAGCGAATCTGCTCACACCCCGGGCACCGCCCCTACCGGTATGAGAGGTTATACTGGTGCCGCCACTGCCGCCATTGTTCACCCAATCGGAAAAATTGGTCAGGCCGCCTGAATGGGGTGCATTGAAACCGTCGCGACCGCCCGCACCCGGCTCTCCCGGTTTGCCGGATGCACCGGCACCGCCATTATTTCCGAGATTGCCGTCACCGCCGGCCTGCGGCTGTCCGGGAGTCCAACCACTGGTCCCCCCCCCGCCGCCCGTGCCCCCCGCGCCGCCACTGCCGCCGCTGCCGCCGGTTCCGCCATCGCCCCCCATGCCGTAGGTACCGCCGCTACCGCCGCCGGGGCCCGGCCGGTCCGGCAGCGCCGAGACATCAATCTCAGCTCCTGCCGGGATGACCACATCGCCGCTGACCGTCAGGCTGAGAGCAAATGAGCCCGTGCCTGTGACAACATCATCCGGCTCGAAAACGAGATCCCCCGCGAAGAGGAAGCGCGTGAGCCCGTTGTAGGTTGTGGCGATGTAAGGCGTGCCGCGAAAATCGCCCCCCGCATCGACACCGTCGATCCGAAGGACGCCAGCGTCGGCGTCGATTTCAATATCCGCCGCGCTCAAAGCACCGAGGGCGGTGAAAAGACCGAAAAGCGGGAGAAGGACGGGTCGGCAGATGTTTTTCATTAGATCCCATTATAGCGATTATGAGCCCCGGCCAAAATACTCCGATAGGATAAGAGGAAAAATACCCAGAGACCACGCCAGTTGCTCCCGCATACCCCGGATAGAATCACAGCGGGGTTCCCTAGCAGCCCGTCCCTTTTCCAGCGCGAAATATAAAGTCGACTCATTACGTGCGACGAACAAACAATACGCCGTAGAGAAATGAAGGCCCTTTGCTATGAACGGTATGGCGACATCGGGCGGTTGCAGTTTACCAAACGCCCGCGCCTTGACCCCAAGGCCGGCGACGTCGTCGTGCGGGTCGCCGCTGTCGCATTGAATCCCATCGACTGGAAGCTGCGGGAGGGGCAAATGCGCTGGATTCATCCGCTGCGTTTTCCGGTCGTTCCGTGCTTCGATTTTTACGGGACAGTCTCGCGGTGCGGCGGGGATGTGGAGGACTTCGCGCCGGGCGAGCGCGTGTGCGGTATGTCCGACAAGCGGGCGGGCGGCGCGCTGGCGACGAAGTGCGTTTGTTCAGCGGACGCCCTCGCGAAGGTGCCGGACGCCCTCTCCCACGAGGAAGCGGCGGGACTGCCGCTTGCCGGGCTCACGGCGCTCCAGGGACTTCGCGACCACGGACGAATGGCGCCGGGTGCGCGCGTGCTTGTGGTCGGGGCGAGCGGCGGTGTCGGGCACCTTGCCACACAGATCGCCGCGCAAGACGGCGCAGCCGTTACCGCTGTATGCGGGCCGGACAATGTCGAATGGGTGGGCGGACTCGGTGCGGAGACGGTTTTGAACTACCGCGAAAGCGGCTGGCTCTCCAAGGCGGGTCGTTTCGATTTGATTTTCGACGCCGTCGGCAGTCTCGGGTTCAGCCGCTGCCGGCGTCACCTTGAACGCGGCGGGACCTATGTGACGACGCTGCCGGGGCCGCGCGTATTGTTCGACAGTCTTCTTCGCGCACCGCTGAGCGGCCGCCGCGCGAAGACGTTTCTTGTGAAGCCGTCGAACACCGATCTGCGCAAACTCTTGGCCATGCAAAGCGCGGGCAAGCTTCGCCTTCGCATCGACAGCGTCTTCGATTGGAAGAATTACGCCGAGGCCTTCGCCCGCAGTGAAAGCGGACGGGCGAAGGGCAAAATCGTGCTGCGCATCGCGCGGGATGACGGATAGGAACCGTCCATTTGCTTGCTCCGTGCCGCGCCCGCCGCAAGACTGCCTCCCGTTATGCGATGGATGTTAACGGTCTTTGTCCATGGCACCGCCGTTCTCCTCTGCGGATGCGCGTGGACCATTGTTCCGCCCCCGCTGCCGGACGACGCCGCGAGCGAGACGGTTTACGTCACCGACTACGGACGGCACGCCCGTCTCGGTTTGCCGGCGGACGACCACACCGTATGGGAATGGGGTTTCGGCGATTGGGATTACTACGCCCTCGAAGACCGCGGCGCTTGGTCGAGCCTCCGCGCGATTTCCTTTTTCGGACGCTCTACCCTCGCGCGGCGACCCCTTCCGTCGGCCGACGACCCCGAAGCGTTCCGCGCCGCCGCGGGCGGCGTGCGCACCGTCGCCATCGAGATCGGGCGCGAAGATGCCGCCAACCTCCTCGCCGAACTCGAAGCGCAGTGGCACCGGGGCCTCGAACGCGGCGAAGCCCACCGCGGACACGACAACCTGAGCTTCGTGCTCGCCGAGGAACGCTACCACCTCTTCCGCAACTCCAACGCAAAGATTGCGACATGGCTGCGCGCCCTCGGCTGCGAGGTCTCCGGCACGCCTGTCCTCTCCAATTTCCGATTACACAAACGGGAGGAGTGAGAGGCAGACGCCGCATGCCGTCCGTGTTTTCGGACTTCCCTCCGCACGTTCCGTTTTTTCTCGCGGATTCGGGCGGACACCTTTGCATCAAGGGTCCACCCAATCCCCGTAAACCCAAGTCAGAATAGAATATGAAATACAGAAGACTCGGCCACAGCGGCCTG
The DNA here is from genome assembly GCA_020831525.1 of Opitutales bacterium. Taxonomy (GTDB): domain Bacteria; phylum Verrucomicrobiota; class Verrucomicrobiia; order Opitutales; family Oceanipulchritudinaceae; genus SLLG01. Next base: position 17,344 of record JAFIGH010000044.1, read on the forward strand.
CGCGTATCTCCCCTTTGCCTCGGCACGATGAACTTCGGTCCGTTCACAAGCGAGGAAGACAGTTTTGCCATCATGGACGCCGCCCTTGAGGCGGGCGTGCAGTTTTTCGATACCGCCGATGTCTACGGACAGAAGGCGGGCGAAGGCGTGACTGAAGTGATACTCGGTCGTTGGTTCGCCCAAGGCAGCCTGCGCCGCGAGAACACCGTCCTCGCGACGAAAGTCTACAACATGATGAACAAGGAGGGCGTCGCCGACCCCAACGACGAGCGCCTCCTCAACGCCCGCAAGATCATCCGCAACTGCGAGCGCAGTCTGGAGCGCCTCCAGACCGACTATATCGATCTCTACCAGATGCATCACATTGATCGCGACTGCCCGGTCGACGAGATCCTCCTCGCCTTCGAAACGCTTCACCGGCAGGGAAAAATCCGCTACATCGGCTCCTCCAATTTCGCCGGCTGGGACATCGCCACGTTCAACCAAGAGGCCGTGCGGCGGAACTCGCTCCGCCTCATCTCCGAACAAAGCATCTACAACCTTGAGAACCGCGCCATCGAGGCGGAAGTCATCCCCGCCTGCCGCCACTACGGGCTTGGCATTCTCCCGTGGAGCCCCCTCGCGGGCGGTCTCCTCGGCGGCGCGCTCGGCAAACGCGAGAGCGGCCGGCGCGCCCGCCCCGGCATGGACAAACGCATCGAGGCCAACCGTGCCAAACTGGAAAAATGGGAATCGTTGTGCAAAGACCTCGGCCACCCGCCCGCCGCCGTCGCCCTCGCGTGGCTCCTCCACAACCCCGCCGTCACCGCGCCGATCATCGGCCCGCGCACCGTCGCGCAGCTCACCGAAACCCTCCGCGTCCTCGACCTCACGCTCGATGACGCCGCCCTCGAGAAAATCGACGGGATTTTCCCCGGCCCCGGCGGCGAGGCGCCCCTGAACTACGCGTGGTGAGGTATTGGCCGCTGCGACCCTTTCAGGGTCGGATAGATGTACCCACGGTTCCCATGGCAGGCCTGTCGGCCAACCATGGGTTGTCGTCACCGGCAACCGCGTTGCGGTTGGGGGCAGTGCGCACCGCCTTCGCCGCAAACACCGTGCCACCGCAAGAGGCGGCGGTTCCCGATTACTCCGCCGTTTCCTCCATCTTGCGCGCGAGTAGCCAGAGCAGATCGGAGAGCCGGTTGAGAAAGCGCAGGACCACGCCCTCGACGGGCGATTGCATATGCAGCGTATAGACCCGCCGCTCCGCGCGCCGACAGACCGCACGCGCGTGGTCGAAGGCCGCTCCCGCCGCCGTGCCGCCGGGCATCACCCAACCGCGGAAGCTTGAGTCCGCCGCCTCCAGCTCACCGATCCACGCCTCAACCTCCTCCACGGCCTCGTCGTGGAGGCACGGGTAGCCCTTCGCGCGATAGCGCGCGGCATCCTCCGGCAGGACGGCAAGCCCGCCCATGAGGGCGACGAGGCGGCGCTGCACCGCCTCCACGCGCGCGCGCAGCGCCGGAGGGCCCGAGGCGCGTGCCAATCCGAGGACCGCGTTCAGCTCGTCGACCGTGCCGTATGCCTCCACCCGCGGATCGTCCTTCGGCACCGCACGGTTGAACATCAGCCGCGTCGTCCCGTCGTCTCCGTTTTTCGTCGCAATCGACATGAGCGCAGGCAAACACACCGGCCCGCTCTCCGCCACGGAAAAACGCTCCCCGGCGCTCAGCCCGCCGCCGACAGAAAATTCCGCACGGCCGGGTGCGGAGTGGCCGACGGGTAGACCGCGCCCACAATGATGGGCGGCGCGGGTGCTTCGAGCCGCCGGACGCACAACCGGCGGCCGCACAGTTCTTCCAGTCCCTCCCCGCCGAAGGCAATGCCGCGCCCCGCCTCCACCGCCGCGATGAGGCTGTTGATGCTGTCGTGCTCCTCGCTCAGGCGCGCCCGCGCGTTCGCCGTCTTGAACACCGAGGACAACCAGCGGTGGTACTCCGGATAGTCCCCGCGGGTGAACGCGATGACTGGTTCGCGTCGCAGATCGTCCACCCGGAGCGCTTCCGTCTCTGCCAGCGGATGGGACAGCGGCAGCATGGCGCACGCCGGAATGCGGTCCAGTTCGTGGAACGAGAGGCCGCGCAGGGCCGTGTTTCCCGGGTGGACGACGAGCGCAACGTCGATCGCTCCGGCGCGCAATTGCCGAAGCATCTCCGAGGTCGATAGATCATGGAGACGGACCTTCACTTCCGGCAAGTGCTCGTGGCTTGCGCGCAGCGTGCGCGGGAGTATTCGCACCGTGAGCGACGGGGCGTAGCCGATGCGCAGTTCACCCGCGCTTTCCGCCGCCGCCCGCGCGGCCGCGACCGCGTTCTCCACCTGCCGCAGCACCGCCTTTGCCTCGCGGGCGAAGACCGCGCCCGCCTCTGTCAGCCGCAGCGACTTCGCCGTGCGCTCGAAAAGCGGGCACCCCACCTCCTCTTCGAGTTGGTGGATCTGGCGGCTCAACGGCGGCTGCGACACATTCAGCCGTTGCGCCGCAAGGCTCACGTTCTCCACCTCCGCGACCGCTACGAAGTACCGCAAATGCCGTAGTTCCATTCTTTTGCCGAGCATACCGCCAAAGTATACCGGGCCAAGCAACAAAGTATTTCACAAACAGGGCGCTTTCGGTTACCATGCTCCCCCTCTCCAGTGATCCGCGCAGTTGCGGGTCCCTGTGCAACCAATCAACATAAACAACCGGAAAAAACCATGTCATCGTTCAAATACAACCGTCTCGACAAAAACAACGCCGCCGTCCTCATGGTCGACCACCAGACGGGGCTGACCAATCTCGTCCACGACTTCTCGCCGGACGACTTCAAAAACAACGTCCTCGCTCTCGCCGACTGCGCCGAATACTTCAAGCTGCCGACGATCCTCACGACCAGCTTCGAAAGCGGCCCCAACGGTCCCCTCGTGCCCGAGCTGAAAGAGAAGTTTCCCGACGCGCCCTACATTGCCCGTCCCGGCAACATCAACGCATGGGACAACGAGGACTTCGTCAACGCCGTCAAAGCGACCGGCAAGAAGCAACTCATTATCGCCGGCATTGTGACGGAAGTCTGCGTCGCCTTTCCGACGCTCTCCGCCCTCGAGGAAGGTTACGAAGTCTTTGTCGTGACCGATGCCTCCGGCACCTTCAATCAAGTCACCCGCGAAGCCGCGTGGCAGCGTATGGCCGCCGCGGGCGCGCAACTCATGACTTGGTTCGGCGCCGCCTGCGAATTGCACCGCGACTGGCGCAACGACATCGAGGGCCTCGGCACGCTCTTCTCCAACCACCTCCCGAACTACCGCTGCCTCATCAACAGCCACGCCGCCCACACGAAGTGAGCGGCGGCACACCGTCACACACCACGATGAAAGCCCACGCCCGCCTCTCTACCGGCGAACTCGCCGCCAGTCTTGAAAGTTCCCCGCGCCCCGTCCTCCTCGACGTGCGTCCGGCAACCGAACACGCGCGGCGGCGCCTCCCGGGCGCGCGCAACAACTGCGTCTACGAAATCCAGTTTCCGGAGCGCATGGCGGAAACCGTGCCCGACAAGGCCGCCCCCGTCTGCGTCTACGGCGACAGCGCCCGGACCCGCGAGGCCGCCATGGCGGCGGAGAAGCTGGACCGTATGGGCTATGAAGCGGTCTTCGAACTCGCGGGCGGCGTGGAAGCATGGGATGCGGAGGGCTTTCCGCTGGAAGGATCGTCCGAACCGGCCCCTCCCGCTCCCCCCGCCGAATTGAACGGTCGCCGCGACATCGACCTCGCCGAAAGCCGTGTCGAATGGACCGGACGCAACCTGCTCAACCGGCACCGCGGTACGCTCGCCCTGAAGTCCGGCAAGCTGGACTTCGAGAACGGCGTGCCCGTGAGCGGCAGGTTCAACTTGGACATGCATGCGCTCGCCTGCGAGAACCTCAAGGGCGACCCGCTGCACGATGTGCTCATCGAACATCTGCGCAGCCACGACTTCTTCGACACCGGGGTCTACCCGACGGCGGAGATCCACCTCCGCTCGGTGACGCCGATTGCCGGCGCGACCCCAGGGGCGCCCAACCTCCGCTGTCTCGGAGAGCTGACGCTCAAAGACCGCACGCACCCGCTGGAGTTTGATGCCGCGACCGGTCTCACCCCGGAGGGCCGCTTCGCCGCGCAGGCCAACCTTGCCTTCGACCGCACCCGGTGGGGCGTCCTCTACGGCTCGGGCAAGTTCTTCCGCAACCTCGGCATGCACCTCGTCAACGACCTCGTGGAGATATCCGTACGCCTCCTTACGCGGTAGATGGTCGCGGCAATACCAAAGCAGCACGGAGTTGGGTCGCGCTGATTTTCCCAAAATCGCTTGCACGGAGCCCGTGGAGTTCTTACAACCCTAACCACAACGCTAATCGGGCTGTTTTTGTGAGTAAACTTGTGCAACGCTCCAGGGACTTCGTCCAGTGGATGCGCCCCCCGCGGGGATGGATGCCGCTTGTGATCATACTGGGCGGGACTTTCTGCGGCATCGGGCTGCTGACGGTGCATCTGTCCAACGCCACTTCGTACCTCTCCGACGATCCGCGCGCGTGCATCAACTGCCATGTGATGATCCCGCAGTATGCCTCATGGGAGCGGGGCAGCCATGCGCGCGTGGCCACGTGCAACGACTGCCACGTACCGCACGACCACATCGCGCGCACCTATTATTTCAAGGCGATGGACGGCAGCCGCCACGCCTACATGTTCACCTTCCGCCTCGAGCCGCAGGTCATCAAGATGCACGAGGCGGGGCAGAACGTCGTGCAGGAAAACTGCATCCGCTGCCATGAGCATGAACTGCACCGCACGAGCCTGCGCGAGATCACGGGCGCGAAGGCGCGGCACGGCGAGGGCATGCTCTGCTGGGAGTGCCACCGCGAGACGCCGCACGGGCGGGTGAACAGCCTCGCCTCCGTCGAACACGTGCGGGTGCCCTCGCTCAGCCCCGCCCTGCCCGAATGGCTCCACGACTTTACGCGCCGCCCGGACCAGTCCGAAGCCCCGGCACGCAACCCCTCGACAAATACCGACAAACCGGAGACACAACCATGAAAAGCATTGGCGAACTCGTAGAACGCAAACCTTGGGTCGGCTGGGCGCTGTTTTTTATCACCCTGCTCCTCGTCTTTATCTTCGGTCTCTTCGGCGCATCGATCATCGAGCGCCGCCAGGAAGCGTTCATCACGCAGCACGTCCATCCGCTGCCGGAATGGGAACCGCGCAACGAAGTCTGGGGGCAGCAATACCCCCGCCAGTACGACCGCTACCGCCAGACCGCCCGCACCGACTTCGCGAGCAAGCACGCCGGTTCGACGATGATCGACTACCTCGAAAAGTATCCCGAGATGGTCATCCTCTGGGCGGGCTACGCCTTCTCGCGCGATTACAACCAAGGCCGCGGGCACTACTACTCCGTGCACGACGTGCGCGAGACGCTCCGCACCGACGTGCCCCAGCCCGGCACCTGCTGGACCTGCAAGAGCACCGACGTGCCCCGCCTCATGAACGAAATGGGCGTCGAAGAGTTCTACGCCGCCTCGTGGGAGGAACTCGGCCCCGAGGTCGTCAACCACATCGGCTGCCAGGACTGCCACGACCCGAAAACGATGGATCTGCGCATCACGCGCCCCGCCCTCGTCGAGGCCTTCGACCGGCAGGGCAAGGACATCCGCGAAGTCACGCACCAGGAGATGCGCTCGCTCGTCTGCGCGCAGTGCCACGTGGAATACTACTTCGCCAAAGACCCGAAGGGCTACCTCGTCTTCCCGTGGGACCGCGGGCTCGGCGTGGAGGACATGGAAGAATACTTCGACGCCATCGACCATGTCGACTGGACGCACACCCTCAGCCGCGCTCCCATGATCAAGGCGCAGCACCCCGACTACGAACTCTACCTCACGGGCGTCCATGCCGAGCGCGGCGTCTCCTGCTCCGACTGCCACATGCCCTACCGCAGTGAAGGCGGCGTAAAGTTCACCGACCACCACCTGCAAAGCCCCCTCAACAACATCGCCAATTCCTGCCAAGTCTGCCACCGCGAGAGCGAGGCCTCCCTGCGCGAGGGCGTCTACGCGCGCCAGGACCGCATCCACCAACTGCGCCGCATCACCGAACCGCTCCTCGCCACCACCCACATCGAAGCCAAGAAAGCGTGGGACGCCGGTGCCTCGGAAGAAGAAATGGCCCCCGTCCTCCAGCTCATCCGCCACGCGCAGTGGCGCTGGGACTTCGTCGCCGCCGCCAACGGCATGGGCATCCACTCGCCCCTTGAGGCGGCCCGCATCCTCGGCACCGCCATCGACAAAGCGGGCGAGGCGCGCCGCCTCATCGCACGCATCCTCCACGCCCACGGCGTCTCCGAGCCCGTGGAAATGCCGGACATCTCCACCAAAGCCAAGGCCCAGGCCTACATCGGCCTCGACATGGAAACATTGCGCGACAACAAGGACGAGTTTCTGCGCACCACCGTGCCCAAGTGGATCGAAGAAGCCGAGGAACGCGAAGCCGCCATGCAGCCCGCCGCCCGCGTGCCCCGCGCCGGGCCCGGCTTTGGCGCGGCAGCCTACCCGCAGCGCTGACGGGCAGTCGAGGACCCGCGCAAATGATTCAGTCGATGCACAGAAATGCTTTGATGGAAGCGCCTTCCAAAGGCTTCCCCCTTCCGGTACGAAACGGCTTCTGGGCCTAAAACATACCGCCCTGCTGCTCGATGATGCTTTGCAGCTCGCGCTGGAAGGCCATGACGTCGGCTTGGGAAGGCTTGTAACCGGGAGTGGACGGATTGAGGGCGAGCCTGCCCATCTGGTCCAGAAACCACTGCGCTTTGTTGCCGTCGCCGAAAGTCACCGCGCCGCTGACGAGAGAACCCGGTTTGGTGATCTTGTCGATGGTGACAGCCACTTTACCGCCCCCGCCTGGTGCGGCTCCGTCGTCGATGAGTTCGGTCTCGGCCGTATCCGAGTGCATGGTGCCATCGTGCCCGGCGGTCTTCGCGCCGCTGTCGGCGGGCGGGGGTGCGGGCGGCGGCTCTTTCGGGGCCGGCTTGTCGGCGAGAGTCAACTCCAAGTCGTCGATTAGAAAGCGGACGTCCATGTAGGTCGGACGCAGGGAGTATTCCTCGCCGAGGCGCTTCTGCACATCAGCGACGGAAGCGCCCTCGCCCACCCAGCGGGCGACGGCAGCTTTTTGCTCTTCACTCAAATTCATAAAAGTTGTCCCGTGATCTGGCGGGTCAGGTACTCAATGGTACGGCGCACGGATTCATCCTGCTCCATAATGTTTTCCACCGTCTTGCAGGCGTGAATGACAGTGCCGTGGTCACGCCCGCCGAAGGCCTCGCCGATTTCCTTGAGAGGATGGTTGGTGAGGATACGGCACAAATACATGGCGATTTGGCGCGGGAAGGCGATGTTGCTCGGGCGGCGCTTGCTCGACATGTCGCTCATGCGCAGATCGAAGTATTCCACGACCTTGCGCTGGATCTTCTCGAAGCTCACGGACTGCTGGGATTCTTCCTGCAAGATGTCACGGATGAGGCGTTCCGCGGCGGGGACGTCGAGCGGGGCCTTCACAAGCCGCGCGAAGGTCATCACCTTGATGAGCGCGCCTTCGAGGCGGCGTACATTGCGCGTGATGCGACTGGCGAGAAAGGCAAGAACCTCTTCGGACACATTCGTGGCGCCCATCGCGATGGCCTTCTTTTTCATTATGGCCACGCGCGTCTCGAGGTCCGGTGCCTGGATATCGGTCACCATGCCCCATTGGAAACGGGACACAAGGCGGCTTTCGAGGCGCGAGATTTCGCTCGCCGGGCGGTCGCTGGAAAGGCAGAGCTGACGCTGCGACTCGAATAACTCGTTAAAGGTGTGGAAGAATTCTTCCTGCGTGCGCTCCTTGCCTTCAAGAAACTGGATGTCGTCAATGAGGAGCACGTCGACCTTGCGGTAGAAGCGCCGGAACTCATCAAGCGAATTCTCGCGGATCGCCTGTAGAAATTTGTTTGTGAACTTCTCGCAGGAGACGTAGACAACATGCGCCGAGGGGTCGTTGGCTTGGATAGCGTGCGCCACGGCATGCATGAGGTGCGTCTTGCCGAGACCGGTATCACCATAGACAAAGAGCGGGTTGTAGGCTTTGCCCGGCTCCACGGCGACGGCCGTCGCGGCGGCATGGGCCAACTGGTTACTCGGCCCAACGACAAAGCTCTCAAAGGTATTGCGCGGGTTGAGAAACGGTTTGGGACGACCGCTTGAGGTCCGCCCCGCCCCCGCGCGACCGCTGGTCGCGCGGCCTTGGTCCAAGCGCGATACCGGCTTCTTCGGCGCTTGCGGCTCCGGGGCTTCGGCAAGCGCCGCCTCCCCGCTGCACTCGATACCGATGTCGATGCCTTCGCCGCCGATGAAGGCAACTTTTTCGCGGATCACATCGAGATAATTGTCCTCCAGCCAGATGGCGGCAAACTGCGTCGGTGCGATGATGACGAGCACGCCGTCATCGTCCATCCTGGCCTGCAGGGGCTCGAACCAATTGCGGAACACATCACGGGTGAGGATTTTCTGAAACTCGCCCTTCACCAACCCCCAGAGTTCCGTGTCTTTTGTTACGGTCGTTTGTTGCATAGGTGCGCCCTCCCTCGCATTTGTTCACACTCAAACGACGGACGGACGCAAACAGAGTCCCGCGAGCATCTCAGCGGGCGGGAGCGAAGGGAGAGGTATCTTGTAAAGGAAGTGGCTTGCTGTGTCGCACATGGCTGAAGTTAAATTTAAAAGTTAGTATAAGCAGTTGAACAAGAAAAGATTAGATCCAAAACCGGGCCTGCCGGAACATCATCCGGCTCGAAGCTACGTAAAGCGGGGAACGCCGGCCGTTTTCGGTGGAGGATGATCGTGCCATGGAAGATATTTGGAGGCGGATCAGCTTTTCAAGACCAACTTTTCCACAAGTTATCAACATCCCCTCCCAAATAACTTTTGTGACAAATGCGTTGCAATTCCGTGTTGTCCGGTTCCCGCAAACCAAGAAGCAAAAACACTCCCTAACGGCACCGCAACTTTCCCCCGGTAGCGGGTGGACGCGTACCCGCCGCGGGTCAGCAGGTTGGGACATCCGATCTCTGCCGCCGACATCATCATCACATCGTTTCCACCGCCCGGCCACGTCGAAAAACGTTAGTAGCCCGCCGGGTTTTCGGCCATGAATTTAATGAGCCGTTCGTTGAATTCTTTGGCCGAATCGTGCCCCAACAATTTCAGCGCCTGCACCATGGAAGCGACCTCGACGAGTCGCGCGAGGTCACGCCCCGGACGCACGGGCAGAATAATGTGAGGAAGCGGGACACCAAGAATGTCAAAGGAGTCTGTCTCGAGCCCGGTGCGCTCCTCGACCATCCCGCTCTTCCACTCCTCGAAAGTGACGACGAGGTTGATGTTCTTCTCAATACGTACGGCGCGGATGCCGAACAACTCGGCGATATTGACGATGCCAAGCCCGCGGCACTCCATGTAGCCGCGGTTCAGCTCGCTGCTGCGGCCCTGTAGCTCATTGTTTTCGCCGACAAGCCGGATGTAGACGAGATCGTCGGCAACGAGGCTGTGCCCGCGCTCGATGAGGGCTAGGGCGCACTCGCTCTTGCCCACACCGCTCTGCCCGCGGATGAGCGTGCCGATGCCGCGCACATCCATGAGCGTGCCGTGTTCGGCGACGCGCGGGGCAAACTCGTGCTCGAGCGTGAGGGTGAGTGCATTGCCCACGTCGCGCGTCGTCAGGTTGGAGCGGATGATGGGCGTGTTGGTCGTCTCCGCCACCTCGAGCATGGCCCGTGTCGGGGCAAGATTGCGGGAAATGACAATGCACGGGATGTTGCGCGCCGCCATTTGCCGCATCACGTCGAGCTGTTTGTCGTGCGGCAGGTCGCGGAAGTAAGCCATCTCGCCTGCTCCAAAGAGCTGCAACCGCTTGGCTCCGAAGTTTTTGAAGTAGCCCGTTACAGCGAGGGCCGGACGGTTGATCGACTTATCGCGGATGAGGCGCGCGCTTCCGTCGCCCCCGGCGACAATGTGCAGGTGCAGGGATTCCTGCGCGGCTTTGACGAGGGCCTCGACGCTGAGGCTTTCAATGAGTTTCGGCTGTGGGCGCAAGGGCATGGGCTCGGTCGGGTAAGCGTTGGGGGGAAAAGATGGAAACCATCCTCCGCACGCTGGCAACGATCAACTGACCGGATCTCACCCGCGTTCGCGCGTTCGCGCGCCGGAACCGGCGGCAAACGGAGGCCGCGAGGCCGTGCGCGGACGCTTCGGGAAGCAGATACGCGAAACCGCCTCCTCAAAGTCCGCCACTCCGGAAAGGATCTCAATCTCGACACGGAGAAAGTAGAAGGGAAGATCCGGAGCGAGATCCGGTGGAACCCGCACGGCGTCCTTTTCCGTCGTGACAATCCACTCCGCTCCGGCCTTCGCCGCCGCGGCGTAGAAGACTTCGAGTTCCCGCGAAGAAAACCGGTGATGGTCGAGAAAGCGGCGTCGCAGAACCAACTCGGCACCGAGGTTTTCAACAAAACCCTCGAAGCTTTCAGGCACGGCGATCGCGCTCAGGGCCGCCACAGGCCTGCCGCGCAACGCATCGAGCGGCATTTCTTCCGCACCGTGCACAGCCCGCAGAAGCTTCGGCGCGTGGGTGCACTCGATCACATCGGTGCCGGGCCGGTGCGTCTCGATCGCGGCGGCGAGCGCTTCGTCGACCGAACCGTCCGACTTGGTGAGGAAGACGTAGGAGGCGCGCCGCATGTTCGCAACGGGTTCGCGGAGTATTCCGCGCGGCAGAAGCCTGCCGTTGCCGAAGGGATTGGACTTGTCGATGAGGAGCAACTGGAGGTGGTCCTGCAGCTTATAATACTGAAACCCGTCGTCGAGGATGAGTGTGTCGACCCCGAATTTGCGGATGGCATAGAGACCCGCCTTGACGCGGTCCTTGTCGGTGATGACGAGGACACCGGGCAGGTTGCGCGCGAGCATATAGGGCTCGTCACCGGCGACCTCGGAATCGAGCAGGACGGATTCGCCGTCACTCACCACCCGCGGCGGCGGCGCTTCCACATGGGCGATGGCGCGCAGCCATTGGCGGAAAAACGGCTCGCGGCGGCTTTTGTAGCCCCGGCTGAGGACTGCCACCTTGCGCCCGCGCGCGTGCAGGGAGCGGGCCAGTTTCTCCACCACGGGGGTCTTCCCCGTGCCCCCGACAGTCAGGTTGCCGACAACAATAACGAGGCAGCCGAGGTGCCGCGCCCGCAGGAAGCGCCCGCGGTAGAGCGCGGCGCGGAGGCGCACGAGACCGTGAAAAACGCACGACAATACCCGCAGCACACCGCCCCAGACGCGCGCCGCGCGGTCGTCCCGCCGCCCGAAGATCACGTCAACGGTCAGTTGTTCCAGTGCCTCCGCCTTTTCCTGAAAAAATCTTCGCAACATAACCTCCGGTTGCCGGATTCAATGCCCCGTGCGGGCGGAAAATCCGGCGGCAAACCCTACAACCCGGCAAAGAGTATAAGCGCGCCGCCCCCGCCGGGTTCAAGACGAAAGCCTGAAAACGGTTGACGCTTGTCGTGTTCCGTCGAAAGCAAGAGTCGATGGCGGGAGCACGGAAAACACGCTTGGATGAACTGCTTGTGGCACGCGGCCTGTTCGCGAGCCGTGCGCAGGCGCGGGGATTCATCCTCGCGGGCAAAGTGCGCTCGGGAACGGTCGTCCTCGACAAGCCGGGCAAACCCGTCGCCGCCGACACACCTCTCGAGATCGAGCAGCCGCCGCGATTCGTCAGCCGCGGCGGGGAAAAGCTGGCCGGCTTTCTGAAGTCGTTTCCGCTTGCAATCGCAGGACGCCGCGTCCTCGACATCGGCGCTTCAACGGGCGGGTTCACTGACTGTCTTCTGCAAGCCGGAGCCGTCCATTCGACATGCGTCGACGTGGGGCGCGCCCAACTGCACCACAAAATCGCGCAAGACCCGCGGGTCACGAACATCGAACGCCTCAACGCCCGCACCCTCGACGAGGCGGAACTGCCGCATTCCGATTACGATATCGCCGTCATCGATGTGTCTTTCATCTCCCTGCGTAACATCCTCCCGCCCGTGTGGAGGCGCGTGATCCCCGGCGGAGTCCTCGTCGCGCTCATCAAGCCCCAGTTCGAGGCGGGCAAGGCCGAGGCCGACGCCGGCCGGGGCGTCATCCGCGACCCCGCCATCCATGAGCGTGTGGTCGCGGAAATGCGGAGGTTCGCCGAAAGCGAAATGCCCGCCGCCGATGAATTCGGCTTTTGTCCTTCGCCCATTGAAGGAGCGGACGGAAACCGCGAGTTCCTCATCGGATGGAAGAAGATTGCGTCCACCCCCGCCGGTGGTTTCGCTCCGACGCAGAGATGAACACCCAGACCCGCCTCCGCGTGCACCGTATCGCCCTCGCCGTCAACCCGTCGAAGTCCGGTGCGGACGGACTCGCGGCAGAACTGGAAGCCTGCGCACACGAACGAAACATAGAAACCCGCCGCGTCGACGCCTTTCCCGTGCCCGCCGACGGTCTCAAGGGGTACGACCTCTGCTGCGTTCTTGGCGGCGACGGCTCGATCCTAGGCGTTGTCGAGGCCGCCGCGCGCGCAGGTGTGCCCGTGCTCGGATTCAATTTCGGCGCCCTCGGTTTCATGGCCAATTTCAGCGCCGAGGAGGCGCGGTCCATCGTTCCCGCCATCCTTGATGGCACACCGTGCACCATCGACCGCCGGGCCGTCCTCGAATGCCGCGACGCCACCGGTGCCAAAGCCCTCGCACTCAACGATGTCGTGGTAAAGACACTCACCTCGCGCCTCGCCCGCCTCCAGGTGCGGTCCGGCGCTCACGACATCAACGATTATTACGCCGACGGCGTCATCGTCGCCACGCCCACCGGCTCTACCGCCTACAATGTGTCCGCAGGCGGCCCCATCGTGCATCCGCACGCCCGCGCCATCGTCCTCACCCCCATCAATCCGCACACCCTCAGCAACCGGGCCATTGTCCTCGACGAGGAGACGTCGCTGCACATCGATCTCCGTTCCGGGCCGGGCGAAGTCCTCATCGCGTGCGACGGACGCTACGTCTTTGACAGCACGACGGCCTTTCCCCTGCAAATCACGACAAGCCGCGAACTGCGCTTTCCGCTTATCCAGCACGACGATTACAGCCATTTCCACGTCCTCCGCCACAAACTCCAGTGGACCGGCAACGCCCCTTTCCGACTCTCAAGGTAGCGGAACCGCATCGGGCGCATGCGCTGTTTCCCGCGAAGGAACCATTGACTCCGACTTGCCGACCCGCCTATCTAGTTGCCTCCGATGGACTTCTCTGACTCACAAGTGCCCTCCCGCTACAAACGCATCGTCCTCAAACTCAGCGGCGAGGCGCTGAGTTCACGCAGCACCTCGGAAAGCATCGACGGTGATATCCTGCAGACGGTGTGCCGCGAGGTCAAAGCCGTCTATGAACTCGGCGTCGAGATCGGCCTCGTCGTGGGCGGCGGCAATATCTTCCGCGGTCTCGCGGGCGCGGAAATCCGAGGGGTCGACCGTACCACGGGCGACTACATGGGCATGCTCGCGACTGTCATCAACGGCCTCGCTCTCATGGACTGTCTCGAAAAACTCGACGTACCGGTGCGCGTCATGAGCGCCATCGAAATGAACAAAGTGGCCGAGCCCTACATCCTCCGCCGCGCCACCCGCCACCTCGAGAAACGCCGCGTCGTCATCTTCGTCGGCGGCACGGGCAACCCCTACTTCTCCACCGACACCACTGCTGCCCTCCGCGCCAGCGAGATCGGCGCGGGCGCCATCTTCAAGGCCACCAAGGTCGATGGTATCTACGACAAAGATCCCATGAAACACCCCGACGCCGTGCGCTACGAGACCCTGAGTTTCATGGACGCGCTCAAGCTGCGTCTCAAAGTCATGGACGCCACCGCCTTTGCCCTCTGCATGGACAACGAGATGCCCATCCTCGTCTTTAATATGAACGAAGCCGGGTCCATCAAACGCGCGGTCCTCGGCCAGCCCATCGGCACGCTCGTGAGCTGACACTGTCCGCACCGCGTTCTCTGGCTTTTTCGCACCACCGACCGACCATGAACGCAGCCCCTGCCCCCGTGCCGCCGTCCGAGCGGATCGAATTCCTCGATTTCCTCCGAGGCACCGCCCTATTCGGTATCCTTGTTGTGAACATCCCGCTCATGGTCGGCCCCCTAAACGCCTACCTCGCGGCCTACTCTCTTTGGACCGATCCGGCGAACACCGCCGCCACGGTCTTCATCCGCTTCTTCTTCGAAGGCTCGTTTTACGTCCTCTTCTCGCTCCTCTTCGGCGTCGGCTTCCACCTCATCCTCACCCGTGCCGCCGCACGCGGCGGTCCCGCCCTCGGGCGCTACCGCCGCCGCCTCGCGATCCTCGCCCTCTTCGGTGTGCTCCACATCATTTTTCTCTGGTACGGGGACATCCTGCTCGCCTATGCGCTGTTCGGATTCGTCCTCATTCTCTTCCGCAAACGTTCTGACACCACCTGCCTTGTCTGGGCAGGTGTATTCGCCGCCCTTCCGTTTGTCCTCACCACCGCGCTCGCGGGCCTCATCCAACTCGGTCTCTCGCATCCGGAGGCCGCCGCCGAGATGCGCGCCGCCTTCGCTGAGCAGGAGAACCACGTGCGCGACTCCGTTGCCACCGCACTCGCCGTCTATCCCCACGGCGGATTCACTGCGATCATGGGCATGCGCCTCGCCGAATACCGCGATTCCCTGCCCGGCTACTTCTTTTTCTTTCCCCTCGTTCTCGGCATCATGCTTGCCGGTATGGTTGTCGCCCGCCGCGGATGGCTCGCCGACCCTGCCGCCCACGAGGCCGTCTACCGGCGCGCCTTCGCCGTCGCCCTGCCCCTCGCCCTCGCCGGCAAAGCCGCCTACGCATGGCTTTCGCTCAGCGCGTCGTTCCTCATCCCCGACGCTGCGCTCGCGGGCGCGACGCTCGCCCTCACCCTTGGGGGACCCGCCCTTACTGTCGTCTACATCGTGCTGCTGCGCCGACTCTACCTCAGCGCCAAGCTCCGGGCCGCCGTCCAAGCCGTCGCCGCCGCGGGACGCATGGCCCTCACCCACTACATCGGGCAGAGCCTTATCGTCACAACCATCGCTTTCAACTACGGATTCGGGCTCTACGGCCGCATCAACATCTGGCAGGGCATCCTTCTCGCCGCCCTCATCTACATCCTCCAAGTCATGGCCAGCCCATGGTGGCTCGCCCGTTTCCGCCGAGGCCCACTCGAAGCCCTCTGGCGCCGTCTCACCTACGGACGGACGGCGGCGTAGCCCCCTCCCGTCCGCACAGGCACTGCGGAGTTGCCAACTTCGAAAAGCACAGGTTACCTCTTCCAGACCGATGAACCCCGAATCCGTGCCCGAAAAGAAAGCCCCGCGAGTCCGCCCGCACCAAAAGAAACCGCCGACAAGCCACCGTGCGCAAACAGACGGCTCACCGGCAATGAAGCAGCTATGGCGCACCGCGACAGAACTGCTCACCTCTGCCGTCGACGACACAGAACTCCGGGGGCGGCTACTCGAAAACGCCTCCCACCCCCGCGAAATCGAAGCATTTGTTCGCCTCCTCACGACGCATCCACCGCGCGACCCCGGCCAGCGGGAAGCCATCAAACAGTTTCTGGAGTTCTCAGATGACTCAGTCGCACCCCTCTCGAGTTGGCTGGAGGCTCTCGCCGATATCCACGGCTGGGTCGAAGCCCAGGGACGACGCACCACGCTGAAGATGGCTGTCGGCTACCTCGCCTGCTGCGACGCCGCCGTAAAGACCCGGCCCGATCTACACGACCTGCCCGCCACCGTCCGGCAAATGCTCGAAGAATACGGCTTTGACGGGTGATCCCGGACGAAGCGGGGCACAGGGGGAAGCTCCCGGATCGCGTCCGGATGGACTCCGGACTCAACAAATCAGACTGCGGAAGTCATCCACATCGCCCGAGAAGCCCTTATCCACGCCTTTGTTGATGACGGAGATGGCGTCGTGGGAATGCAGCGACTCAAGGTGGGCGCACGCCACCTGAAAGTCGAAGATGTTCGGATCGGCGTCGAGCTGCTCGTAAAGGAGACGCGCGGCATCCTCCACAAACTTCACCTGCGAGCCGTTCATCTCGGCGAATGCCTGCTCGTCCTCGCGCTTCACCATGACTTGTGTCTCCGTCTTCAAGGCGGCCTCGCAATGGCGCTGCACGTCCTCCACGGTGACCACCTTGCCCGGGCGTACCTCGACGCTGATCCGCGCCTTGCTCCGCTGGCTATGCGGAATCGCGTAGGTCGAGCGTTCCTCGCGCGCGTGCTCGGCCAATTCCGCCGAGCACGGACAGGCCGAGCTGTAGACAAAGTCAAAGTGGATGCGCTTCCGGAAGTGGCCGAGGTCATCGACAATCCCCTCATAGGCCGCCTCGTAATATTGCCAACCCTTGAGACCGCTACGCAGGCTCGCCTTCTCCATCGGGTAGGAAAAGCGCAGTTTTAGCCGCGCGCGGCTGCTGTCGAGACGCTCCTTGTAGGCCGAGAGGACGTCCTCCAATAGTTCCGGCGTGAACACGCGGTCCTCGAACTCGTAGAAGACGCGCATGATCCGCGACATGTTGATCCCCTTGCGGTCGGCCGCGAGCGAAACAGACCCGGTCACGGAAGTTTCGAGGGGTATCGGGTCACCTCCCGCGCGCATGTAGCGCAGCGGAAGTCGGAAATTCGAAATCCCGACCTGCAAAATGGGCACGTTCGCACCGAGGATCGCCGAGGCGTCCTGGTTCTGCATATCGGGCAGCTTGTTCCTATATTCAGTCGTCACCTTGAAACTCCGGTCATAAAAACGATTTGGCTTGGATCCTGCCACGCCGCGGCGGGCTTGCAAGGTCGGACTGCTTTTTGCCGTTACTGTTGAATTCATTGCCAGAATATCGTCTTCCTGCAATGTATGGAACCTGCGTGCTTCCGCAAACGGACGCATCGGCACCGCAGACGGTTCACCCGGCCCTGCGAACGGCGGACATGGTGCGGCACAAACCCGGTAAAAGACCGTTGCCAAACCACGCTTCGCGCGAATCCAATGACGCCGTATATGAGCGAAGGATTCCAGATTGTCGCGATCGACGGCGGCGCCGCTTCCGGCAAGTCGTCCACCGCCCGCGGGGTGGCCGGTGCGGCGCACTTCCTTCATGTCGACACCGGATCGCACTACCGCGCTGTTACACTGCGCGCGCTTGCCGAGGGCCTCGAACCGCGCGAAGGACCCGCGCTCGACCGCTTCCTCGCGGGGCTCCGCTTTGAATCGGAGGTGCGCGGGCGCTGCGCCTGCATCCGGCTCAACGACGAGGTTCCGGCCCGCGCCGACATCCGCTCCGACGCCGTCAACGCCGCCGTCTCCGCCTTCGCCGCCCTGCCCGCCGTGCGCGAAGCCGTGCGCGCCTACCAGCGGGACCAGGCCGGGGTCGCCCGTCAACACGGCTTCAAAGGCCTCGTCATGGACGGACGCGACATCGGCACGGTCATCTTCCCCGACGCCGACCTCAAAGTCTACCTCGAGGCCGATGCCTCGACGCGCGCCGCCCGGCGCAAAGAAGAAGGGCAGACCGACACCATCGACGACCGCGACCGCATCGACAGCACGCGCGCGACCGCTCCCCTCGCCGCCGCGCCGGACGCCGTGCGGATCGACAATTCAAATATCCCCCTTGAGGGCGTTGTTGACGAGGTCCTGCGCCTCCTGCGCGAACGCTCCGCCGGTGCCCGCGCCGAAGAATCTCCAACCCAATAAACCACGATGAAACCGGAGGAGTGGTCACAACGCTACCGCGAAGGCCGGACGGGCTGGGATATCGGCGGCAGCCCGCCGGAACTCGCGCCCTTCATCGCCTCGCTGCCGCCCGCGCGGAGCGTCCTCATTCCCGGATGCGGGAAGGGGCACGAAGTCGCCGCCTTCCGCGAAGCGGGGCACCGCGTCGTCGCCGTCGACTACGCCGAAGGCGCGGTCGAAGCCGCACGTCAGAACCTTGGCAAACACGCCGAATGCGTGCGCCTCGCCGATTTTTTCGACGAGTCCGCGCTCCCCGCCGCCTCCTTCGACATCTGCTACGAACGCACCTTCCTCTGTGCCATCCCCGTCGCCCGGAGGAGCGATTACACCCGGCGCGTCCGCTCTCTCCTCCGCCCCGGCGGCCGCCTCGCCGGACTCTTTCTCTACGGTGACCCCGACCCCGACGGACCGCCCTTTCCCCTCCTCGACGACGAACGAAAATCGCTCCTCGGCGCGCACTTCAACCTCCTCGAATCCCGCCCCACGGGAAGCGAATTCCAACCCCTTCCCGAAGCCCGGGAATACTGGGAAGTCTGGAAGAATCCCGGCCCGTAATCACCCATGTGCGCATGGGTTTTCCAGACCGTACCCAAGTTCGCCGAGGACTCGTTCCGAGGAGCGAAACGACGACATATCGATAACCATGGCCGTCGCCCGTCGAGTATGCGCACGCATTACCCCGCAAAGCGCCTTCAGCAACCCAGCACCTCTTCCAAAAACGCCTTCACGGCACCGGTCTCGGCGGGCAGATCCCTCTTGCGCGGCTCGCGGCTCTTGAGCGCTTCAAGGGTCGGGTGCGTCGCCCGCTGGCCCGTTGCCTCCGCCACGACTTCGGGAAACTTCGCCGGGTGCGCCGTGCCGAGGACAATCGTGTTTTTCGCGCTGTCGACCTTCGCGAAGGCGCAGGCCGTGTGCGGGTCGACAATGTACCCGTGTTCCCGCCAGACCCGCGCGGTGATCGCGCGGATGCCTTCGTCGTCGGCCCGCGTCGCGCGGAAGCGGTCATAGCGGAAATCCGCGAAATCCACCCGCCCCGTCTCCCGCAGCGCCGCCATCGTCTCCCGCACGCGCGCAGCGTCGCCTCCCGTGTGCGCATACAGAAAACGCTCGAAGTTGCTCGCCACTTGGATGTCCATCGAGGGCGCGAGGCTCGGCTCCACGCTGCCCGCCTCGTAGACCCCCGTGCGGAAGAGCTTCCACAAAATATCGTTGCGGTTGGTCGCCACGCAAAAGCGCGAAACCGGCAGGCCCATGCAGCACGCCCACCAGCCTGCGAGGACGTTGCCGAAGTTGCCCGTCGGCACAATAAACTCCACTTCGTCCCGCCGGCTTTCGGGCAGGCGGAAGAAGGCGTAAAAATAATAAACGCACTGCGCGAGCACGCGGGCGAGGTTGATCGAGTTGACCGCGCTCAGGTGGTGGCGGCGCCGGAACTCAAGGTCTCCGAAGATTTCTTTCACAATCCGCTGCGCGTCGTCAAAGGTTCCGGCCACTGCGATCGGGTAGACCGTGTCCGACCCCGTGCACGTCATTTGCCTTTCCTGCAGGGGAGATACCCCGCCGCGCGGATAGAGAATAAAACTCCGTACCCCCGGTTTGCCAAGAAGACCGTGGATCGCCGCGGCCCCCGTGTCCCCCGACGTCGCGCCGAGAACATTGATCGCCTCGCCCGTGCGCCCGATCTGGTGTTCGTAGAGGTTGCCGAGCAACTGCAGCGCGAAGTCCTTGAAGGCAAGTGTCGGTCCGTGGAAAAGCTCCAGGACGAAGAGCCGGTCGTCCAGACGCCGCAGGGGCGCGGTGCGCGGATCATCGAACCCGGCATACGCCCGGCGCACACAGCGCTCCAGCGCGCCACCGTCCATCGGTCCGGCAAACCTGCGGAAGAACTCCAGCGCAAGTTCGGCGTAGTCCAACCGCTCCCATGCCTGGAGTTCTCCGGAAAGGACAGGCAGCTCTTCCGGCACGAGCAAGCCGCCGTCCGGGGCGAGCCCCGTCGCAACAGCTTCCTCGAAGCCCATTGGCGGCGTTTCGCCGCGTGTCGAGATGTAACGCACCGCTTGCCTCACTGGTCGAGGGCGAATGCCCGGTGCAGGACACGCACGGCGTCGTCCGCCGAGTCCAAAGAGATCGCCACCGAGATTTTGATCTCACTCGTGCTGATCATCTGGATGTTGATGCCGTGCTCGGCGAGAGTGGTGAACATCTGCGAGGCCACCCCGGAATGCGACTGCATACCCACCCCCACGATGGACACTTTTGCGATCCGGTCGGTGAGGCTCACTTTGCCCGCGCCAAGCGAGTCGAGGCACCGCGAGACCGCCCGCTCCCCTTTATACGCATCGTCAGCAGGCACGGTGAAGGTCAGGTTGGCGACACCTTTCCGCCCCACGTTCTGCACGATCATGTCCACATTCACCTGCGCTTCCGCAAGGGATCGGAAGATCTGCGCGGCCGCGCCCGGTTGGTCCGGAATGTCGCTCACGACGACTTTCGTCTGGTTTTTGTCACAGGCCACGCCGCGCACGAGCACGTCCTCAAGAGTTGTTTGCGCTTTCACAATTGTTCCCGGATTGTCGTTGTAACTGCTTCTCACTTCAAAAACCACGCCGTATTTGTTGGCGAACTCCACTGCCCGCGACTGCATCACCTTGGAGCCGAGACTGGCAAGTTCGAGCATCTCCTCGTACTTAATCTCCGGAATCTTCTTCGCCTCCGGCACAATGCGCGGATCCGCCGTGTAGACGCCGTCCACGTCCGTGAAGATCTGGCAGAGGTCCGCCTTCAGCGCAGCCGCGATGGCGATCGCCGAGAGGTCCGAACCGCCCCGCCCGAGCGTTGTCACATGCCCGTTCGCGTTGATTCCCTGGAATCCGGCGAGAATGACCACCTTGCCCCCGTCCAGTTGCTCGCGCAGGTCGCCGCCGCGGATCTCCACGATCCGCGCCTTTGTGTGCACCGCGTCCGTGAAAATCCCCGCCTGACCGCCCGTGCGCGACACCGCCGGCACACCGATGGCGTGCAGCGCGATGGTTGTCAGGGCGATGGTTTCCTGCTCCCCGATGGTCAGCAGCACGTCCATCTCGCGGTCGTCCGGCTCGGGATGCAGCGCCTTCGCGTCAGCAATGAGCCGGTTGGTCACCCCGCCCCGCGCCGACACCACAACCACCACCTGATGCCCGTGGTCGTGCGCGTTCTTGATCCGCTGCGCCACACTGCGGATCCGGTCGAGGTCCTTCACCGACGTCCCGCCGTATTTCTGTACAATCAGAGCCATGAGGAAAAGCGCGCGAGTCTCCGCACCGCCCCACCCGATGGCAAGAACGGAGAACCACCGCGTTTTCTGGATATATCCTGTGGCAGACACGTTCCCGCCTCGCTCTGTCTATTAAATAATGCCTGGCATCGATATATCGGTATCTTTGTAAATGCCAAACATTTTAGCTTGTAGTGGGCTTTTGAATGTGATTAGGTCACGACTATGTACAGACGGCCTTATCCCCGGCGGTATGTGCGCACGGACGGTCCGGCGTGCTACCACTGCTACGGCAGGTGTGTGAACAAGGAGCGGCTGCTCGCGGACGAGGAGGCGAAGGACCGCTTTGTCGCGGAGCTGCGGCGCGTGGCGGACT
>JAFIGH010000159.1 GCA_020831525.1 Opitutales bacterium
GCGCTCGATAGAGCGCGGCCCCATTGAAGCGACGACCGACGGGACCACTGCGGATGTGCCGATCCGTATCCGCGCTCGATAGAGCGCGGCCCCATTGAAGCGGCGCGGCGGCGGTTGCCGGACGTGCCGACATTCACGGTATCCGCGCTCGATAGAGCGCGGCCCCATTGAAGCGGGCAACAGGGCGCGCGGGTCAGGTTCGGTCGGGACGTATCCGCGCTCGATAGAGCGCGGCCCCATTGAAGCAAAAATCGCTTTCGGGGGCGGGTGCGGGTGTCGGTGTATCCGCGCTCGATAGAGCGCGGCCCCATTGAAGCGGTCATTGTGGAATGGCTGATGGCTGATGGGTGATGGTATCCGCGCTCGATAGAGCGCGGCCCCATTGAAGCAGCGCCTTGGCGGCGTCGGTGATCTTCGCGGCGTCGGTATCCGCGCTCGATAGAGCGCGGCCCCATTGAAGCCGGGCCGCGCCGTCATGGTCAACGACGGCAATAACGTATCCGCGCTCGATAGAGCGCGGCCCCATTGAAGCAACTGGTGTGACGACGAGGGCTATTTCAATGCAAACGCGTATCCGCGCTCGATAGAGCGCGGCCCCATTGAAGCCGCGCTTGAGCCCCACCGTGAAGGTGCACAGCTCGGTATCCGCGCTCGATAGAGCGCGGCCCCATTGAAGCATCGGCGTCGAGCCAGTGGTCGGAACCGTCGAGCCATGTATCCGCGCTCGAAAGAGCGCAGCCCTATTGAAGGGGCGTGGCCTCCTGCGAAAACGAGCGCTGCGCTGTCCTGGCGCTCATCCACCACCGGCGGATTGTACAGACGGGGCGTTGTTTGCGCAGGCGGTGAGGACGGCGGCGAAGTGGGTGTCGGCGAGTGTGCCGAAGAGGCGGTGTCCGCGCAGGCCGCGAACAGCGGAGACGGCAGGGGAGTTGAGCCCGCAGAGGAAGCGCGCTTGTTGGCGCGGCCGACCGAGGGCGGCGGGGTGTTCGCGGATGAGTGCGGCGAAGCCTGTCGGGACGGCGGCGGTGCCGGGATGTTGTGCGCGGCGGGTGGAATTTGCGGGCGGGTCGCCGAGACAGATGCCGCAGTGGCCGCAGGGTTCGATGTCTTCGCCGAAGTAGCGGAGGAGGCTTGCGGTGAGGCAGGTGTCGCTTGCGGTGTAGGCGAGCATGTTGTCGATACGCGCGATTTCGCGCTGCTCGTGTTCAGCGAAGGTCTCCGTGAGGCGGGTGGTGAGGGCGGGGATGTCGGGATCCGCTTGGAGCCGCCGGTAGCGCAGGCGGTAACCTGCCAACTGGAGTTCGACGAGGTTTTTGGCTTGGAGGTTCTCGAGGGCGCGCAGGATGACCCCGCGGTCTTGGCCGGTGCGCGCCGTGGCGGCTACCATGTCGACGGTGACCCATTTGGCGGCCTTTTTGCAGCAGGTGAAGAGGGTGCGGAGGAAGGCGCTTTGTTTCTCCGGAAATTGCGCGAGGATTTCCGCGCCCGAAGCTTTCGGGGCGAAGCGGATTTCGGCGTAGTAGGGGCCTTCGGCACGGATGATACCGAGGAGTTCGAGGCGGGTGAGGAGGGTGTTGACGACGAGCGGGCGCATGTCGTGCCGCCGCGAAAGGTCGGTCACGGCGATGTCGATTTCCGGTCCGGCGCTGAGCAGTTCGGCGACGAGTCCGGCGAGGGCGGTATCGTCCGGGGTGTCGCCGTAGACGAAATTCTCCAGAATGACGCGGTCGTCCGCGCAGGCGAAGAGTTCGCAGACAGAGGGCTGGCCATCGCGTCCGGCGCGCCCGGTTTCCTGCATGTAGCTCTCGTATCCCTTGGGCAGGTGGTAGTGGTAGATGTAGCGGATGTCGGCTTTGTCGATGCCCATGCCGAAGGCGATCGTCGCGCAGATGACCGGTACCTCTCCGCTCATGAAGGCTTCCTGGGTCGCCTCGCGGTCCGCCGCCGCCATGCCCGCGTGGTAGGGCTTTGCACTGAAGCCCGCCGCGGCGAGGGCGGCGGCGACTTCCTCGGCATGCCGCTGGAGGCTGACATAGACGATTGTCGGCCCCGGCGGGCGCGCGCGCATGCGCTCAATGAGCAGCTTGGAGCGCCCGCGGTCGGAGCAGGCCGTCACGCGCAATTCGAGATTCGGCCGGTGGAAGCCGGTGTTGACGATATCATCACGCCCGATGCCGAAGGCTTCCGCCATGTCTTCGGACACTTTGGGCGTGGCCGTGGCGGTGAGGGCGAGGACGCGTTCGACGTTTAACCCCTTGGCGGCGCGGGCGAGCTTCAGGTAGTCGGGACGGAAATTGTGCCCCCATGCGGAGATACAGTGCGCTTCGTCGACAGCGAGCAGGCTGATGCGGCGGTGGCGGATGAGGTTCAGAAACCGCTCGTTGGAGAGGCGCTCGGGAGCGACAAAGAGGAGCTTCAGGCGGTCCGTGCGGATGGCCTCGGTGACGGCGCGGTAATCTTCTTCGCCGAGGGAGGAATCGAGGCGGGCCGCCGCCACCCCGCGCGATTGAAGGACGTCGATCTGGTCCTTCATGAGGGCGAGGAGGGGCGAGACGACTACAGTTAGCCCCGGGAGGAGGAGAGCGGGTAGCTGGTAGCAAAGGCTTTTGCCCGAACCGGTGGGGAAGATCGCGGCCGCGCTCCGCCCCGCGAGAAGCGCCTCAATGACCGCCTCCTGCCCCGGCCGGTAGACGGAAAAACCAAAGACCTCCCGCAGGAGATCCTGCGGGTTACAGTCCGTCATCTGGGCGGTGTCTGTTGCCATCGGGTCGGAGGGAAAAACACACCGCGGCCGCAAAAGGCAAGAACAAATGATCGTTTGTTCACTTTTTTGGGGAAGGGGCGTGGTTTCCTATAGAATAATCTGTCGCGGTTGATCGGGGGCGCTGGGGATGGTCTTCCATCGTTTGATAGATTAACTCCGAAGGGAAGACTCTTGGAATTTTGGTTTTGCGTTCCTTTCAGAAACGCGAATTGAATTCGTGAATGAGTAGCGAGGAACTCCTGCGTAAAATCCGGAATCTTGACGAGGAAGAAAGCAGTTCTTTCCAAGGCTGGTTCTTGCTGGCGGCAAGCTTGTTGCTCTTTGCCGGAACGGGCTTCGTTGCGTGGGGCTTGCACTTTATTATCCTGGCGACGGTGGCCATCTTTATCCACGAACTAGGACATCTTGTCGCGATGCGAATCTTTCGCTACAAGAACCTAAAGATGATGTTTATTCCGCTTTTAGGTGGTCTTGCCAGTGGCCGCCCCCGGCGTCACGACGGTTACCGCTCTTCGATGAGGGTGAGGGCGGCGCGGGCGCGTTCGTAGGCGGGGTTGAGGGTGAGGGCGCGGCGAAAGCTGGCCTCGGCTTCCTCGAAACGGCCGAGGATGAGGAGGGCGACGCCGAGGTCCTGGTGTCCGCCGATAAAGCGGGGAAAGGCTTCGGAGGCTTGGCGGAAGTGCGTGACGGCTTCTTCGGGGGCTCCGGTCAACTGCAGGAAAGTCCCGAAGCGGGCGCGGAGGAAGTAGTCGTCCGGACTGGCGTCGAGGGCTCTCTCGTAGATGACGCGGTTCGTCGGGTGGTCTTTCTGTGTGGCGAGCCGCGCGGCCCGCGCCTCGCAGTAGGCGACATCGGCCTCGTTTCCGAGCCGGGACGTGAAGGGCGGGCGCGACTGGCGCTGCGCCATCTCCGTCCAGAGGCGGTGCTGGTCCCAGAGGGTGACGGCGAGCAACCGCTGGCAGGTGGCGGGACCCGGCCATTCGCCGGTGTCGGATTCGCGCAGGCGGTCGGGGAGGATTTCGAGGACCGCGTCGGCGACGACCCTTGCAAAATGGTAATTGCCCGCGGGGGTGAAGTGGACGTGTTCGAAGAAGAGGTTGCGGCCCGGAATCTCCCCGGTGGCCGCCGGGCCGAGGTGCCCGGCGGTATCGACCAGTTGGACGGAGGCGTGGCGGGCCGCCGCTTCCCGGATGAGGCGGTTGATGGTCGAATCGGCGCGGACGACGAGGGCATCGGCATCCCGTGCGCGGGTGTAGGCGCGGTAGGCTTCTTCTAAATCTTCCAGTGCCTCATGGCACCGGCCCATCCGGAAGAGTAGCTCGGCGAATCCGGCGTCGACGGCGGCCGCCTCCCGGTATTGCGCCAAGGCCTCACGGTGGGAACCGGCGGATTCGTAGGCTTTTCCGCTTTCATAGTGGGCGTTCCATTCCGCGAGGCGGTCGGCGGACAGTCCCTCCGCATGGACGGAGGCAAAGGGAGCGCAGTCTTTGAGGTTGGATGCGACGGTGCTCAGAAGGACGGGGACACCTGCCCGTTGACCCGCCTTGAGGATGTCGTCGAGGTTTCTTTGGAAGTGAGTGTAGACGCGTGCCCTTGCCGGATCGTCCGGGTGCAGGAGGTTCTCGGCAAACAGGTTGATGCCTTCCCATGCGGGGGTGCCGCCCGCCGTGCCTTCGGCGAAGCGCTCGGCCAGCACTTTGACAGCCTGCCCGGTGCGTGTGCCCCGTGCCGCGACGGCGGCCCGCACGAACGGCAGCGGCGGGGCCCGGCTTCCGAAGACCGTGCCTGGGCCGTAGGGTCCGATGACCTCGTTGTTGCCCATGTAGACGATCCACAGGTCGGCCTCCGTCCGCGCACTCCCGCGTGCAATCGGTAGAATGACGTGGGAGTTGACGGCGGTCACGGCCGTACACACCACCTCGAAACCGACGCCGGGGAAGCGCTCCGCGAGCAATACTTCGAGGTGTCGGCTGAAGCTGTAGGCCGGATCGGGATCGCCGTTTGCGGCCGATTCCCCGAAAACGAGGATACGGTAGGTGTCCGGCGGCTTGGGCACCTCTATCCTTTGCGGCACCACCGACCGTGCGAGGGCACGGGGAAAAAACCGGAAGGTGAACCGGTCGTTGGTCTCAAGGTAATCCCGGCCCTCCACTGCCGTCGGCAGGAAGAACGGCGTTGGATGGCCGAAGCCGGCGAGGCGCAGGCCTGCTTCGAGAAGGACGAGGAGGATTACCGGCATGACAAAGAGGGCGGTCATGCGCATGAGCCATAGACGCCGGAGGCACGCAGGTCCCGCAGCGGCCGGTGTTTCCGGGCGGGGCGGGGGATTCCGGGCCGCGCCCGTGCCCGAAAGGCGCTTTTTTTTCATGGCGGGCAGCGTAGAGACCGCGTTCCGGTAGAGTCGAGGCGGGAAACCGGTGGAGGGCGCAAGAGGGCCGGCGGCGGTGGAGGAGGGCGTAGATTCGCCTTGCCCCCGGCTTTGAGTTCGGTCTCATTCATGGCCTTTTTACCGATGCCTCCCGAGACCTCTCAACAAGCGCGCCCCCCGCAACGCCGTCCGCGCAATCGTGACAATGAGCGTTTTTCCAAGCTCGCGCTGGCGAGCATGGCGTTTCTCTTCATCAATTTACTCGTCTGGACGAGCCTGCGGTTCCGTGAGGTGATCATTTCGAGCGGACTTTCGACGGTGTGCGGTCTGGCGGGCTTCATTTTCGGCGCGGTTGCTCTCAAGCGCATCCACCGGCGGCACGGTCGCCTGCAGGGAGAGTCCGTCGCCATGCTTGGCAAGTGGTTGAACCTCGCCGTCTTTGTGCTCAGCGCCCTGCTCTTCGTCTACAGCGTGAGCGTGGCCATTATGCGCGGGCAGCTTCTGAATTAGGTTGGCGTTCAACGATTTTACCGATGACGCAGTTTGACGCCGGGGCGTGGCTGGAGGAGCGTTCCAGCAGTCCAATTGAGTGTCGGCGCATATTCATTACTTCGGGTTTCCTATCCTTTCGGTGGCGTCGCGGTTTACCTGCGGCGTTCGGAGAAAGGTGATGTAATTCGTAGTCTCGCCATGGGCCTGCCTTTGGTGGAAACCCCAATCGTTAGCGACGGTCTTGGGCAGGGATCGGCCGACGGTTTTGCGGCG
>JAFIGH010000045.1 GCA_020831525.1 Opitutales bacterium
GCCGCGCCGGACCAACGGGCGCGGCAAAGCCAGAACGGGAATTTCGGGGGACACAAAGGAGCATTACGTCGCCTACCCTGCCCCCCCGATTTTCAAGTCAAGCATTTTGCCTTGTAAAAGTTTTGCTAAAACAGAGAAACGCGCCGCTGTCCTGCTGTTTATGCGGCCTGCGGCGTGACGGAAAATGAGTTTCGCGCCGCTTCGACGGTGAAAATCCCCTCCTGCGGTGGTGCTTTGCCCGGTACGCGGCAGGCTTCTTTGGGCCGGAGGGTATGGCGGGGTCGACGGAGGCGCGGCTCCGTCGCGACGTAGCGAATCTCCCGCGGAGATTCGAGGATCGGCCCGCTTGGGAGGCGGCGGGTATTTGTTTGGCAGGCCAACGGCTTTGCCGGCGGGTCGACGGAGGCGGGGCTCCGTCGCTACGGGGGGCCTCGGACTTTGTTCGGTGGGCGGCGGACTTGTCCGGGCCGGAGGGTTTGGCCGGGCGGCTTCTACGGTTCGACCAGGCGAACACGCAAACGAAGGAGCAGCGCTGCGGCCTCGCCGGGAATTTTGTAGCTCTGCACGACGGTTTCCGTGCGCCCGTCGCCCACGGGCTCCACAGACGGTGCGCCTCCGTCCTCGTCCAGCACCGCCCACGTCGTCATGTCGGTGGACCCTTCGAGCACAAGTTCGAGATGACCGTGTTCACTGAGCCGCCCGTGCTCCACGACAAGGACCTCATCGCTGCCTACCTTCTTGATTCGCACCTCCGGAAGCGCGGTCGCGGCATCCTCATACAGCGCCAGTCCGAGGGCATGTTTGAGAAGGTTTTCGAAACCGTCGCCGTCGGCATCCGCAAACGGTCCGCTGACGGAGGCATCGTCCAACTCGCCGAGCGTGAAGTGGCGCGTCCGCCAAGCCGTAAACCCGTCGAAAGGTTCCGCCGGAATACGGATGCCGACGGCGTCCACGCCCGATTGTGTCCGGACCGTCGGGAGAATGCCTCCCGGCACAGTATACACGGAGACGATTTCACCGGAGAGGAGATCCAACTCCTCGATACGGCGGACCCCGAACTTCAGGCCGTTGGGAATGAGGGTTCCCCAGCGGCCGGCACGGTCCCATACATGGTCTTGATAAAACACGGCGTAGCGACCGTCCACGGGCGAACCGGTCGATTCCACCACCGTCGCGGCAAGCGGACGCCCGCTCCCCGAATCCTCATCGTACAAGGCGACTAAGTTTTTTGCCGCGCCCGGGGACTCAGCGTAGAGCGCCGATCCTTCATTCAGGCCGGCGCCGAATGACGTCACCTTCACCTCACCCGGTGCCGTGAGGTAGTGAAAATACTCCTCTCCGCCGTCTCCGTCGTTGAGGAGCAAGCGCATGCGGACGGTGTTGCCCGGCGTAAAGCGGGCATTGCCGCTGGGCTCCGTGACAAACCACCCGGCGTAGGTTCCGTTTGCGTCTGTCGTGAAAGTCAGGTGCCGCTCTCCAAAATCGCCGGCGCGGAACCGCGGCGAATCCAGATTGCGGATCCAATCGCTCTGCCGGCCGGTGATGAGAATCGCGTTTCCGGCACCGTTCTGGTCCGGCGGATCCTCCGGCACGACGACGCGGTTGCCGTAGCGATAGGTCGCCTCCGGTTTCAAGCCCTCGATGCGCAGGCGGAAGGCGAAGGGAACCCGGTCGAGGTTGTCGTTGTTGATGTTCTGGTCGCCCTGGATGTACCGGGGCATCACCTCTTCGACCACCCGGACGACGTGAAACGGCTGGCTCTGCACCGAATCGAGGCCGTCGCCTGAGACAATAAGCACCAGTTCGCCCGCGCCATCAACCGCGAGTCCTTCAAAGAGAACCGAGCCCCCCGCCGCGACAGCGGCGTGCGTGCCGTGTAAGACACCGTTGCCCTCCAACGAAAGGCGCACTTTCCCGTCGAAACCGGTGTCGGTGATGCCGCTGTCATCCACGGCGCGCACAAGAACCGGCGGCAACGGGTCACCGCTCTGGCTCCATTCGGGCGGCGCCGTTTCGATCACAAGCTCGGAGGCGGCACCCGGCGGCGCGGCCGAAACATGGATATTATCCAAGCGGACCTCCGCCCTCGGCCCTGAATCTCCGGAAATGTGACAATACTTCCAGCGAAGCTCCAAATACGCCTGACCCGCGGCATCTTCAGGCAACCGCGCCGGGCCGAACACCGCCGTATGCCCTGCCGCGGCATCGCTTGTATATTCCAACGGCGACCCGTCCGCACCGGGAACATCCGCGAAAGACCCCTCCCCGTTGCGGCGGTATTGCAACCGCATGCCGTACACCCGTTCATTGGGGGTAACCGTCTCATTCGTCCACTGCACGTACACATCGTCCACACCGCGTGTATCCAGAAACAGCAGAGCCGATCCGACATATCCGGCGCCGTCCGCATCCTGGGCATTCGCCGTGTTGATAAAGGAAACGCCTCTGTTTCCCATGCCGTTGATCCGGCTCCGGCTCGTCAGGTTGTACGGCAGCCGCCAGTATCCGTCCATCGGCGTGGATAGCCGCGGATCGCCTGTTCCTGCTTGTTCAAAAACCATATGGGCGGGCCATGTCCCCGCCGCCGCTTCCGCGCTCCAGTAGTCGAATTCATACGGCCCCGCAGACAGGTCGAAGGGTTCGAAGGGCGCTTCCATGAAAACCGCCTCCTGAAGGGCACTCCATTCGCCGTCGCGCAAGACACGGGCTTTGAGCACAACGGTGCCTTCCATTCCGGCAAGCAGGCTCTCCGGCGGGGCATATGCAACCGCATCGGCCGAAACCGCCGAGGTGCCGCGCTCCCGCGGGTCCGCTCCGTTCAGGGTATAGTAGACGGTCCCGCCGCCGGGCGCCGTCATTTGTATGCCCTCCGAACCGGCATATCCGCCGTTGCGCGAAAACACGGGCGCGTCTGTCGCGGGATAGAGACCCTTCGCCCGGAACTGCTCCACGACAATGGCCGTGCGCTGCGGCAGGTAGGTCTCCAGAATCCAGTCGCGCATGTCGCGCCATTGGTCGATGGTCTGCGGCCGCAGGTAGGGTGCCTTACCAAAGTGCTGGTTGCCCCAGCGGGCGGATTCCGCGTAGATCGAAATCTCGACATGGTCGGCAAGATCCCGGTAGCGGGGGATCAACTGCTCCGGCGTGAGGAGACCGTCCTCGAAAAGATACCGGTGCACGCGGTCGGCGAAGTCGATCCGGTACTCGGCAAATTCCTTCAAACGGTAGTGCGGCTTCACGACTCTCGTGTCCTCGATACGCCGTCCGATATCCCGGGGCACTTCAACATCCAAGGGTGAGCGCGGCATGAGCCCGAGCGTGTCCTCGAAGTCCCAAAGGTAGTATTTGAATCCCGTGCTGTCCGCCGTCTGTTTGCGCCCGAACCAATAGTTGTTGAACACCCAGTCGTAGTTACCGGCCCACATATTAAGGATCATGTAGTCGATGTAATTGTGCTTGTCGAAGTAGACGGGATAGGCCGGGTTTCGTGTGCCGTCGGCGTTGAGCCCCTGCACCCGCTTGTAGTCTTCAATACCGGACAGCTGCCGCAATTGCCTGTGCATTTCGTCAAGCGCGTCCCGCGTCCCGTTTTTCAACTCGCCGTCGTGCTTGTGCGAATCCCAGTCCTCCGGCTCGCCGCCGTAGTGCGATGCGGAAAAATGCTGGTTCGGCCGTTCGACAACATTATAGAGCCCCCAGTAGAGACCGTTGAGGTAAAGGTGCACGAACTTGCCGTGGGGAGAGGTGTGACCCATTTCCAAGTGCAAACGCCGCCCGAATTCGTCACGTGTATATTGCTCTGTGTCCCGCGCCTGATCCCATGTGTACCCGTCGTTACCACCGCCCCGGAGGACCAAACGGTTGAATTCGTGCGGGGCTCCGGGCACCTTGAAGACATCGTGCCGCAAGCGGGAGGCGCCGTATTCACCGCGAAACATGAGCCGGAACGAATGCTTCCACGCCACGTCCGGCCGCCGGAACCAACCACCGTGTATGCGCAGACCGCAGTCGATCTCAAACTCGGTTTCACCGTCGGCTGATACCCATTCCACCGATGCCGGACGTTCCCACTCTTCTCCCCGCTCGCCCGCATTGGCGTATATGCCCGTGTCTGTATCAAACAAGTTCGGCAGGCTTGTCGTGACGAATACCGAAGGCAGTGAGCACAGCGCTTCCCGGATCTCGTCTTCGTGCGGTTCCGTGATACGGCGATCCATTCCGTAGTCGCCATACCGCGTACGACCGCTGCCGGCGCCCCATGTCCAGGTAATCGGAAACCCGTCGGGCCGCTCGGGCTGGGAAAGCACATCGTCGAGGTAAATATACGTGTGCGTCGTGACGACCGACGGGATCCACCCGTCACGGAAGGCGGCGGCACGGACGGTAACCGAACCGGTGATTTCCAACGGCTCCTGGTAGACCGTTCCGCTGTCCGCGGCGGGCGCCGACCCGTCCAACGTGAAGCGGATTTCCGCCCCTTCCGTTTCTGTCGCCAACTCAAGGACAACCGGCTCCGTTTGGAATCCCCGTTTCACGCTGAATACAGGCCGTGCCGCGAGTTGCGTACCACCGCTGTTCGGCGCGCCCGGCGTCGGCGTCGTGAAGTATCGGCCTTCTGTGTACGATCCGTCGGGCATCCGCTCGACCCCATACGAGACATCCCGAAGCTGCGGCGGATAGACGGGAGCGTATTCGTACGCCGCGGTTCCGTCCGGACGAATCAACCCGAGGTACTCGCCATCGGCGCTGAGCCGGAAGTTCGTGTGCAGCTCGGCATCCGCCACGGCGATGTCGAGACCCGACGCAAAAACGACCAAATACGATGCGGCATTTAGCTGGACCGAAGGAAACGTCCATTGCGTCAGGTCCTCCGCGTCGTCCGTAAGGTGCCACCCGACGAGATCCACCGGCTCTGTTCCCGGATTGTGGATCTCAATCCAATCCGGCGCAGCGCCGCTCTCGTCGAAGAGAGTTTCGCCGTTGGAGGCCATGAATTCGGTGATGAGCAGATCTCCTCCGGCACCCGGCGTCCATGTAGCTGCCGCCATACAGAACCACACCGGAATCAGCGCCCGGCGGCATGGTTTACAGCTTTCCCGGGACGAGCGAACGTATCGATTTGTCATGAAATTCACATTGTTGCAAACGCCTCCGGCAGGTGCCCGTCGGGAACCCGACTTGCGGCAAAGTAAGGCATACCGCCCTCACGGCGCGTTGCCGGAATCCAGATGAGGCAACATCTGTCAATCATTCCTCCACCACAGGTTCGCCGACGATCCGGAAGCCGTAGTCCGCGCGCCGCAGCGCCGGAGAGTTGTAGTCCCGTGCCGCCGCACGGCAATAGACGGCGGTATTCCTCCACCCGCCGCCGCGCAGAGCGCGGCGGGAGGAGCGGGGCTCAACCCACGCGCTCCCGTCCGTCGGCGCTCCGCGGTAGCTGCGCTGGCGATGATCCGCGCACCACTCCCATACATTGCCGTGCATGTCGTGCAGACCCCATGCGTTGGGCCGCTTTTGCCCGACCGGTTGCGTACCGTACGTTTCGCCTTCGGGATCGCCCGCGTTGTACCCAAACCACATATAGTCGCTGCGCATGCCGGGAAACTCGTCCGATCCGGTCGGACCGTCTTCACGCCCGTCGCCCGCGGTGAGGGAATCGCCGAAGAAGAATCGCGACGAGGTTCCGGCGCGCGCGGCGTATTCCCACTCCGCCTCGCTGGGAAGCCGAAAGACGGCTGTGTCCTGCCCCGTTTCTTTGAGATGCTGGTTGAGCGCCTCGGCGAAATCGTTGGCGTCGTGCCACGAGGCGAAATAGATGGGATAGTCGTCACCGAGCCCGAACTCCGGAGTGGCCGCCGGGTTGCGGGGCGTGGCCGCGTAGTGGCCGTGGACAGAGTCGTTCCAATCGCCCATGACGGCGAGCCACTGCTGTTGCGTCACCGGATATCTTCCCATGAGAAAGGGCTGCGCAAGGGTCACCTCCCGCTGCGGTTCCTCGCTCATGGCACCCTGCGAGCCACGGTAGGCGTCGCTCCCCCGGGAGCCGTGCGGCGAGCCCATGGTGAACGTGCCTGAAGGTATGCGCACCATTTCCAGCGGCACGTCGCCCGGGAGCATGAAGGTGACGGTTTCGGCTTCCGGAAGCGGCGGAAATTCATCCGCGGGCGGCGGAGGCGGCGGCAGAAGCACTTCTGCCGTAAGCGTGTTCACATTGTTGCTTGGATCGGTGTAGTCGACATAGACCGTCGGGTCCGTGCCGTTGAGAAACTCCTCGAGATTCGTGTAGCCACTGCCGTTGCTGTCCCGCACAGCGAGCGTCGGGTCCGTTGGATCGAATCCGTGCTTGATCGCCCACCAGTCGGGGATGCCGTCGCCCGTCGTGTCGAGCGGCACGGGTCCGGAGCGGTATTCGGGCCATCCGCCGACATCGTCGGGCGTGTCAATGATTCCATTGCCAAAGGTCGTTTCGCCGCTGCGCACCATCTCAATCACCCGCTCGTCCATGGCATCGCGGCGCGGCAGCGAGGCACCGCCCCGTTCGAGAATGATCTCATAGGCTTCCCGTGCGGTGCGTTGCTCGATCGGCCAGCCCGGAAACGGCTCGTTCACACGCGCACGCTCAAGGTCGCCTTCCTCGTAGTTGTCCACCTGGACGCCGCCGTTCCAGTTGTCCCGGGAAACCTCCGGATGCCCCTCGACATAGTTTCCTTCGACAAACCATTTTCCGGTGCGCGGAGGTTCGCCGGGGGAATGCAAATTGCGTTTTTGGGCGCGCGCGACACGGTATTGAAGGGGGCCCTCGCGCGTAGCCGGCCCCGGTTTGTAGTAATTGTTGATGACATTGACGCGCGACATCTCATCGCCTCCGTCCATCGAGCGGTGGCCCCAGTTGAATATCACGTTGTTGCGGAAGTCGAAGTCGCCGCTGCGCCCGATGCTCGGCACCCGCGCCGTGTGGGAGGCGAACAGATTGTGGTGAAAGGTGGAGTCGTCACCACCCCATGTCGATCCGTAGGCATGCGCGTTGATGTCGAGTGCCTCGGCGTTGACGACCCATTGCACCGTGATATTGCGTGCGGATTCGACCACACGCTGCCGCCCCGCCAGTTCGTAAACGTGTCGGTAGAGCGAAAGGTTTTCGTCCATCCCCCAGCTTACGGAGCAATGGTCGATGATGACATTGCCTTCCGGATTGCCCTGGATACAGCCGTCGCGGTTTTCGATGTTGCCGCGGCGGAACCGTAGGTAGCGGATGATGACATCGCGCGTATTGATGTCGACGGAATGCCCTGCTATACAGACACCGTCGCCCGGCGCGGTCTGCCCCGCCACCGTAATGTACGGATGCTCGATTTCGACGGCGGTCTCGAGCCAAATGACTCCCGCCACCTTGAAGACGACCATGCGCGGCCCCTCCGCTTCAAGGGCGGCGCGGAAGCTCCCGGGGCCGGAGTCGTCGAGATTTGTCACGGCTATCGTGCGTCCGCCGCGCCCGCCTTTGGCAAACATGCCCCCGCCCCATGCCCCGGGAAAGGCGGGCAGCTTCATCTCGAAGCCTTCGGGCAGCGGAGGCTCCGGTCCCGCACCGGTCGCGGTCGGTGCCGCGACCGCCAAAACGGCTACGGCAAGCATTGAAAGCACAGCGTGCAATGAACTCCGCCATGTGCGCTGCGGCGAACGGATCGAAAGTGGAGAAGCGTACGGGGTATGGACTTTCATCGGTTGTAGGGTCGTTATCTTGTTCAACGTGCTTCAGCCCGTGCGGGCCTGCGGATGCGGTTCATTCTCTCCCGGAGCAATGAAACATTTCAGTGAAATAATATGTATTTCATGGAATGCTGCAGCGAATGCCCTGTCAATACGAAAGGGTAGACGGGACGGCTTCAGCCGACGGATGCACGCCGCCGCCCGGCGCAGATTAACTGCGCTCACCGGGCACCGCACCGCGAATAGACCGCAACCGCGGACCTCAAAACCGATAATCAAGACGCGCGGAGGCAATGGTCCGCGTGAACTCACGAGCGGCCACAGCGGGTCCGTCGCGGTCGTCTCGCCCCTCCTCACGGACAAGGTCGAGATTGAGCCGGAGGTTTTCGCCCAAATCACGTGCCCAGCCTATACCGGCGGAGTAGATCCAGTCCTTCACAAGACTGCCGTCGTATACGAGACCGCGCGCGCCGCCGTGCACCCGGAGTTGTGAACCGTCGTCCCACTGCCGGGTGTAGGCGGCTCCGAACGAGCGCACCTCCGAGCTGAGCAGCCCCGTGCTGGCGACGGCTTTGGACATCGAAGCATTGGCGGTGACTGTATCCTGATCACTGATACGGAGGCGGGCACGCACGTTGACATACCATGCATCGATGGCCGACGGCCCGACAGAGGCTGGATCGTCGTAGCGGTGAAAGGAAGGACCGGCCTCGGCGTCGAGGGTGAGCGCTTCCGTCGGCGTGCCGGAAAACCCGAGGAACAGGCGGTGGTATTTGTTGGACCGCGTCGTCGGCCGCCCGCCTTGGTCGCCCTGGTGCTGCCGCCCGCGGTGCCAGCCGACATAGATCTCGCCGCTTTCCAACTCCCGCCCGAGGTCCAGTCCACCCTGCAAATCGAACCGGTTGGTCCAGTTGTCATAGCCGGGGACGCCGGTGCGCACGCGCGAATCGAGGTCGAAATACACAAGCGACGCCGAAGGCCGGACAAAGAAATCGCCCCGGCGCACCGTACCCTCCACCCGTGTGCGGTTTTGCCACTGGTCGCGGCGTTCGCGCACAAGAGTTGTCGCCCACGCGTTGCGACCGTCGGCAAAAAGGACTGCGTCGCGCGGCCCCTGCACCCGCGTCGTCGCCGACTGGAGGAGGAACCGCCCGGCCTCGGCATAGCGGAGCGTCACTGTATGGCGGGCGTGGTCTTCCCCGTTCTCATCCAGAAAAAAGGCCGCCTCGCCCGCGTAGGTGAGCGAGAAGTGCGCGCTCGGTCTCCATTCGACCGTTGGATGCAATCCGAATGTCCATGAGCCGCGTTTACCCAGTTCACCGACATCCACGCGATAGACATTCGAATCGTAGCCCCCCTCCACCCCCGCGCGCACCGATACCGAGTCGGCGACGGCATGAGCGGCGGAGGCCGCAAGCGCCAAGATGCACGCCCCCAGCGTGCCAACGAAAATAGACTTCTTCCTCATTCGACGCGCCAGCGTTCGCCTGAAGGGCAAGGGGATCAAGTCCCATCCCGGAGCACCCGACAATGAGCGACGCCCTAATGATGCTCAAAAGCGCAGGTGATAATCTTACGAATCCGAGCGCGGAGAACCCGTGTTACGGTACTGTCCCGGTGCACCGCCTCTCTTCGGCTTCCGATTTTACGCTTGTTTCCATCGCGCCGCGGGCATCGAATCCCGCGTTCCGACATGGCCGTCCGCGGCCGCCGACGTTATGAACCGAAAAACGCTCATCGCCCTTGTCCTTGCTGTAGCGGGATTCATCACCGCCCTGCTGCTGCCCGTTGCCGACCTGTCGACGGCGGGCCAGATCACGCTCGGGATCTTTCTCTTCGCCGCCGTCTTCTGGGTCCTCGAACCGATCCCGATCTACGCGACGTCGCTCCTCGTGATCCTCCTCCAGGTGCTCCTCCTCAGCGCGCAGGGTCCGCTCGCACAATATACCGCGCCCGCGACAGTCCAGCCCGTGCGCGTTGAGGCAAACGTGTGGGAAATCCCGGCAACCGCGCTAACGGACGACGGGAGCGTGCGGGTCCGCCGCAACGGGCGTTTCCAGGCGGTCGCAGTGGACGTGCGCGAGACTGCGGCGGACACCGTGGCCGTCCGCTCCGCCGAACTCACCGAAGACAGCGCCCTCGCACGGCGCGCCCGCCACTGGCAGGCCGAGTTCAGCCCGCCTTCCTACACCATCTTTCTCAACACACTTGCGAGCCCGATCATCATTCTCTTTCTCGGCGGCTTCGTCATGGCCGCGGGCGCCTCCAAATACAGAGTCGACCGCAACCTCATCCGGATCATCCTCCGGCCCTTCGGCACGCGGCCCGCGAGCATTATGATCGGGATGATGGTCATCACGGCCCTGCTCTCGGCCTTCATGAGCAACACCGCCACGACCGCCATGATGATGGCTGTGGTCCTGCCGATTATCGGTGCCGCGCCCGAGGGCGACCGCTTCCGCATCGGCGTCGCGCTGTGCATTCCCTTCGCCGCCAACCTCGGCGGCATCGCCACGCCCATCGGCACACCGCCCAACGCCATCGCCCTCGGCGCGCTCGCCCAGCAGGGCGTGAACATTCCCTTTACGACATGGATGGGCCTCACTGTGCCGCTCGTGGTGCTCATGCTCGTCTTCGTATGGTTTCTCCTCCTGCGGGTTTTCCCGAGCGGCGAAAAGAATCTCGCCCTCGAACTGACGGGCACCTTCGAGACCTCTCCCAAAGCATGGGCTCTCTACATTGTCGCCGGCGGAACCATTCTTCTCTGGGTCACCGAAGCCCTGCACGGACTCTCCAGTAGCCTCGTCGCACTCATACCGGTGGCCCTGCTCACCGCTTTCCAAGTGGTGGAAAAGAAAGAGGTGCGCAACCTTCCATGGGAGGTCCTCTGGCTCATGGCAGGCGGTCTCGCCCTCGGCGTGGCCATGCGGGAGACGGGTCTTGCCGAGTGGATGGTCGGCATTGTGCCATGGGGCGTTCTCGGCGCGGCGGGTGCCCTCGCCGTCTTCGGCATCGTCGCCATTCTTCTCTCCAACTTCATTTCCAATACGGTCGCGGCCACGCTCCTCATGCCGCTGGTCATGAGTTTCGTCGCCTCGGGCATGGCCGAGGGCTTTGCCCTGACCACCGCCGCGCTCACCGTCGCGGTGGGCACCAGCCTTGCCATGGCCCTGCCCGTCTCCACGCCGCCCAACGCCATCGCCGTGAGCACGGGCCTGATCCGCACCCCCGATATGGTGAAGATGGGCGTCATCATCGGCACGGTCGGCTATGCCGCCGTCCTCGCCATGGCCTTCCTTTTCTGGAACCTCATTTTCTAGCCCCGAACCACCCCGCACCATGCCTGACATCCACATCCTCTGCATCGAAGACGAACCCGATGTGCTCGACGCCGTCCTGCGCGACCTCGCGCCCTTCGAAGAGAAGTTCACCCTCACCGGTGCGGCCGACGCCGCCGAAGCCCGCGAAATCCTCGAGGGCCTCGACCCGGAAAACGATGCCGTCGGCCTCATCTTCTGCGATCACATCATGCCGGGCCAGCGCGGGATCGAACTCCTCATCGCCTTGAAAAAGGAGAATCTCCAGCCGCTGGAGTACACCCGCAAGGTCCTCTTCACCGGACAGGCCGACCACGCCGACACCATCCAGGCGATCAACGAAGCAGGCATCGACCACTACCTCGCGAAACCGTGGGAGGCCGACGAACTGCGCGGTCTTGCGCGCAAGCTCCTTACCGAGTTCGTCATCGCTGCCCGCATTCCCCCCCTGCCCTACATGGCGGTCCTCGACGGCGCGCGGCTCGCCGAGGTCATCCACGACCGCAACGACCTCAATGAAACCGGCTAAGGACTTTCCGGAAAAGTCCGGCAGCCGCACTCCAGGCCGCGAAAGCCTCGTCGCGGCCATCGAAAACATCTGCGCAAGCGCCGGGCTGACGAAACAACACATCCACAGGTTCACCTCCGGCGAAGTCATCCTTGGCGAGGGCACCCGCGGCGGAAAGATCGGCCTCATCCTCGGCGGCACCGCCTCGCTCGTGAAACGCACCGAAGAGGGCGAAACCGTGCATGTCGACACCGTGGGCCGCGGCGAAATCATCGGTTTGCTCTCCTACTTCGCCCGCGAAATCAATTTCGTCAGCGTGCATGCCGCCGACGACACCCGTGTTTTTCTCGTCGACTGGGACACTTTCGATACACTGCAGGAGGAACATCCCGAACTGGCCGAACCGCTCGGGCACCTTATGCGCGACACGCTCATGGGCCGCTACCGCCGTCTCGTGCGCATCCACCTCGACGTCGCCCGGCTCAACCAGGAACTCGCCGCCGAGCGCTCCGAACTGCGCGAGACCATCGAGGAACTCGGGCACACC
Organism: Opitutales bacterium; assembly: GCA_020831525.1. Lineage (GTDB taxonomy): Bacteria > Verrucomicrobiota > Verrucomicrobiia > Opitutales > Oceanipulchritudinaceae > SLLG01. The sequence goes on from JAFIGH010000045.1 coordinate 12,080, forward strand.
CGCAGCCGTCTCGTTAATCAGGAAAAACTCGCCATGCTCGGCAAAATCGTCGCCGGTCTCGCGCACGAGTTGAACAACCCCGTCTCCGCCATCGCGCGCAACACCGACTACCTCGCCGAGATCCTCCAGCGCCTCGTCGGTCTCGACCCCGGCGATCCCCGCACCCGCTGGTGGGCGCACGGCGGCGACAACCGCACCCTCGACACCCGCGCGCAGCGCGCCCGCGCCGCCGAGCTGGGCAATCGTTTCCCGAAGGTCTCGCGCAACACCCTGCGGCGCCTCGCCGCCGTCCCCGCCGACCTCGTCGACAACCTCGACGCCTCGCCCGCCACCGACGACGGCTGGGAAGACTGGCTGCTCCCCTTCGAGGCGGGCCGTTTCCTCCACACTCTGCGCTCCGCTTCCACCCGCATCGCCCGCCTCGTGCGCAGCCTCAAAAACTACGCCCGCCCCGGACACGAAGCCCTCGAATCCGTCGACGTCGCCACGGGACTGCGCGACACGCTTCTCATTCTCGCCCACCACTTCAAGGGGCTCGAAGTCGTCGCCGACATCGGCGAGCTTCCCTACGTCCGCGGCAACGCCGGCGAACTCAACCAAGTCTGGACCAACCTCCTCGTCAATGCCAGCGAGGCCATGGGCGACAACGGCACCCTTACCCTCCGCGCCGCACACACCGACGGCGAAGTGCGCGTCACTATCGAAGACACCGGCCCCGGCCTCCCGCAGGAAAAAGTGGATACCATCTTCGAGCCTCACTACACCACGAAAGCCCAGGGCGGCCAGTTCGGCCTCGGCCTAGGCCTCTCCATCGCCCGCGAGATCGTCCACAAACACGGCGGCACCATCCGCGCCGAAAACCGCCCCGAAGGCGGCGCCCGCTTCACCGTCACGCTCCCGGCGGAAAACGGACGACGCGGGTAGCCCGGCGGGATTGCGATTTTCCGTGACTATTTTTCGGCCTTCGCCTACCGCATGGGCATGCGTTTTCTCTGTCTACTGTCACTCTTCACTGGATTCGTTGCCACCGGGAGCCTCTCCGCAAATCCGTGGACCCATGCGCTCGCGTTCAACGAGGCCCCGTATTTTGTCCCTGCGGAACCTTTGGACGGCGAGGGACGCTTCCACATCGCATGGGCGAAGTTCACGGTGCTACCCGCGGTACATCCGGAGGATGAAACGCGGGTCTACTTTCAGGACAGCCGCCAATATCCGTTTCACTTCGATTTCGCCCGTGACCACATTCCGGAATTCACGGGAATCTCCCGCGCCGAGTTCGATGCGCAAACACTATACAATACGGGCCGCCGCGCGCTATCCGGCGCGGTGTTGGCCATTCTTGAGTATTCGGGAGGACCGACAGGGCTTGTTCCGGTGGCCGCCGGAATTCAGTTTGTATCTCAAGATCCATTGGACCGCGAGTTCGTCGCGAACAGTTTCTACACAGTTCTCTCCGCTTTCGACGACCCCGACAGTATTCCCAGCTACTATTTTCCGACCTTTGAACAGACGGAAGCCGCCCGGAACGACGGCGAATGGCTGCGCGAACAAGGCATCGAAACAGCCTCGATCCAGCGGTGGTCCAGTCCCGAGGCGGTATACGCCGCAGGGTGGGCCATCGGCCGTCTCGTCGAAGTTGCCGCAGCGGAAATTCGCGCTGCCTACGCGGACGGCAGTCTGCGCCCTTCCGATGTTCTGCTTACCGACCGGATTCCGGCGGAAATTCCTTTCGTGGCAGGAGTGATCACCCGGTATCCGGCGACTCCCAATTCCCATGTCGCTCTCCTCGCGCGGTCGTGGAGCATCCCCTTCGTTCATATCGGCACGGATAGATTCGCCATGAACAGCCTCATCGGAACCGACGTCGCCTTGTCAGCCGTCGAGCCGCAGCGTCCGAGAATCAACCTACGTCCGCTCGATCCAGACATGGATCCGGCCCTGCTCGAAGAAATCCTCGCCCTCAAAGCACCCCCCGACCTCCGGCTTCCCCCGATGCGGGAAGCGGGAACACTGTGGGTACACGTGGACGGAGCCCGCCCCGCTGACATAGACACGATTGGCGGGAAGGCGGCGAATTTCGGCCTGCTGCGGGAGGCGATTCCCGACAACGCCCCCCTCGCCATTGCCGTTACATTCGACCTCTGGAAGCAGTTCATGGCGCAACCACTGCCCGGCCGCGGACATTCCCTTGCCGACGAAATCTCGGCACGCCTCGCACCCTTCGACTCATATCCGCCTGATTTCGCCGCGCTGAACAGCGAACTCGCCTCCATCCGGCGGATGATCCGCAGTGACACCGCCTTTACCGCCGCTCAACAAGAGGAAATACTCGAGGTGCTCGGCGCGCATTTCGAAGCCCACCGCCGGATCCGCTTCCGCAGCTCGACCAACATGGAAGACAGCGATCACTTCGCAGGCGCGGGCCTTTACGACAGCTACAGCGGCTGCCTCCTCGACGACCTCGTCCCCCGTACGACCGGTCCCTCCTTTTGCAATCCCGACCGCCCTTCGCAGCAAGGTGTCTTCCGTGCCATCCGCCGTGTCTTCGCCAGTTTCTACAACGAAAACGCGGCGACGGAGCGCCTGCGCCACGGGATTGACCCGGAATCCGTCGGCATGGCCGTGCTTGTCCACCACTCCTTTCCCGATGAGATTGAGTTGGCCAACGGGGTAGCGGTGATTGAACCCCGATACGAAGGAGAAACCGTCAGTTCGCTCCGCTTCACCTTCGTCACACAGAAAGGAGCGGAACCGGTGACCAACCCCACCGGTGATGCCGTCGCAGAAGTTGTTCATACGACGGCTTGGGGCGACCACGACCCGACCTCCTATCACTTCACACAGCACTCCAACCTTCTTCTCCTCGGCGATTCGAGCGTTATGGAGAGGAACCACGACTACCGCGAGCTTGCAGGCTTGCTGCGTGCGGTGCGCAGGGCGTTCGTCGAAGCACGTCCCGAACTGAGGGAGCGCCCGCTTGAATTTGAATTCAAAAAGCTGAGTCCCGACGGATCCCTTATCGTCAAACAGGTGCGCCCGCTCTCCCTCCCGCCGTCGCCGCCGGATGTCCGCTACCTCTTCGCCGGTTCAGTGGAACTCGTCCCCTTTCAAGGCGAAGCGTCCACCGTCTCCGCAATCCACAGGGCGAAAAGCCGGTGGAATCTCGCACTACCGTCGCAGCGTCTTGAGGCGGAGAAAAGCGGGGAGGCCCGCTTCACCTCCGTCCGCTACGAGCGGAAAGCCGGCTCGGGCATCCAGACATGGACGACTCCGCTGGAAACATGGCCGGGATACCGCGCCTCCGTAGAAACCCCCGCCCCCTTCGGCAACGACCGGATCCTGAGGCATTCATGGAACGAAACGGTCGCCGACCTTTCCGCCACGCGCACTCTCGCGGTTACCGTGCCAAGGCGCACCGAGATCCCGTGGCTCTATCCGGACGAGTTGACCTTCGAACTCCTCACGGACTATCCGCGCCACCCGGCACCGTGGATACAACACCTACGATGGGATCCCGGCAGCGATCTCACACAACCGGTCACAGAGCGCGTTCTACTTGTGCGGACGCCGCGTCCGGCAGGCCCCGAAGAAGGGGACCTTGCCCGGCATCGCATGGTTCAGTATGCCGGAGTCACTGTCGACTCCCGCTTCTACTGGCCGCCCAACCCGTTGGGTTTTGCCAACTACACGGCTCCGCTCGTGGCATGGGAAACAACGCGCATCACCGGACTCACGCAGCAACCCTTCGAAGTCACCGCGCCGTTTGCCCAGACCTACCGTCCGAATCACCACAATATCGGCGAGCGCTTCATTTTCGAGCCGCGGCTCGATCCGGCAGTTGGCCCCGAGGTCATTGCCGAATTGGAAGCACAGGGTATCGCCGCACTCTACGTCCGCTACAACAGCGGGGGCACAGGAATCCAATTCATCAATGAAAGCGGTGCGTTGACCGACCCGGTCGAAGCCTACTTCGGGCCGGTGGACTACCCGCTCTTTAGTGAATCTACGGAGTCGGAGTGGCTCGGACGATTCTTCCCGGCAGCGTTTCCCTTTGTAAAGCATTCGAGCATGGGCTGGTTCTACGTGTGCGGGGGCACTCCGGACGGATTGTGGCTCACCAAGGTGCCTTCCTCGGGGGGATGGCTCTGGACGAACGCGGACCTCTATCCATTCTTCTTCTCCGCGGACGAAAACGCATGGCTCTACCACTGGCCCGCTGAGAGCAACCCCGGCTGGTGGTACAGCTACCCCCGGCAGCGCTGGACGCAGGATTGACGGCAGCCTCTCACTTCCGTCTGCGTCTTTCGGCGGCCCTGTAAACGGCGTGGTTTTCCCGCCTGCCCACAGCAATCACGTAGACGGTGACTTCCTCCTTCCGGACCTCGTAAACCATGCGGTAGCCCGAGCTGCGTAGCTTGATCTTGTAGTAGTCGCTTTGACCGCGGAGCCGGTCCGCGGGAACCACTGGATCCAGCAACCTCTCCCGGAGCTTCTTCTTGAACTGAATCCGGACCGTTTCGCCCAGTTTGTTCCACTCCTTCAGGGCGGACGGCAGAAACTTCAAGTTATAGCTCATCAAGGGAAACGCTTTTCGCCTTCGCCCTCTCGCCTTTCCGCGCCTCGACCAGCTCCATCAGTTCGGCGTCTTCCAACCTCTCCAGCATTTCCTCGTACAAGGCCGCCGGAATCAGATAAGCCGTCGGCCGGTTGTGATTGAGGATGGCGACCGGCTCGCCTCCGGATTGGTCGAGAAGCTTGCCGGGGTTTTTCTTCAGTTCTGAGACACTCGCGGCATACGGGCTTAATACAGTGTTCATTTTCGTACTTTATATCGATCTAACTTAGAGGCTCAAGTAAATTCTCTTCTCAAGGCTGGAGAAACAGTCGAATCGAACAGGCGGGGGAAAGCCCTGCGCGCAATGGCACCCGGATGCGCCAGGCACACAGCGAATATGGCACATGGTGGATCCGTTCGAACGCCGTAGCCGACTGCCGTCCCGGCGGTCGGTCAGGGGCGCGCGAAGACCTGCAATCTTACGATCCCCCTAATCCGGAGCTGCCACACGGCCCACCGCACCTCACCGCTGGCGGATGACCCGCACCGGATACGCCTCGAACCGCCGGTCCGTTGTAAAGACGGGAACAGCATTCTGCCCCGCCAAGGCAAGGATCATCCGGTCGAAAGGATCCTCGTGCAGCGGCGGAAGGAGTTCCGCCGCGTTGCAGATTTCCGCTTCAAGCGGGCAAAGGAAGATACGGTGCCGCTCGCAAACGGCCTCGACAAACGCCCCGACGCCTTCCTGTCGGCACGGAAGCTCAAGCTTTCCGACACGGAGTTTCCGTGCGATTTCCCACACGGTCACCGACAAGACGACGGGTTGCTCCGCGTGCTTCAACTCACGGCGCGCCTTGCGGTCTGTCCAGCGTCCCGCCGCCAGATCGAGGAGAGCGCAGGTATCGAGCACATGCGTGATCAATCGGTATCCTTCCACTCGGACTCCCAAACGGCCTCATCCGTATAGGATATGCGGCCCTTCCAACGCGGATCGGGCACCAAGGTGCGCTCTCTCTCCGCACCCACCGGCACGATCCGGAACAACGGACCGTTGCGGCCCCGCCGAATGAAAACGGCGTCACCCGCTTCCGCGCGGCGCAGCAGCTTCGAAAGCTGGTTTTTCGCTTCCAATACCGAAGCTTCCATGTTGGCCAAGCTAGCCAAGTTGTCGTGCGCGTCAAGGAATTCCCTTGACTCTACAGATCAGGAAGATTGTCCGGAGGCACACTTGCGGGCGTTTGAGGCCACAGCAAGCCCGCCATCCACCGACCCTTTCCGGAGACCCGCCATGCCCGAAGATTTCGCCCCGCAGCAACTGATGCAGGAGATCGCGCACCAGCACTTGTTCAACCAGTTCTGGCTGACGCTCTTCTTTGTCATTCCCATGGTGCTGGTCGCCCGTGCGGTGGTCGCCGGTTCGCGCTACTCGGCGATCCTCATCATCGTCATTTTCGGGCTGCTCATGGGCTACCTCCTCGTCGCGACGGGGGTGTCCGAGCCGGGACTGGCCGACTTTCCGATGCTCGGGATGATCGCGCAGGCGACGATCATCGCGCTCGCGGCGTCGTTCTTCGTCGGGGGCCAGCAGCTGCGCCGCATCCTCGCGGGCATGCGCATTCCGCCCGACGAAAGCGTGGTCTACGCCACCGAGCAGGTGTTTTTCGGCACCGGGCGCACGCATGTAATCTTCATTACACGGGCGTTTTTCCTCCTCCTCGGCATGGAGGCCCTCACGCGCGTGATCCTCGGCACCGCGCCGGACACCTCCCTCGGGCGCTACTACCCGCTCATCGCGTACATGGGGTTGATCATCGCCGTCATCCTCATCGACCACAAGGCGACCATCGCGAACAAGCGGGTCTATCTGCGCAAAGGCCTCCTCGAGATGCTCGCGCTCGTCGCCGTGCTGATCGTCGGCTACCTCATCGCGGTGTGGGTGCGGCCGCTTGTTGCGCTGCCGCAGATTTTCTTTGTCATGCTCGTCGCGGCGGGCCTCGGAGCGGTGCTTTACCGGTGGTCACACGGTCCGGCCATCCGCTGCCTCCTCTTCGCGGGCATCCCCGTCGTCCTCGCCGCCAACTTTGTCGTGGGCGGCTCGCGCATCGGCGAAGCCTTCGGACTCACGGGAATGAACGCCGTTCTCGCCTACGGGTTTTTCGGCCAGGTGCTGTGGATGTTCGGCGGAATCGCCCTGCTCATGTATTTCGGCCACACGGCGGCGGTGCGCAATGTCGGCCCGGGCATGGCGGGGGCGCTCTCCCACGCCGGCCTCACCGGTGCGTGCACGGCCGGCGACCTCGGCGACAGCGCCGCCAAGCGCGCGCCCATCATGATCAACATCCCCTTCTTCGGCCACATCTTTGTCTTTTCCATCCTTGCCGTCAGCGTGGAACGGGGCGGCCTGCTACTCGTCCCGTCGATCATCGTCGCGGTGGTCGGCGCGGGCCTCACCGTGCTCGCCCTGCGCAACCTGCGCCGCGCCGATAACGACGACGGCCGCGAGGTAAAGGCGCTCATGCAATTCTCCTTCGGCTGGCAGCTCACCGCCGTCTTCGGCGGGCTGCTCCTCCTCGCCGTATCGAGCATGTCCATCGACAACGCACTCATGGCGACAAGTTCGTCGCTCTCGCACTTCGGTCTCTTCGCCGCCATCCAGGGCGGCATGGCCGGTGAAGCCGCCGCCGGCATGATCGCCTTTGTCTTTGCCATGCCCTTCCTCGTGCACCCGCTCGTCTTCTTCATGTTCGGCCGCGCCATGGAAAACAACGGCGAGATGCCGAAAGCCGCCGTCTACATCCTCGCCGCCATCGGCCTCGTCGGCGTCGCCGCAGGGCTTGTCTTTGCGTGAAGTCGGCGGCGTTGCCTACACCACACCGCGCACCGGGTTTTATCGCCCGTTGAGGTCGGGAATGGGCAACACGAGCGGGGGCTGGAGGACGGCGCGGTCTTCGCGCAGGTCGGCGACGACGTCGCGGATCTGTTTCTCGCTGGCTTCGTGGGTGGTGAGGACAAGGTGCGCGCGGTCGTCTTCGCGGCCCGGTGTCTGCAGGACGCTTTCGATGCTCACTCCGTGCCGGGCGGTGATGGCGGAGACTTCGGCGAGTACACCGGGCCGGTCCATCACACTGAGGCGCAGGTAGTAGGCACGCCGTACTTCGCCAAGGGGGGCGAAGGCGACCCGCCCCGAAACGAACGTCGGCATGAACGCAGGCACCCCGTGCAGACGGTCGATGGCGGCATCCACAATGTCGCTGATGACGGCGCTCGCGGTGGCATCCTGTCCTGCGCCGCGGCCAATGTAGATACTCTCGCCCACGACATCGCCGAGGACGGAGACACCGTTGTAGACACCGTCGACCTTGGCGAGGACGAGGTCTTTGCGCAGAAGCATGGGCTCCACGCAGCAAAAGACTCTTTCGGTATCGAAATCGCGGCAGACCATCGCCACAAGCTTGATGCGGTAGCCGAGACGATCGGCCCAGTCCATATCGTCGAGCGTCACCTCGCGGATGCCGCGCACGGGCATTTCATCGAGGCCGAACCAGTGCCCGTGGGCGAGATAAGCGAGTATCACGGCCTTGTGGGCGGCGTCCCATCCATCGAGGTCGAGTGCCTCATCCGCCTCCACATAGCCGAGCCGCCGAGCGTCGGCGACAATCGCTTCGAAGCCCTGCCGTTCAGCTTCCATGCGGGTGAGGATGTAGTTGCAAGTGCCGTTGAGGATACCGTAGATGAGGGGGAAGCGGTTCGCCACAAGCCCTTCGCGCAAAGCCTTGATAATGGGAATGCCCCCGGCCACGCTCGCTTCGAAATAGAGACGGGCATCGTTGCACGCGGCCGCCGCGAAAATCTCCTTTCCGTGCTCGCAGATCAGGGCCTTGTTTGCCGTCACGACCATCTTCCCCGCCTCCAGCGCGGCGAGCGTGGCCTTGAGCGCGACATCCGTGCCGCCCATCAGTTCGCAGAACAGGTCGACTTCGGGGTCGGTCGCCACCTCGACAGGGTCGCGGCGCAACTGGTCAGGACGCAACTGCACCTCCCGCGCCCGCGAGGGATCGCGCACCGCCGCGCAATACAACTCAAGGCGCGCACCGAGCCGCTCTTCGAGCGGACCGCGGTGGCTGTCGAGGTGTTTCCACACTCCCTGCCCGACCACACCCAGACCGGCGAAACCGATCCGCAAAACTTTCTCGTTGGACGCATTCATGGGCGAAAGAGGGCCAGACAAGCCCGCATGCCCGTCCGCGCCAACATGAAAATCATCCCGCCCCGCTCGGAAGCCACGGCTATTCCATTACGACCCGCAGCCTGAGAAAGAACCGGGAAACATCATCGGCGCTGACGCCGGTGAGGAGGAGGACGCGCTCGCGCTCCCCGTCCGCACCCGGACCAATCGGATTTTCCGAGTGACTTTCTTCTTCCCACAGCGTGAGATCCTGCGACGTTTCGACGTGAAATCCGACCGCCGCATCCGTGGAACGCTCCAACTCGATACCCCAGAGCCCGTCATGCACCACTACGGCCGGGGCCGCCTCCGCCGCTGGCGTCATGGGCGGGAGACCGAGGGCATATTTGAGGAGATTTGTCATGCCGTCGCCGGTCGCAATGTCGCCCGGGCCGCGGCGGCCGGGCGGCGGCTGCTGGTCCGGCGGCAGCGAATCCATCCACTCATGAAAGCCACCGTCGGGCTCCACGACGACATCCGGGGCGGTCGTCCAAAACCCCGCTTGCAGGGCAACGGTAGTGCCCGTGGCGGCGGCGGCGGCGGGCTGGCCGAGCGTACCGTTCAGCGCGTAGCCGCCGCCGCTCCCATACCCGCCGCCACTTGCCACGACCTGGGATTCAATGCGCGTGTCCTGCTCATGCGCCTGTGCGGCGAGCGCCCACAGAGACATGCACACGAACGCTGATCGACGGCGGGATGCCGCCGCCCTGCATTCGTTTTTACGCGTGAAAGGTGCCCTGTTGTTCATCGGCTCACCAATTCCGCGGTTTCCAGCCATCCCTCGATCCGCGCAAGACGCGCCTCCAGTTCCTCGTTATCGGCGGCAACTTCCGCAAGTTCTTCCAACTGCCCGCGCAGTTCCGCGATTTCGGCGGCCTGCGTGTCGATGATCTCCTGCTGTTCGCGGATCGCCTGAACGGCGAGGACGGAAAACGTATCGTAACTGAGGCTAAGGTATCCATCCTCCTCATGGACAGCGACCGCTTCGGGAAAGACTTTTTCCACTTCCTGTGCCAGAAAGCCAAAGTCACGCTCTTCCGGGGCACGGGCCATGCGATAGGAAACCGGCTTTAGGGCAAGCACCCGGTCGAGGATGCCATCGAGAGGTTCGATGCCATCCTTCAGTCTTTTGTCCGACCAGCGGTTGAAGCTGCCGTTCGTCGAGATGAAAGATTGGCTTTCGAACCCTTCAGATCCTTCTGTGACATCCGAGGCGTAAGCAAAGGTCAGCCAGCCTGTGGTTGCGTCGGTCCCCACCATCCAGGTCCGCCTATTGGATGCCTCCAGGATGAGATGGGAGCGTCCTCCTTCCAAGTGCCTTAGGTGTAGTAAACCTGTCGGGTGGGGAGTCGAGGTGTTAAGGGTAATTTGATTCTGGAACATGCCCGAACCGGCAACCCTTAACCCGCGCTCGGGAACATCGCCCTCCGCCCAGTTCCCGCCGACCGCAACCCCCCGGTTGGCGAAAACGCGGAACGCGGTTTGGTTCTCCACATCCAAGCGCAGCAGGTCTGCCGGGCTCTCCCCGGAGGAAATTGCATGGACCGTAGCCAGCGGATTTGGGGTATTCACGGCAAGGCGCCTCCCTCCCTCCATGTCCCCGATCATTACATTTCCGCCAGCGACATGGAATGCGCCTGCGGGCTGGTTGGTATTGATACCGACTCCGCCCGCCGCGCGGATAAGAAACTGGTCGTCCAAGTGGCTCGAAAACTCGGGCCCGGAGCTGTCGGCCCAGACAAAAGCCCCGTCATGGGCGGCGGTGGCGAAGCGTCCTGCGGCGAGACTGTAATCGCCGGAGGCAGTGTTGTCCTCGCCCCCGGGGACGGTGGCGGCTGTTCCCGCGGCGGTGTTTTCCCGCCCCCCGCCGACAAACGAAAGAACTCCTTCGGCGATGTTTTCACGCCCGCCCGCGACTGCGGACTCTCTTTCGGTCGCCTGGTTGCGCTCGCCCCCGGCGACGGTGGCACGCCTTCCGGTCGCCTCGTTGCGGTCGCCCCCGCCAACGGTCGCGTAGCTATCCGTTGCCTGGTTGAGGAATCCGCCTGCGACGGTTGCGTAATCTCCGGAGGCCAAATTGTTTCCGCCGCCTCCGACGGCGGCGAGAAAGCCGCCGGCGGTGTTGTCCGAGCCCCCTCCGACGACCGACCTGTCGCCGTCCGCGCTATTTCCGAAACCACCGGAAACCGTGGCACCGTAAACCGGCCCGTCCGCGGTGTTCGACGGGCTTCCAAGAAAGATGTTGGGCCTGAATTCGGAATTTCCTGTCGCCGGCTCCACGCGCAGAACCGGTTCGCTGCCTAAGCTGAACTCAAGCGGCTCCGAATCCGTCGCCGGAATCCGGATCCCCTCGCCGCGGAGCGCATCGGCGAGCGCGTTATCGGCAAACGCATCCGCGGACAGCCCGCCGTCACTCACCGTATGTGCCCGCGATGCGTGCATGGCATAAGGCACGGCACTGAGTTCGAAATCCGGCTGCAGCTGCTCAAAACCCGATCCGCCGTCGAACCAAACCCGCAGAAAGGCAGGGGCGTCTCCGAGGCTTCCGGGGTCCATGGGCTCCGTCCCGCCGGACCCCAAAAGGACGGAGAAGATGCCGTCCCGTACTTCAAGGGGCACATAGGTGTCCGGCGGAGCGCCGCCTTCACTGCTGCCGTCGTGGCTCCACAGCGTCCGCATGGTGGCCGGGGGCGGGCTCTCAATCGTGACCGCGGGCGGACTCGGGAGATTGCCGCCTCCCGCGTATGTCACATCAACGGAGACGACCTCGCCCCCGTCGACCTCGGCGATTGCCTCCGCAACGATGTTTCCCCGGACAGAAATCTCCACCGCAGGCGCCTCGGTGTAGCCGTTGCCTTTGTCGTCGATAATAATCTCAGTGACAAATCCATTGGAAATCACGGCGCTTGCCTCAGCCGTCCGGACGTTTTCCGTACCGTCGTCAACCAAGGCGAACTGGAAGAGTCCTGTGCCGTCGAAAGGCTCGCCGTCCACGGTGACGCTTCCCTGGTAGTGGATGGCAGGGGGCACAGCGGCAATGAGGCCGGAGGCCGTGAAGAACGCCGCAAGCGAAACGGCGCACGATATCTTGATTAGGTTTGTTTTCTGCATGGCATAGCAGGATTGGATTTTTCCTTTGATTCCCCGGCCATGGACGACAGCGCGAACAACGCGCGACGCGCGCCGGAAAACCGGCGGAAGATGCGTCTCGTCCAACCGTGGAAAGAATTATTTCTAACGACGATAAGGAGAACTGAAACGAAAGCGGAGCCGATGCAAGATTTTTCTGGAACTCCTCTCAAAAACATGAAAACGCCGGAGTCCGACGTGGGGTTTAACAAAAAACCACCGTAGCTGAACCGAAGTCGACAGCCGGAAAAGGCATTGTCAGCCGCCGCAAGGGGGTCACACTCGCCTCCCATGTGGAAGCAGTGGAAAACGCTTGTGCCCTACCTGCGTCCGCACCGCAGGGCGTTTGTTATCGCGATGCTGTGCGGGGCGGCGGCGGGGGCGGCGAGCGGTTTCGGCGCGCCATTTTTCATGCAACGGGTGTTCGCAGGCTTCTTCGAAGACCAAAGCCTCGACCACAGCCTTGCCTACCAGATCTTCATCGCCAGCCTGCTGCCGGCCATCTTTCTGATCCGCGGGGTTTCGCTCTACGCCAATCAGTTTCTCCTCAACCGCGTGGGCCAATCGGTGCTCATGCGTCTGCGGAGAGATCTCTTCGACCACTTGCAACGGCTCCACCTCGGTTTTTTCGAGCGCGAACGCTCCGGCGATATCGTCGCCCGTCTTGCCGCAGACACGACGCAGATCCAGAACACCGTCATCATCCTCATCAAGGAGGCAGTCCTGCAGCCCTTCATTTTTCTGGGCGGCCTCGGTTTTCTCATCTTTCTCTCCGCCCGCGAAGCGGACATCGGGTTCCTGTTGCTATTGTTCGCGATCATCCCGCTGATGATTGTGCCGGTGCGGCTGATCGGGAGGCACCTGCGCCGCCGCGGCCGCCAGATGCAGGACGCTTTCGGTGATGTATCCGAGGCAATCTCGGAGAATCTCCGCGCCGCCGCGGAGGTGCGGGCGTTCAACCGCGCGGAGCACGAGAGCGCGCGCTTCGACGAACGCCTACGCGCCTACTTCGCCTACGCGATGAAAATGACCAAGTATTACCTGATGACGCAGCCGCTCATGGAGCTGGTCGCCGTCACAGTGCTGTCCTGCGCGTTTCTCTATGCCTACAACCAAGGCTTGGGTTCATCGGTTTTTCTCGCCATGGGCGGCGGGCTCTTCTTCACAGTGGATGCTGTCAAGCGCCTCGCCCGCGCACTCAACGAATGGCAGCGCACGGAGGGTGCTTTCAACCGCGTCCGCCAGATCATGGATACCGAGCCGATGATCCGCGACCCGGAGGACCCCGTTGCCGCGGGTGCGGTGACGGGCTCCATTACCTTCCGTGGCGTTTCCTTCACCTACGGCGAACAGACGGCACTCCACAACATTGATCTCTCCATCGACACGGGCACCGTATGCGCCCTCGTCGGTCCGAGCGGGGCGGGCAAGTCGACCTTCTCCAAGCTCATCCTCCGGTTCTACGATCCGACTGTCGGCAGCGTGCTCCTCGACGGGCACGACCTCCGCTCCCTGCGCCTCGCCGACCTGCGGGAGCAAATCGCCTACGTACCGCAAAAGCCCACTCTCTTCAACGACACCGTGGCCAATAACATCCGCGTGGGGCGCATGGACGCCACCGACGCTGATGTAGAAGCGGCCGCGCGCGCGGCACACGCGCACGAATTCATCGAGGTGCTGCCGGAGGGCTACGCATCGAACGTCGGCGAGGACGCCTCCCGCCTTTCCGGCGGACAGCGGCAGCGCCTTGCCCTCGCCCGCGCTTTCCTCCGGTCGGCGCCGGTCCTCATTCTTGATGAGGCCACCTCCGCCCTCGACTCCGCGAGCGAGGAGAAAATCCGCGACGCGCTCCGGCGCCTTATCCGCAACCGCACTGTGCTCATCGTCGCCCACCGCTTCAGCACGATTGAACTGGCCGAGCGCATCCTTGTCTTCGAAGGCGGCCGCGTCGTCGCCGACGGGGACCGCGGCAAAGTTCTCGCCCACCCGGTCTTCCGCGAACTCTCCGACAAACAGTAGAGTCCGGCCAGCATACGCATGCCGGCGGCACGCGTATTTTTACTGTAGTGACAAATTCATGCGCAGACCGCCCTCGCGCACGCACGGCGACGCGAGGAAAACCCGCTCCGGATCAACGCCTTCCGCGACCAACCGCTCACGAAGGGCACGTCCACGCTCAAGGGCAAGGTCCAGCAGTTCACCGTCGTCCACCGCTACATCATCGAGCAGACGCTCCTTCATTCGGGATACGTCGGCGTCATCATCAACGCCGGGCGGTTCTTCCTCCGGAAAAGTCTCCGCGTAGAGCCTCCGGACTGCCTCATCCTCCGGAATAGACTCCGCGTCTCCGACGTCGGCGTGGGCCGCGCGCCGAACCACCGCCGCCAATCTGCGCTGCAGCGCGGATTCCGCCAGCGCCTCGGTATCGGCGACAGTATCCGCCGCAGGCCTCACCTCCAACTCGAGGGAACGGCGGTCGAGCAATGCCGCGGCGAGGTCCTCTACTTTGGCCGCTTCCTCGTCGGGGATCGAGGTCGCGCCGGCACTGAAGTCGACGTAGCTCAGCTCCTCGCCCCTGCCGAACGCCGCTCCCAGCAACGAAAACGGCGAGGTCGCCGCGCGCACGAGGATGTTGGTGACTGCCTGTGCGATGATTCCGCCGATACGGAAATCCGGATCGTTGAGATTTCCGCGGATGGGAAGGTTCAACTCGATATTGCCGCGTGAATCGCGCATTATCGATACCGCCAGCCGCACGGGCAAGGTCGTCGCATCCGGGCTTTCGATGCGCTCGCCGAGATAAAAATTGCCCAGCACAACCCGGTTCTCCGCCTCCAGTGAACCGGCCGAGACCCGGTATGCGAGGTCGAGGGACAAGCGCCCGCGGTCAATGCCGTAACCCGCGTAGCGCCCGCTGTAGGGTGTCACCGTCGTGAGGTCGAAACCGTCGAGACGCACGGTCACATCGGAGAATAGATCCTCCGCGAGGGGGTTGATTTCACCCTGTGCTTCCAGCGTCGCAGAACGGTCGATACGCGCGTCCATCGCGAAATCCGCCCGCGCAAGGGAATCCGATGAAAGCCCCTCGACCGTCATGTTCAACTGGTCCACCGTTGTGATGAAAGCCGTCTCCAGCGAGCGGTCTTCAAAGCGCACGGCGCCGGCGCGCACGGCAATATGCGGGACCGACACCCGGAAATCCGGGGAGACGCCGGGCGCCTCCGGCGGCGGCATCTCCTCCGCGCCGGGAATGGTGTCCGGCTCACCAGCTGCCGGCTTCGCGCGGAGAACCCTTTGCAGATTGGTCATCCCGTCGGCGTGCATTACGATCTGTGCCCCGGGCTCGCGCAACTCCACGGCTTCGATCTCTACACTGCCCTCGGGATACAGCGCCGTGAAGGGTCCGATTTCAAGCGATGCAAAGGATACCAATGTCTCAAAACCGGGGACAGACACCGCCTCAAACCCGCGCACCGCGGCACGCCCGCGCGCAGCGGCCACCGGATTGGGCCCGTCCGTGTCCAGCTCGGCGTCAAGATCGAAGTCGAGTTCGCCTGCGGCAATCGCCGCGTCGGCAAACAAACCCGCGTAGGGGCTGAAGGTGGAAAGCCGCAGGTCGCGCGTCCCGATCTCCGCCGCCGCACTGAAGGGCACCGGCACAACGGTCCCGCGCAGGTCGACATTGCCGCCGCGCTCCATGCGCAGCGCGGCTTCAAAGGGCACTTCACGGGCAGGGTTTTCCGTCAAGTCCTCGATCCGCAGGTGTTCGAGACGCGCCGCGACCAACGCCGTGGGCTCGGTGGACAAGTCAATCAGGCGGAAAGTCGCGTTGGTCACCCCCAGACGGTCGAGACGGGCCGTGAGCGGCGGAAGTTCGGTATCCGCGCGGCGCGCATCCGCAGGAGCTTCACGTGCCGCGGCGAACTCTGTCCACAACCGCTCAAGGCGAAGCCGCCCGTCATCGTCGCGCCGCAACGTCGCCGTCAAACCGTCTACATCAAGGGCGGAGGCGCCCGCCGAGAAGTCGACCGCGTCCAACTCGATCTCCCTCAAGTCGAGACGCGGCAGAAAAAAGAACGGCGTTTCGCCGCCCGGCTCGCGGAGGGCGAGATTGCGCATGGAAAAGGCGCCTTCCGTCAATCGGCGCACGGGCTCTTCGTCAAACCGTAGGTCGTATCGAAAATTCACGCCGACCCGACCGCCGATGACCTCAAACGGAATCAACCCGCTGTAGTAGGGCGCGTAGCGGGTTAATGCGAAGCCGTCAATTCTCAGTCGGCCAGTCGATGCAAGGGGCAGGAGCGAAAAATCGCCCTCCCACTCCACCGATTCTCCGTCGGGCGACGTCGCCGAAAACGCGTAGGCCGCCGCATCGTCTGTGCGTGTATCCAGCCGCACAAGCGTGAAGTCGATCGGTGAAAACGTGAACTCGAAGAACTCGTCCAGCGAGTAGTCCTCGAAAGCCAGTTCACTGTCCCGCACCGAAAAGGAACGCACCACGACCAGCGGCGGGTCGGCGGCTTCCGCATCCTCTTCCGTTTCGCGGTCCTCAAGTAGATCGGCAAAGGCCGGGCGACCGTCTTCGCCGATGACCACCCGCGCGCGCAGACGGTCAAACGAGATATCGTCCACTACCCATGCCCGCCCGAAGAACGACCGCCACGAAAGATCCACGGCAAACGCATCCCACCCGAGAAACGCCTCGCCGCCGAGGTCCCGAAGATCAAACCCCTCGATCCGCAGCCGAAGGCGCAGCGGGTTGAGCGCGACCCGCTCCACGGTCACCTCGCGCCCGGTGGCCTCGGCGATCCGGCTCTCCATGACCGACCGGACAACTGGCCCGGCGCCGAAGAACCCGGTAAGGATATAGAGCAGAAACAGGGCCGCGAGCACGGGCAGCACCCGGCGGAGGAGGATTCGCTGGAAACGTGACATGGAAATACAAAGGTTGCGGGCGAACAGAACTACATCCGTTGCGCATCGAATGCAATCATTCCCCGCGGCTCCGGCACCCGCGATTCCATGGAATCCGGTTGCGTTCCCCGGCGACCGGGTAATCGTTCTGCGCTTTCCTCATGGACCATCCGTTTCTTGACCCAGCATTCGAAGTGCCGTGGTCGCGCCTCGGCGCGTCATCGGTCGAGCCCGACATCACCGAAGCACTGCGGCGCGCGCAGGAGCGCGTCGACGCCGTAAAATCGCAGAATCCGGAAACGGCGGCCTTCGAGTCCGCCTTCCTCGCCCTCGACGAAGCGACGGAGGAACTCGACCGGGCATGGTCCTACGTGTCCAATCTCGACTCTGTCTGCAACAGCCCGGAACTGCGCGCCGCCTACAACAAGATGCTCCCGGCCGTCACCGCCTTTCACACGAAGCTCCCTCTCGACGCCGCGCTTTGGCAGGTGCTCAAGGCCGCCGCCGGATCGGAGAGCTGCCGACGCTTGCAAGGGCCGGAAAAACGGCTCGTCGAGGAAACCGTCGCCGCCTTCCTGCGCAGCGGCGCCGATCTGGACGCCGCCGGAAAGACGCGCATCGAGGAAATCGAGGACGAGCTGGCCGCGAAGACCCAGAAATTCACCGAAAACGAACTCGACTCGACCCACGCCTACGAACTTCTCGTCGACGATCCGGACCGCCTTGCCGGTCTGCCGGAGAGCGCACGTGAGGCCGCCCTCGAAAGCGCGCGCAAGAAGGGTCACGGTTCGCCGCGGAAGCCGGTCTACCGCTTCACCCTGCAGATGCCGTCGCTCCTTCCGGCGATGAAATATCTCGATGACGGAGACCTCCGCCGCGAACTCTGGGAAGCTTCCATCGCCGTCGGCGCGAAGGAGCCGCACGACAACACCGCCCTCATCCGCGACATCCTCCGCCTGCGTGCGGAAAAGGCCCGTATCCTCGGATTTCCGCACTTTCCCGATCTCGTCCTCGAGCGGCGCATGGCAAAAAACGGCCGCGCCGCGCTCGAATTCGTCGAGGATCTCTTCCACAAGACGAAACCCGCCTTTGACGCCGAGAACGCTGAGCTCGAAGCCTTCCGCGCGGAAGAAACCGGCCAATCCGGTCCGCTCGCCCCTTGGGAGCAGGCCTACTGGGCCGAACGCCTGCGGCGCCAGCGTTTTGACCTCGATGAAGAGGAAATCCGGCCCTACTTTCCCGTCGGACAGGTGCTCGACGGGCTCTTCGCTATCACCGAGCAGGTCTTCGGCGTGCGCGTGACCGAGCGCACAGGCGACCGCAAACCCGATGTCTGGCACCCCGACGTCCACTTCTACGATGTCAACGACGCCGCCACCGGCGAACGCCTCGGTGCCTTCTACGCCGACTGGTTTCCCCGCGAATCCAAACGCGGCGGGGCATGGATGCATGGCCTCGTTGACGGCGAACGCGCCCCTGGCCGCAAACGCACTCCGCACCTCGGCCTCATGGCGGGCAACATGTCGCAGCCCTTGGGCGACGCTCCCGCACTCCTGACGCACGACGAGGTCGAAACCGTCTTCCACGAGTTCGGACACCTCCTGCACCACCTCCTCGGCGAAGTACCCGTCAAGGCACTCAACGGCACCAACGTCGCATGGGACTGGGTCGAACTGCCCTCCCAGATCATGGAAAACTGGTGCTGGGAGAAATCGGCGCTCGACCTCTTTGCCCGCCACCACAAGACCGGCGTGCACCTTCCGGAACCGCTCTTTGCGAAGATGCTCGAAGCCCGCAACTTTCACGCCGCCCGCGCGCAAATGCGCCAGCTCAGCTTCGCCCGCCTCGACCTCGAACTGCATCTGCACCCCGGACGTTTCCTCGACGGCGACCTCGACGCGGCACTTGTCCGCCTCCTCGATGGCTACATGGTCCCCTCCAGCGTTCCGCAGCGCCCCATTGTGCGCCGGTTCAGCCACCTCTTCGGCAGCCCCACGGGCTACGCCGCCGGCTACTACAGCTACAAATGGGCCGAGGTCCTCGACGCCGACGCTTTCAGCCGCTTCGCCTCCGAGGGTATCCTCAATCCCGCCGTCGGCCTCGATTTCCGCAATCACGTCCTCAGCCAGGGCAACGCCGAGGACCCCGCCGTCCTCTACCGGCGCTTCATGGGCCGCGACCCCGATCCCGACGCCCTTCTCCGCCGCCTCGGTCTCCGCACCCCGGCCTGAGGCACCAAACAAACAGCCATGCTTTGAGACGGTCGGAGGGCCGCCCCGACTCGACCTCCGTGTCCCCGCCCTGAAGTGGCAGCTCTTTTGCACACCGGGTTGGGGTTCCGCCCCGTGATCCACCCGGCTCGATTCCACCCGCGGCTCCCGCCCCGTCAAATCTTTTTTCTCTGGGAAATTCAACTGTCAACGATTATTACCCGTAGATGAAAAATAATTAATCGATCTCCCGTATTTTTACCACGGTCTTGCCCCGGAGGGAGCGGCGGTCTTGCTTGAACGACTGTGAGTGCACACAAAGAATGCCGGAGCGCGACGGTGCGCGAATACCTTGCGGATTTACAGGACCGCCTGCTTAAACGCTTCAGCGGGATCGATGCCACCGCCGTTCTGCGGCGCGACACCTGGGACCGCCCCGGCGGTGGAGGCGGCGTCTCGGCAGTCCTCGAAGGCGGCGATTTGATCGAAAAAGGCGGCGTCAACTTTTCCGACGTGCGCGGCGCGGAGCTGCCCCCGGCAGCAACGAGACGCCGCCCGCAACTCGCGGGCCGCCCGTTCCGGGCCATGGGAGTGAGCGTCGTCGTCCATCCGAGCAACCCTTTTGCCCCGACCGCCCACATGAATGTGCGCTACTTCGAGGCGGGCGGAGACGGCGACGGGGCACCCGTCTTTTGGTTCGGCGGCGGATTCGACCTCACCCCCATCTACCCGTCGTGGACGGACGCCGTAGCCTGGCACCGCGCCGCAGCGGAAGCCTGCGCGCCACACGGCCACGACCTCTACGCCCGCTACAAGGCCGAGTGCGACCGATACTTTTTCCTCCCTCACCGAAACGAGACCCGAGGTGTCGGCGGTCTCTTTTTCGACGATGTCAACGAACCCGACTTCGATGGCACCTTCGCCTTCACACGCGCCACGGGCGACACCTTCACACGCATCTACCCCGCCCTCCTGGAGAGGCGCGCGGGCGATCCCCACACAGACCGCCACCGCCGCTTCCAGCTCTACCGGCGCGGCCGCTACGCGGAATTCAACCTTCTCCACGACCGCGGCACGCTTTTCGGCCTGCAAAGCGGAGGGCGCACGGAAAGCATCCTTATGTCCCTGCCGCCCCTCGCCCGCTGGGACTACAACTGGACGCCGGAGCAAGGTTCGCACGAGGACGCGCTCTACCGTTACTTCCTTCACCCGCGCGAGTGGTTGACCGAGGAACGGCCCGCCGGTCTGCCTGACGCCGCGTGGTGAATCCAGCCCAGTCAATATTAACATTGCTGATATTCTTCGAACCGCGCCAAACCGACCAGCGGGTCCGGCCCGCCGCGCCGTCAAATGTTTGTTCCAATGCAACCATTTGTTGTCAACGTCAATAAATAACAACCTTGTTGATAATTGTTGCGGTCCGGGAGCGGCGGAGCCGGAGCGGAAAACCTTGCGCGGGGTCGCGTCTGCCCCATGGGATGTGGGCCGCGCTTTTTATTGAATCCAATGACATCCCGTGAACGCTTTCTTGCCGCCCTTGCCTGCCGTCCGCTGGAGAGGCCCCCTGTATGGATCATGCGGCAGGCCGGGCGCTATCTGCCGGAATACCGGGCACTGAAGGAGACGCATTCGTTTGTCGAGATGGTGCGCACGCCCGCGCTCGCGGCGGAGGTGACGCTGCAACCTCTGCGCCGCTTTCCGCTCGATGCGGCGATCCTCTTCAGCGACATTCTCATCATTCCCGAGGCGCTCGGGCAGCCGTATTTTTTCCGTGACGGCGGCGGCATCGGAATGGAGTACGCTCTCGACAGCGCGGAGCGGATCCGCGCCCTCGACACAACGGGCGTCGCCGAACGGCTCGGTTACGTGCCCGCCGCACTGGAGATTGTGCGCGGCGAGCTGGCGGGCCGTACAGCGTTGCTCGGATTCGGCGGGTCACCGTGGACATTGGCAACATATATGGTCGAGGGCGGATCGAGCAGCGAGTTCAGCCGGGCAAAAGCTTTGTATTTCGAGCAACCGGCGCTGTTCGGTGAGCTAATGGAGCGCCTTGTCGAGGCGCTGGCGGCGCTTTTTGCGATGAAGATCGAGGCCGGTGTCGATGCCATCCAGATCTTCGACTCATGGGGAGCGGCGTGCCCGGGCGCGCACTACGAAGAAATGTCGCTGCGCTGGATCCGCGCGGTAATTGAACGCCTTCCCGCCGGATTTCCGGTTATTGTCTACGCCAAGGGGATGGCCCAGCACCACGCCGCACTGGCGGCCACGGGAGCGCGCGCCCTCGGCGTCGACTGGACAGTCGATCTGCCCGCGCTGCGGGACGCCCTCCCGCAGGATGTGGCCGTGCAGGGAAATCTCGACCCCGTGCTCATGGAACTCGACGCAGACGTCGCAGCCCGCGAAACATGTGCCCTGCTCAAGCGCATGGGCAGCCGAACCGGGCACATCCTCAACCTCGGCCACGGCATTACCCCTCGGGCAAAAGTAGAAAACGTTGCCGCCCTTGTGCAAACTGTGCATAACTACCGCCCATGATTTCGACCGTCCCCCGCTTCGACCGCTCGCTCGTGAAGAAGTATGACCGGTCGGGGCCGCGCTACACGTCGTACCCGACGGCGCTGCAGTTTTCTCCCGCGGCGGATCCGGCGGAACTGCTTGACGACTGCCGCAACACACCGGGGCCGCTCTCGGTCTATGTGCACCTGCCGTTCTGTGAGAGCCTCTGCTGGTTCTGCGCGTGCACGACGGTGATCACGCTGGACCAAGGCAAGGCAGACGCTTACCTCGACCGCCTCGAACGCGAGATCGATCTAATGGATCCGCACCTGCCGTCCGACCGCTCACTCGCGCAGTTGCATCTCGGCGGGGGTTCGCCGAGTTTTCTCTCCGCGCCGCAAATCGCCCGCCTCGGAAGAATCCTCGGAGCAAGCTTTACGCCCGCGCCCGAACCGGAATTTTCCGCCGAACTCGATCCGCGCACCCTGAACGAAGAAAAAGTGGACGTCCTGCGTTCCATCGGGTTCACGCGCGCTTCCTTCGGGGTACAGGACGTCAATCCGGAGGTGCAGTTGGCCATCCACCGCGTACAACCCGACGCAATGAACCGCAAGGTCCTCGCCTGGGTTCGCGGCGCGGGGTTCGAGTCAGTCAACATCGATCTTGTTTACGGATTGCCGAAACAGACAACGGCGACCTTTGCCAACACCCTCG
This sequence comes from Opitutales bacterium, assembly GCA_020831525.1. Classification (GTDB taxonomy): domain Bacteria; phylum Verrucomicrobiota; class Verrucomicrobiia; order Opitutales; family Oceanipulchritudinaceae; genus SLLG01. The sequence goes on from JAFIGH010000045.1 coordinate 34,323, forward strand.
ACGCCGCCCTCGACTATGCGCCCGACCGCATCGCGCTCTTCAGCTACGCCCATGTGCCGTGGGTGGCGCCCGCCCAGAAAATCGTCGAACGGTCCGTCCTTCCGTCAGCGGAGGAGAAGCTCGACCTGCTCGAGATGGCTGTGGAGCGCCTTACGGGGGCGGGCTACGTTTTTATCGGGATGGACCACTTTGCGAAGGCCGACGATCCCCTCGCCATCGCCGCAGCCAACGGCACCCTGCACCGGAACTTCCAGGGATACTCCACACGCGGCGATCTCAATCTCAGCGCCTTCGGCATGTCGTCCATCTCTCAGAGCGCCCGCGCCTACCGGCAAAACCAGAAGGACCTGCGCGATTATTCCGACGCCGTCGACAACGGCCGCCTTCCGGTTGCCCGCGGCTACCGGCTCACTCCGCGGGACGAACTGCGCCGGACCGTCATCATGGAGCTGATGTGCCGCTTCCGCCTTGATCTCGACAAGGCAGGCGCCGATCACGGCGTCGACGTGCGGGAGGAGTTCGCAGCCGCCCGCAAGAACCTCACACCCATGGAAGAAGACGGTCTCGTGGAGTGGGATGGAAACACGCTCGCGGTCACCCCGCCCGGCCGCTTTATCATCCGCAACATCGCCATGGCCTTTGACACCTACGCGCGCCCCGCAGAAAACCGCCACGCCCGCACAATTTGAACCACGCGACACAGCCCACCGAACATCCGAACGAGCGCTCCGTCCTGATCCTTGGCGCGGGCATTGGCGGGCTCACTCTCGCGCACGCGCTCAAGGCAAGAGGCATTCACTGCGTCGTCCTCGAGCCGGGCCGCGAACCGGGCGGCGTCATCCGCACCGACCGGGTGGGCGGCTGCCTCTTCGAAAAGGGACCGACCTCGCTGCAGATCAAAGCGCAACGGGTAGAGGGGTTCCTCCGCGGTCTCGCCTGCGCGGACAAGATGCAGGAGGCCAACCCCGCCGCGAACAAACGCTACATCGTGAAAGACGGGCATCCCGTCGCCCTTCCCATGTCGCTTGCCGGTGCGCTGACGACACCGGTCTACAGCCTGCGCGACAAACTGCGCCTCTTGCGCGAACCGTTTGTCAAGCCCTCCGACAAGCGCGACGAAAGCCTCGCGAGCTTCGCCACACGGCGCATGGGGCGGGCCTTCTGCGACTACGGCGTCTCCGTCCTCGCATCCGGCATTTACGCGGGCGACCCGGACAAGCTCTCAGTGCGGCATGCCTTCCCGAAGGTCTGGAACCTTGAGGCCAATTACGGCTCCCTTATCCGGGGCGCGCTCAAATTGCGCCGTGAACGCAAGCGGCGGGGAGAGACACCCTTCAAAGCCCGCCTCGTTTCGTATGAAGGGGGACTCCAGACTCTTTCGGCCGGCATCGCCGAAGAACTCGGCGACACTTTGCGCCTGCGCGCGATCCCGATGCGTATCCGCCAAGTCGGCCGCCGCTGGAACGTCACGTGGACAAGCCTTGAAGACCGGAGCGAGCATACCTTCACCGAGATCGTCGCCACTTTGCCGGTCCACGACTGGACGGCGCTGCCTGTCGACGAAAATGTGCGCGACCTCTTCCACTCCTTACCCACCGTTCCCTACGCTCCCCTCACCGTGCTCGGGGTCGCTTACAACAAAGAAGCCGTCGGCCATCCACTCGACGGATTCGGCATGCTCGTGCCGCTCGTCGAGAAGCGCCGTATCCTCGGCGCCATTTTCAACTCCACGCTATTTTCCGGACGCGCACCCGGCGACCTCGCGACATTCAACGTGTTCATCGGCGGCGCGACAATGCCGAAGCTCGCCACACAGCCCGACTACGCGCTGCACGAAATCCTTCACCACGAGCTTTCCGCGCTCCTCGGCATCACTGAAACGCCCGCTCTCATACGCCGCTACGACTGGCCCAAAGCCATTCCCCAGTACAACATCGGGCATGACTTTTTCCTCGACGCTCTCCAACGCGTCGAAAACGAACTCCCCGGTTTCCACGCACTCGGAAACTTCCGCGGCGGGCCGGGGCTGAGCGACCGCATCGAACGTGCCTTGGAACTCGCCGACCGCTTGGCGGACTAAAGCCGCCCGACGGGCCGGGCATGGCAGGAGACGCTTCGCAACAAGCCTGGCAACAGCTACTTGTCCTCAATCGTAAAGCCGATCTTGAGACCGACTTGGAAGTGAGCGACCTTTTGGTCGTCGATATGACCCCGGATTTCCGAAACCTCGAACCAACGCATGTGCTTAACGGATTTTGCCGCGCGGTTCACAGCATTCGTGATGGCTTCTTCAACCGAAGTGGAAGAGGAGCCGACGATTTCGATTTTCTTGTATATGTGGTCACTCATGATCAATCCTCGCGGGTTATGGTTTTATTTCGTTTCCGGACAAGCGCACCGACGCGACATGCCCCATTGGAAGAAAAGTAGCAAACGATCTGCGCGGTCGTCAAATCAGTCCGCCGTTCCGCCCCGGCTTTTCGGCGGCGCCGGTCAATTGTCGGCAAAGCTTTCGACCGCCCGGACCAAGGCGCGCGCGACGGGGGTGTAAGGTGCCCAGTCGGCGCAACTCTATTCGAAATCTTAATTTTATATTTGATCTGCGTAAGGAAATCTAATCAATAAGACAAACCATGGCACTCCCTTTTCCCGAAATAACCGCCGACGAAGCCGCCTCGCTGATCGAGCACGGCCAAACAATCGGGTTCAGCGGCTTCACCCCCGCCGGCGCCGCAAAAGCCATTCCGCGTGCGATCGCCGACCGCGCCCGCGCCGAACACGCCGCCGGCCGGCCCTTCAAACTCGGGGTCATCACTGGGGCGTCGACCGGTGACAGCCTCGACGGGCATCTTGCGGAGGCCGACGCCGTCGCATGGCGCACCCCCTACCAGTCCAACGCGGCCATGCGCCGCAACATCAACGAGGGCCGGACGCGCTTTTTCGACATGCACCTCTCGCTCCTGCAACAGTGGGTGCGTTACGGGTTTCTCGGCAAAGTACACTACGCTATCGTCGAAGCGGCGGAAGTGACCAAGGACGGTGAAATTACCCTCACCACGAGCGTCGGCGCAACAAACACCTTCCTCTCCCAAGCCGAGCGAATCCTCTTAGAGGTCAACAGCTTCCACCCCACCGAACTCTACGGACTCCACGACATCTACGAACCCGGCGACCCGCCCAACCGCCGCGAGATCCCCGTCTTCACCGTGCGCGACCGCTGCGGACGGATGGTCGCCAAGGTCGACCCCCGGCGTATCGCGGGAGTCGTTTTCACAGACGAGCCCGATGAAGTAGGCGCCTTCCGCGAGGCCAACGCAGTCACCCGCAAAATCGGCGAGAACGTCGCCTCCTTCCTCGCCGCGGAAATTCATGCGGGACGCATTCCGCCGGGATTTCTGCCCATCCAGAGCGGCGTCGGCAACATCGCCAACGCTGTCCTCGGGGCGCTCGGCGAGCACCCGGAAATCCCCCCCTTCGAGATGTACTCGGAGGTCATCCAGGACAGCGTCATTGAACTCATGGAAAACGAGCGGATCGCCTTTGCAAGCGGTACCTCGCTGACCGTGAGCCAGGAAAAGCTCACCCAAATCTACCGCGAACTCGATTTCTTCCGCCGCCGCATGCTCTTGCGGCCGCAGGAAATTTCCAACAACCCGGAGATTGTCCGCCGCCTCGGCATCATCTCCGTCAATACGGCCATCGAGGTCGATATCTTCGGCAACGTGAACAGCACCCACATTATGGGTAGCAGCATGATGAACGGCATCGGCGGAAGTGGCGACTTCACGCGCAACGCCTACATCTCGATCTTTACCTGCCCGAGCCTCGCCAAAGGCGGCAAGATTAGTCCCATCGTTCCCCTGTGCAGCCACCTCGACCACAGTGAGCACAGCGTCCAGGTGATCGTCACCGAACAAGGCATCGCCGACCTGCGCGGAAAGGATCCGCACGAGCGCGCCACCGAGATTATCGACAAATGCGCGCACCCGGAGTTCCGTGACGAACTGCTTGGCTACAGCGCCGACGTCAAGGACGGCCACACCCCGCAAACCCTGGACCGCGCCTACGCCATGCACCAGAGCTTTCTCGAACGCGGTTCCATGCACGGCGTGCTCTGGAAGTAGACTGCCCATGGCCACCCGGTCGGACATCCAATAGTGCCCTCAGCCGACAATAAATTTTATTGTGATTTAAGTAAATGCAATATTATTTCTCATAACTGAATTTTAAGCTTGCGCGGAAGGGTGGTGAAAGGCACAGTCATGAATCCATGAGTTACCATTGCAGAGTGAAGACAGCGGCCTATGCGGCGGGCTACCACTGCGTCTGCCGCGTGACACGGCAACTGGGGCTGCTGGGCGGGCCGGAAAGGGACGCGCTGGCCGCCGCGCTGCGGCGGGCGGCGGCGTTTTCGGGTGTGGAGCTGCTCGCTTACTGTGTGCTCTCCAACC
>JAFIGH010000004.1 GCA_020831525.1 Opitutales bacterium
CGCCGCTGCACCACACGCGCAACTAGATGATAGACACATACTTCATTAGATACAATTCTTTGTTCTCCCATAACATTTATATTCGATCTTCCGAATTTTATGTATCTTTGAGAAATTGCAACAACAACAACAGAATTTGCCATAGACACTTTGCCGGGGTCCGGACAGCGTTGGCTGCTGTGGACGTGGGAGAATGGCATACCCAGCTTTTGCTGGTTCTTCCCGGTGGTGCGCTGGGCGGAATGGCGCGATATATCTTGTCCGAATGGACGGCGCGACGGAGCGGAGGTCATCGTCCCTACGGCACACTTGCTGTAAACCTATCCGGTGCCTTCGCCATCGGGGTTACCGCAGCTCTGCCCTGGAGCGCGCTATCTTCAGCCCACGAAGCGTTCGCACACGGTTTCCTGTTGCACGGATTTCTGGGCGGTTACACCACGGTTTCCACATTCTCCGCACAGACACTATATCTGATGCAGAACGGCGCCTTCCGAATCGGTGTCGCGAATCTCCTTGCTTCCGGCACACTCTGCATCGCGGCCGCATTCGCGGGAGGGCTCGTGGCCCGACTCATTTGACCTCAGGACAAAGCCAGGAATGAAAATGAGCCAACCTCCCGCCACTCCCGTTCACGCCGTCCTTCCGTGGGTCGCTCTCGGCAGCGCTCTTGGAAGCGGCTGCCGGGTGACCTTGGCCCCACTCCTTCCCATCACAGATGCCGGTGCCATACCGCTCGGCATACTCACCGTGAACCTCATTGGATCGGCGCTTGCAGGCGTGCTCCTCGCGCTTACCACGAGAGGCCGGCTTTCCGTGCGGGCCGTGCGAACCCGGCACTTTCTGCTGACTGGATTTCTGGGCGGATTCACCACCTTTTCGCTTTTCAGCCTGCAAGCCGTCGAACTCGCGGAAGCCGGGTATCCGACTAACGCTTTTGCCTACGCGCTCCTCACTCTATGCGGCGGACCCGCAGCCGCATGGGCGGGTTTCAAGGCCGCTTCCCGGCCAGAAAATACCGCCGGAAGCAATTGACTATGAATTGCTTAACAGCACACCCCCCGCCACCTTCGGACCCTTCCGCAAAATTCCTTCAGCGGAAAAGGAAAAAAGGGTTGATTCCATGGATAGCCTCACGTAGCTTTTCCACGTTCATCCACAATGGCTTAACATAAACTTATATCATGAAAACCACTTCAAAAATCCTCACCGCCCTCGCAGGCCTCTTCTTATCCGCCAGCATTTTGAGCGCGCAGCTCGGTTCGAGCCCGTCGCCGGGTGACGTCGAGTCCGCCGTGAATGACCGTCTGCCCAGCGGAGTTTCCATGGAGACGGCTCAGCCCAACCAGCTTGCCACTGCCCTCGCCGCCGTGTGGAACTGCGAAAACGTCGTCGAGGTCGTCGACGCCGCCACAGCGGTCAATCCGAGGTCCGCCGTTGCCGTGACGATCGCGGCGACAAAGGACTGCCCCGCCCTTGCCGCGCAGATTGCCGGTGCCGCCGCCGGCAACGCTCCGGAGCACGCCGTCGGCATTGCACGCGCCGCCGCCTCCCACAGCCCGAACCTCGTGGAGGCCATTGCCGCCGCCATTGCCGCTGCCGCGCCCGGTGCCAACGCGAGCGACATTCTCGCCTCCGCCCAACAAGGCGCCGCCTCCGCCCTCGCCGGCGCAGGTATCGCCCTCCCGGAACTCGACGATCATATCTTCGACACGGACTTAAACAATCCGTCCCCGAGCAGTAGTATCGGCAGCCCGTAGATAATCCGGAGCGCTGCGGCTACGCCAAACCCTTCCAAACCACCGCATGAGCGCGGTGGTTTTTTTATTCTCGGATTTCAGGAAATCGTGCTTGCACACCGCATCGCGAATCCCTTTGTTGAATGGCTTTTGCCATGAAAGCGGTCATCAAGACACAAGGAAGACAATTTACGGTGAAGGAGGGGGACGTCCTCTTCGTCAATCGATTCAAAGACTCCAACGCGGGCGACACGGTGTCCATTGACACGGTCCTTGCTCTGGGCGAGGGGGAAGGCATGACCATCGGCTCTCCGACAGTGGAGGGTGCCAGCGTCGCCGCCACAATCCTCGAAAACAAACGGGGCAAGAAGATCACTGTGATCAAGAAGAAGCGACGCAAAGGCTACCGCATCAAGCAGGGACACCGGCAGGAGCTGTCAGTGATCAAGATCGACTCTATCCAATCCTAATTTTCAGTAACAGAGGTAAGCAATGGCCCATAAGAAAGGACAAGGAACGAGCAAGAACGGTCGTGACAGCCACGCCAAGCGGCTCGGCGTGAAGCGCTACGACGGTCAGGAAGTCCTCGCCGGGACGATCCTCATCCGCCAGCGGGGCACGCGTTTTCACGCGGGCAACAACGTCGGCATGGGGCGGGACCACACCCTCTTCGCCCTGAGGGACGGGCATGTGAAGTGGGATGCCGCACACCGTCAGGTACATGTGCGGGTGCCCGCCTAAGCTCCATATTTCAACTTTTTCTTCATCCGCCGGTTCTCCGGCGGATTTTTTTTGCCCGGGCGGAATCCCTTGCTTAACAAAACCATCCTGCGATCACTGCCTGCACAACCATGGCCGAAAACTCCGACCCCGATCCGCCCCGATCCCGACCGCCTTCGGGGGAACTTGAGGGCCTCCGCGCCCAGCGTTCCCTGATAGCGGAACACCTTGCCTGGCTCGACGAACGGATCGCAGCCCTGGAGCGCGGAGACACGTCAACGGCGAACCCACCCGGAGCGGGAGAAACGACGGCACCCCGGCCCGCGCCGGCGGAGATTTCCTCCCCGGCAAAAGCACCGCCCGTTGGACGACAGGCGGTCGCCGACACCGTTCCGGATCCGCTCCTCAAGGAGTTCGCGAACTCCGATCGCGCCCGCGCCGCCGGACGGCAGAATGCCCGGTCCATCCAGGCGGGCTGTATTATCATGGGGGTGATAGCGGTCGTTGCCTTCCTGACCCTTTTTTTTGTGATCCCCTATTTTATCTTTTGACCCCGGCAAACACCATCGTCGCGGGCAGCGTCCGGCTGCGTCCGGCTACCCTTCGCTTCGCTCACGGTTGCTGGAAGTGCGGAAAATCCAGGCCCATGACCTCCTCCTGAAACTCGCGGAGCAAACGTTCGATAACTTTGGGTTCACGGGCGGCAACCACCTTCTGCGCCAAATCCTCGGCGTCAGCCAGTTTCATGCGCCGCACAAGGTATTTGATTTCCGGCAGCACATTCCATGTGAGGCTCAGTTCCGAGGCTCCGAGACCGAACAGCAAGCCCGCGTAAAGCGGGTCGCCGGCCATCTCCCCGCATACACTCACAGGGATTTTCCGCGCGCGGCCGGCCTCGAAGATAAAGTTGAGCGCGCGCATGACCGCGGGGTGGTTCGGCTCGTAGAGGTGTGCGATGCGGTCGTTCACCCGGTCAACGGCGAGGAGGTACTGTATAAGATCGTTCGTTCCGATACTGAAAAAGTCGCTGTGCTCGGCAAGGAGGTCGGTAATGACGGCGGCACTGGGAATCTCGATCATCGCCCCCCGCCGGATCCCTTTATCATAGGCGTGCCCCTCCCGCTTCAGCTCTTCCTTGCACTCCTCCAGCAGTTCATTGGCCGCCACAACCTCCTCGCAACTGGAGATCATCGGGTAGAGTACCTTCACCTTGCCGAATGCGCTGGCCCGCAGGATTGCCCGCAACTGCTTCTTGAAAACTTCGGGGTGCTCAAGGCAGAACCGTATGGCGCGGAAGCCCATAAACGGATTCGCCTCGCGGTAGTCGGCCATGCTCCCGTGCGGGTTCTTGTCGCCGCCGAGATCCAACGTCCGGATGGTCACAGGGCGCGGGTTGAAACGCTCAACGACACTCTTGTAGGCCTCGAACTGCACTTCTTCGGAGGGATAGCCCGCCACGCGCAGGAATAGCCACTCCGTGCGGAAGAGCCCCACGCCGTCGGCCCCGCTCTTCTCAAAGACCGAGGCGGGCTCGTTGCCCTCGATGTTCAGCAGGATGCTCAGGGAGCGCTCGTCGCGGGTCACCGCGGGCAGATTTTTCGCCGCCTTGAAGCGCTTCTCGATGGCCTGCCGGGCCGATTTGATCTCTCCGTAGCGGAAGAGACTGCTTTCCGAAGGGTTTACAATGACGATACCGTCGAAGCCATCGACGAGAACCTTGTCCCCGGGCCGGAGTTCGGAAGAGAGGTCGTGCAGCCCCACGACACAGGGCACGTTGAGCGACCGTGCCATGATGACGGTGTGGCTCGTGCGGCTGCCGAGGTCGGTGATGATGCCGCGCACCCGGTTTGAGCCGAGGTTGGCGGCGTCGGACGGGGTGATGTCACGCGCCGCGAGGATGCTCTCCTGGCTCATTTTGCTTAGGTCCGGATCCTTCCGGCCGAGCAAGTTCTTGAGCAGGCGCTGGGTCACGTCGCGGATGTCCGAGACGCGCTCTTTGATGTAGGCATCATCGATGTGCGAGAAAGCCTCGATATAGCGCTCCGCAACCCGCTGAAGGCAGTATTCGATGTTGTAGCCCGACTCCGCAACCTCGCGCACGGTGTCTTCGATCAAAGCACGGTCCTCAAGGACGAGGAGGTGCGCGTCGAAAATGCTCGCTTCGTCCTCGCCGAGTTTCTCTTCGATCTCCGCGCGGATGACACCAATCTGGCGGCGCGTCTCCATGAGCCCCTGCTCAAAGCGGGCGATCTCGTCCTCCCTTTCTTCGGGCGGCACCTCACGACGCGGGACCTCAAGGTCCTGCTTGAGGTGTATAAACACCGGACCGTGAGCGACTCCGGGAGAAGCGGCTATCCCCTTGAACACTTTCTCCCGGGCGGAGGATGTCGGGGTCTCAGGCATCAGTCATAGGGTCTGCAAAAGAGAATGAATCGTGCTGCTATTCTTAAAGAAGCAAGGCACACAAGTCCCCAATGGCAAGCACGGATTACGTCGCAGGAGGCTCGCTTCGCCGCGGCTTCTATGCTCGCATGCCACGCCATGAATCTGGAAACCGCTTTCTTCGCCATCCTCCTCATTGCCGTGCTTCTCCTCGCAGGCAAATGGACGCGCCGCCGGGTCCGCCTGCTGCAGCGGCTCTTCCTGCCGAGTTCCATCGTTGCGGGGGTGTTCGCGCTCTTGCTCGGGCCGCAGGTGCTCGGACGCTTTGCCGGGGAAGACTCCGGTTGGGCACATGGCCTGTGGACACCCTCCGTCATCGAGGTTTGGTCGTCTCTTCCGGGCATACTCATCAACGTCGTCTTCGCAGCGCTATTTCTCGGCAAAGGCATTCCCTCGCTGCGCGCAATCTGGCGCAGCGCCGGGCCAATGGTGGCACACGGTCAGACGCTCGCATGGGGGCAGTACGTCGTCGGCCTCGGTCTTGTGCTTGTCATGCTCTCCCCGCTCTGGGGCATCAATCCGATGGCGGGCGCACTCATCGAGATCGGTTTCGAAGGCGGCCACGGGACGGCGGCGGGCCTCGGCGACACCTTCCGCGAACTGGGCTTCGAGGACGGCGCCGACCTTGCCCTCGGGCTCGCGACGGTGGGCGTCGTCATGGGCGTGATTCTCGGAACCGTCGCTATCAACTGGGCCGTTTGGAAAGGGCACATCGAGCGTCCCGACCGGTCCGCCGAGGATGACGAAGAACTGGCCGAGCACGAAAACCGCGAGCCTCCCGTCGACACGCGCTTCACCGACCGGTCCATCGAGCCGCTTTCCATCCATCTCGGCTTTGTGGGTGTCTCCATTGCCCTCGGGTGGCTCCTTCTCCAGGGAATGGTGCGGCTGGAGTCCGTCCTCCTTGTGCCCCTCGGCTGGCCGGAGCTGCTGCGCCACATTCCGCTCTTTCCCCTCGCCATGATCGGCGGCGTGATTGTGCAGATCCTCGGCGGGCGCCTCGGATACGCAAAGCTCATCGACCGCGACCTCATGAACCGTATATCGGGCACGGCACTCGATCTCCTCATTGTCGCCGCGCTGGGCGCGCTGTCCCTCGAGGCTATCGGCGCCCATGCCGGGCCGTTTGCGGTGCTTGCAATCGGGGGAATCACATGGAACCTCTTCGGATTCTTCGTCCTCGCCCGGCTCATGTTTCCGCGCGACTGGGCGCCCAACGGCCTTGCCAACTTCGGGCAAGGCATGGGAATGACCGTCATCGGGCTGCTCCTTGTACGCATGAGCGATCCGCACAACCGCTCCGGGGCGATGGAGGCCTTTGGTTACAAGCAACTCCTCTTCGAACCGGTCGTGGGCGGCGGGCTCTTCACCGCCGCGTCACTACCGCTCATCTACCAGTTCGGTGCCGGGCCGGTGTTCATCGGTGTCACCCTGGTCATGGCGGGATGGCTGATTTTCGGCCTCTGGAAATTCGGCCCGTCCCGGGCGGACGGAAGCGCGTAGAACCGCCGATCCATCTTGCCAGCGGGAACAATCGCGGTGACAATTCCTCCAATAATAGGATGAACCGCGCCTTACCGATGATTCGAATGCTCTTTTCCGCCGCGCTATTCGCCGCGGCGCCTCTACAGGCGGTGACCCTTGTCGAGAACTCCCCGTTCATCCCGTCGGGCTTCCAACCGCCGGAGGAGCGTCGTCAGGCACCGGAACGCCCCACGCCGCAGCCCACACGCAACCTCGAGTTCCGCGGCGTCTACGAACTCGACGGCGTGCTGCACATCAATGTGCACGACCGCAGCCAAAACAAAGGCGAATGGGTGAAAATCAACGACACCTCGGCCGGATTTTTTGTCACCGCTTTCTCCCTCGAAAAAGACACGATTACCTTGGAAGTCGACGGCCAGACAACGGAGCTGACCCTTTCCTCGACCCAGCGTGCTCCCGCCGCTCCACAACCGCAGCCGACCGTCGCCGCCGGACCCCAACGCCCCGGCACCGGAGATCAAGCGACCGCGCGCAGACGGGTCGTCACACCTCCGCAACCGCAGTCCCAGTCCCAGTCCCAAGCCCAATCGGGAAGCGGTTCGGCGGACACGCCCGAAGTCCGCCGCCCGGTGCGCCGGGTCGTCGTGCCACGCCGCTGAGAACGGCCCTGCCCCGTAGCGGGGCGGATCAATCGCGCGCCGTGAGCGGGCTCTTGTTTTCGAGGATCTCCACCTCGTAACCGTCAGGATCGGTGAGAAACGCCATCTTTGTGCCGCCTGAAGTGAATTTGTCGCGCCACTCGCCGGGCCAGATGTCAAATCCGTCTTTCTCCAGTTTGTCGCAGTATTCCACGATGTCATCGACACCAATACAAGTGTGCATGAGATCCTCCGGAAACTCCACCTTGAAGTCGGGCGAGTAGCAGAGTTCGAGCATGGCTTCGTTGGCGGGGATTTCGAGGTGGACGATCTGGTTGCCCGCGGGCGACTTGTCGTTGCGCTTGTGGACACGGTAGCCGCAAGCCTTGGAGTACCATTCGATGGAGCGCTCAAGGTCGCTCACACGGATTCGGGTGTGCAGGAATTTTATCGGCATAGACAACACACGCTACGCAACCGCCCGTCCCGCGCAAACCTTTGCCGTCATCGGCGGGTGAAAATGCGCGTTACGGCATTGACGCACGGGTCCGGATGAGGGCACAAAGCAGTCCGCAATGAGAGTACTTGTTATCGGTGGAGCGGGCTATATCGGCAGTCATTGCGTGCGCCTGCTCAAGCAATACGGGCACGAGCCGGTTGTCCTCGACAATCTCGTCTACGGGCACCGGGCGGCGGTTGCCGACGACATCCCGTTCCACGAGGGCGACCTCGGGGACACCACGTTCGTCGAGAAGCTCCTCGCGAAGGAACGGATCGACCTCGTCATGCACTTCGCGGCCTACGCCTATGTCGGCGAATCCGTCACCGATCCCCTTAAATATTACGAAAACAACCTCGCCGCCCCCATTCGCCTGCTCGCCGCCATGCGCACGGCAGGGGTGATGAAGTTCGTCTTCAGCTCGACGTGCGCCACCTACGGCATTCCGGAGAAAATGCCGATCACCGAAGACTTGCCGCAGCGCCCCATAAACCCCTACGGCCAGACAAAACTCGACTTCGAAAACTGCCTCAAGGCCTGCGCCAACGCCCACGGCCTTTCCTTCGCCAGCTTCCGCTACTTCAACGCAGCGGGCGCGGCGGAAGACGGCTCCATCGGCGAGGACCACGACCCCGAGACCCACCTCATACCCCTTGCCGTCTGGGCCGCACAAGGGAAGATTCCCAAACTCACCGTCTTCGGCGACGACTACGATACCCCCGACGGCACCTGCCTGCGTGACTACATCCACGTCGACGACCTCGCCCGCGCACACATCGCGGTCTTTCCAAAACTGGAGCAGCCCGGCGCGCAGTTCTTTTACAACCTCGGCACGGGCAAACCGGCGAGCGTCCTCGAAGTCATCCGCGCCGTCGAGGAAGTCACGGGCCTGAAAGTCCCCCACTCCATCGGGCCACGCCGCGCGGGCGATCCTCCGGCGCTCTATGCCGACAGCTCCAAAGCACAGAAAGAACTCGGCTGGACACCACGCCACATGAATCTCAAAGACCTCATTGAAACCGCGTGGCGCTGGCACCGCGACCACCCGGAAGGCTTTGGACGCTGACGAGCAGTTCGCGACCGGGACCCTTGGCAAACGTCAAAATTCAAACGGACGCGTGACTGCGGCTTGACGCGGGCTGGTTCCATCCGCAGCGTCCGCCTTCTTTCAGACCAACAACCTTCATCCAACACAAATGGGACAACCACTCAAAATCCGCACGAAGCGCCGTCGGCGCAAAGCCTACCTCGCCCGCCGCAAGGAGCGCATTAAATCGCAACAGGCCAAGAAATCCTGAGCGCCCGCAACGATTCGATCCTTCACCACCGCCCCGGCAAAAACGCCGGGGCTTTTTCTATTGCGGGGCTTTTGCGCCAAATCTCCGCAGGCGCCGGAGCGGCCGCCGTGATGGGCGGGCAACGTCGCTCAAACCGATTCACGGCGCGCACCATGTCGGTCGATTCAACGGGGTTGCGGTTTTCGGTGCCTGCTCGGCTTGGCGCGGTCCTCAGCCGTGTTTTTCGATGAGTTCGGCGGTGCGGGCGTAGCTCTCGCGCAGGGCCGGGTAGAGTTTGGCGAACTCGGCGTAGAAGTCGTCGTAGACAGTCTGCGCCGGGCCGGGCTCGGTGAGGGAAGTCTCGCGCAGGACGGAGCGACAGGCCTCGCCGACGTCGTCGAACACGCCCGCGCCCACACCCCCGAGCAAAGCCGCTCCGTAGGCCGCGCCCTCGGTGGCATTGACGGTGACAATCGGCGTGGCGAAGACATCCGCGAGGATCTGCCGCCAGAGGGGCGATTTCGCTCCGCCGCCGGAGGCGACGATCTGTTTGGGGCGAAGACCGAGGTCGCGCATGATTTCTAGGGCATCGCGCAGGCCGAAGGTCACTCCTTCAAGGACGGCGCGGGTCATGTGGGGGCGCCCGTGGCGCAGCGTCAGTCCCGTGAAGGTGCCGCGCGCGTGCGGATCGGGATGGGGCGTGCGCTCGCCCGTGAGGTAAGGCAGGAAGAAGAGTCCTTCGCTGCCGGGCGGAACCCCGGCCGCCTCGGCGTCGAGGTCGCTCATGGAAGCGCCGCCCCCGAGGGTCTTGTGGTACCACTGGTAGGCTCCCGCACTGGAGAGCTGCACACCCATGAAATGCCACTTGCCGGGCACGGCGGAACAGAAAGCGTGCAGGCGGCCTTCCTTGTCGGGGGCGAACTCCTCGGCGTGGGCAAAGAGTACACCGCTCGTGCCGAGGGTGCAGGAGACTACGCCGGGCGAAATGATCCCGCAGCCGATCGCACCCGCGGCCTGATCACCCGCCCCCGCCGCGACGGGGAGGCCCTCCGGCAAACCGGTGGATTTCGCCGCCGCCGCGCTCACGCGCCCGGAAACCTCAGGTGACTCCAGGACCTTTGCCATCATCTCGGCCTTGACGCCGCAGGCGTCGAGCATCTCCGGTGACCAGCGGCGCGCGCCGACGTCCAGCAATGACATGCCGGAGGCATCAGAGACATCCGTGGCAAACGCTCCCGTGAGGCGATGTCGGATAAAATCCTTGGGGAGCAGAATGTGCGCCGCCTTCGCCCAGATCTCCGGTTCGTTTTTCTGCACCCAGCGGATCTTGGGTGCCGTGAAACCGGGCAGCACGGGATTGCCCGTTATGCGCAGGACCTCCGCTGCCCCGACAGCCTCCGTCAGCTCCGCGCACTCTTTTCCTGTGCGCTGGTCATTCCACATGATGCAAGGCCTCAGGACTTTCCCGTCGGCGTCGAGGAGGACGAGGCCGTGCATCTGCCCGGTCAGCCCGAGCGCGGCGACATCGCCCGGATCGATTCCTTCGAGGAGGCTGCGGACCGCCTTGACGGTGGCCTCCCACCAGTCTTCAGGATCAGACTCCGCCCAGAGCGGACGCGGTGTCACAAACGGATACTCCGGCGCGACGACCTTGACCACCCCGCCCTTTTCATCGATCAGCACGGCCTTCGCCGAGGAGGTTCCCACGTCAATCCCGATAAGGTAACGGCTCATGCCGTCCGATCCTTTGATCGAGCAGCGCTTAGGCAAGGGAAAATCGGCATTTGTGGACTGGCCAAACAAGGCACAATCCGTAAATTCAGCGCCAAGATGAAGGCTGCCTCCCTTCAGGACGAACTGACCCGTGCCGAATCCAGCGACGAACCCGCCGTGATGTCGCAGCGCTGGAGCGAACTGCTCTTTCTGCACTGGGCCGTCGCACCCGAAGCCGTACAGCCACGCCTGCCGCCGGGCCTGAAGGTCGATACCTTCGACGGGCGCGCGTGGATCGGCATCGTACCCTTTCGCATGGACCGCATACGGCCCTTCGGATTGCCCGCGGTTCCCGGCCTATCCGCCTTTCCCGAGCTGAATCTCCGCACCTACGTTTCCGATGGGATGCGGCGGCACGGTGTGTGGTTTTTCAGTCTCGACGCGGGAGGCTGGCTTGGCGTGCGCATTGCCCGTTACTTTTTTCACCTCCCCTACCACCACGCCTGGATGCGCGTGCGGGAGGACACCGACAGGCGCATCCACTTCACATGCAAACGCCGCCGGAGCGGACCCGCCCTCGCCTACACGTGGAAGCCCCACCCCGGCGAATACCGCGCCGAAACCGCCACACTCACCCACTTTCTCGTCGAACGCTACCGGCTGTACACATACGACAGGAGGCGCAACCGCCTGCTCACCGGACGCGTCTCGCACCCGCCCTACCTTCTCGGCAAGGCAGATGTCGACTTCTGCGACACCCGGCTATTCACGTTAAACGGATTCGACGCGCCGGACCGCCCGCCGGACCACATTATCGCCAGTTCCGGCACCGAAGTCCGCGTCCAAGCGTTGACCCCGGCGGATTGACCGGAACACGCGGGCGCGGACGGCTGCATACTACCTTCGGGAGGACCCGCTCAAAACCCGAAAACTCGGCGGATGAAGCGCCAGAACGTGTTTTCCTCGCGCGGGGGAGACGCCGGAGCCGCCGAGTCATCGCGCGGAGCATCTGTTTCGGCAGCCGGGGGAGCTGGCGACATGGTTTCCTCTTCGTCCGCCGACTCCTCCGCCGACTCCTCCGTCGGCTCCGGCGGAGTCTCCCCCCCGGGAGTTGAAGGCACGTCCCCCGCCGCGGATTCGGGAGGCGCTTCGGAGGTTTCGTGGCGGGCGGACCATGCGCGGCTGCGCTCGTAGTCGAAGCGGTAGAGGTAAACCCGGCTGGTGGCGAGGGCGGGGCGCTGGGCAACGACATCTCCACGGATGGCCAGGAGGCGGTCTTCCCATACCCGGGCCTCACCGAACCCGTTCACCGGCCCGAAGTAATACCGCAGGTTCTCGTGCTCGTAGACGACAAAATAACCCGGCACACCGAGAACATCGGGCGTCGCCCGCACTCCGGGAAACGCCTCGTTAAAGTCCGCCGCGCGCATCGTCGCGGAAGCGTCGATCGCCTCGACCGGCAGGACCCGCCCGCCGGACACGGCTGCAGCCGTGACCACGACACATAAATACGCGGCACCCGCGCAGGATAGCATGCGCAAGCGGCGGCGCATCAGAAGTCGCTCGGCACGGTGCTGCCCTCACCGACGCGGCGCACGGGCTCGTTGCGGGGCTGATTCTCATCGCCGCGGTCGACACGGCGGGCGTCGTCCGACGACGGTTCGGTATCTTCGTGCGCAGACTCGCTCTCCGCCGGGGCGGGCTCAGCCGGGCGCTCAGCCGTTTCCGGTGCACGGGGCATTTCGACACGGGGGATCTCGACGCGGTCGGGCTCCACGGAGCGGTCGATGCCTCCCGTTCCGCCAATGCGCACTTCACCGACATCCGGGAGGTCTCCCAGATCCGCACTTCCGCGGGCGGGACGATCTCCGTCCGCGGGCGCCGGTGTTCCAGAGCCACTCTCCGTAAGATTCTCTCCGTTTTCGCCGCCGCCCGACTCCGCGGCGTTTCCATCTTCACCGCTTCCGGAGGCTTCCGCGCCGTCCGCGACGTCCTCCGTTTCGTCGGCCGCACCGCCGCCCGCCGCATCGGCCTCGTCACTCGGCGACCCCGCCTCCGGATCGCCCGCTCCGCCCGCGGACGACGCGGAGAAGGAACCGTCAAAGATATCCGGATCCGCGCGCACGTCGTCGTCCGCCGCGAGGGCGAACGCCGCGAGGGCGGTCAAAAGCGGGAAGGTGAGGAAACGTTTCATGGGCTTACGTGTATTTGGACCCCCGCGTCACCGCTCGCGTTCATGGGCGATGACCCGGACCGGGCCGGGCGGTTCGTCGCCACGGACGAGTAGCTCGAACTCCACCGGCCGGAACCGCATACGCGCCCCGCGGATTCGGTAGCGCCCCGGCAGCAGTTCGACGGTCTGCTCCCGCTCCATCACGGCGGGTGAACGGTTCATCGGCCCGATGTAGCTGACAAGCGTGCGCCCGTCGCTAATAAAGGTAACCGGCACCGGGCGGCTTTGCTGCTCGAGGAAACTCTGCAACGCCACTTGCTCCGTAGTGAGATCGACGTAATCCGGCTTCTGCTCCATGGCTGCATTGAAGCGCGTGATGGCATCCTGATAATCGCCGCGGTCCGCCGCCTCGCGGGCAATGCGGATATTGATGGCAAAGGCCTGCTTTGCGCGCAGTACGCGGCCCGTGCGCTCATAACCTTCGATCACTTCCGACCGGTCCACGCCGGTGTCGATTAGGTCACGGTAAATGCCCCGCGCCCGCTCCCACTCCCGCGCACTCTCCGCCTCGCGGGCCGCGATAAGCGCGACACGCACCCGGTTCAGGCGGCGCTCCTCGGCAAAGGCCTCCATACGGCCGGCGATGCGGTTGTCCTCGGGATACTCGCCGCGCAGATCTCGCAGACGCCGCTCGGCCTCGTCCCACCGGTCTGCCTCGATGAGCTGTGCCACCTCGCGAAAGCCGTCCTCAACCGCCTTGTCCCGCAGCGCACGGCGCACGCGCGACACCGCCTGGCGGGCGTCCACTGCGTATTCGTCGAGGTCCGCCGCCGCTCCATACGCCGCGAGCGCGCCGCGCAGGTCGCCCCGCTCCTCAAGGCGCCGACCCTCCCGCATGCGGGCGCTCACCTCCTCAATGGTTTCCGCCCGCTGCCGACCGACCGCCGCCGCCTCGTGAGCCGGGTCCAGAGCAAGCACGCGGTCGAAAGCTTCAATCGCCGTCGCCCCATCCCCTTCCGCGAGAGCCCGCTGGCCGCGCGAAACTTCCGCCTCCAGACGCCCCGCCGCCGACTGCCGCGCCTCCGCCAGCCGTGCCGTCGCGGACGCGGCGAGGTTCGCCGCTTCGCCGTAGCGCCCGATCTCCATGGACGTGCGCGCACGCGAGAGGCCCTCGCGCACTTCGCGAAGCGCATCCGCCTCAAATGCCTCCTCCACCTGCACCTCCCGCAAGTTGTCCTCGAGTTCCGCGATCCCCTCGCGCGCCGCCCGCCATGCCGAGACATCTCCGCGCAGTGCTTCCAATTCGCGCACGGCACGGCGGTATTCGGCCTCCGCCTCGGCGTAGGCCCGCCGATCCTCTGCCCGCTCGGCGCGGACGAAGTAGCGTTCGATTTCGAGGAGCGCACCTTCGCGGGGAGATCCAGCGGCTTCCATCCGCACGGCGTCACGAAGGGCGCGGGCATGATCCCGCGCCGTGCGCGCATCGCTCCGCTCTCCCGTCGGCGGCGGTTCGGCGGCGGCGCCTTCTTCGCCCTCCGGCGGAGTTTCCGCCGGGACCTCCCTCTCCGCACGCTCGGGTAAAAACTCCGGCAGGACAGCCACAACCCGCCACACGAGCAATGCCAGCACCAAAACCGCAACACCGAGCGCGATCCACTTGAGAGGGGGCCGCCCGCGCGGCTGCCGGTCCGGCGGAAGCGGGGGCGGCGCGCTGCCGTCCGGTCCCGTTTCCTCCGGATTCCACGGCACGAGCCGACGCCGGGGCGGTTGGCCGGAATCAGCCATTGCTGCCGCCGCCTTCACTCACCGGACGCAGGGCCGCGACAAACTCCTGAAAAGCCTTCGCCTGATCCTGCAACCGCTTGCGCAGATCGCCGTCCGTAATCGCCCCTGCGTCGTCGAGGAGGTCGCCGATTCCCGGCATGAAAACACGCCTGTTGAAGTTGAACGCGTTTCGATATCCAAAAATCATCTGCAACTGCTCGACGGGACGAAGCGCGCCGGAGGCGCCCGCCGAGAGACCGACATAAGCGGTGGGACGCTTCTCGAAACTCTCGGGAAAGGGGAGCATGTCGATGAAGAGCTTGAGCACGCCCGGAAAGCCGCCGTTGTATTCGGGGGTTACAATGACGACACCGTCAGCCTCGAGAACCGGCTTCTGGAATGCCGCCTCATAGCCCTCCGGCTTCTCCGCGTAGGCTCCCGGCGAGAGGATTGCCGCAGGCAACTCCGCGAGGTTGACCAGTGCGACCTCCGCACCGAGATCGCGGTGCATCGCAGCGACCGCCTTGGCGACCTTCAGCGTGTTGCTTCCTTCACGGTTTGTTCCTGCTATGACGGTTATCATCAAATCCACTCTGTGTGCAATCCCGCCCGGTTGCAAGTATCGTCGCAAAGACCCGGCGCGCCGTCAGTCCGTGTATTTCGCCTTGAGACTGTCGATAACGGAGGGGTCGGCAAGCGTCGTGACATTGCCGAGGGCCTGCCCGGTCGCAATATCGCGCAGGAGGCGGCGCATGATCTTGCCGCTGCGCGTCTTGGGCAGGTCGGCGCTGAAGAGTATGCGCTCCGGCCGGGCGAACTTGCCGATGCGCTTTTCGACGAGCGCGTTCAGCTCGGCGCGGAGTTCGTCGCTACCCTCCGCGTCTTTGCCCCGAAGGAGGACGAAGGCGACGAGCCCCTGCCCCTTCACCTCGTGCGGCACACCGATGACGGCGCTCTCCGCGACACTGGGATGCTCCACAAAAACGCTCTCCAGCTCCGCCGTGCCGATGCGGTGGCCGGAGACATTGACGACATCGTCGACGCGGCCGACGACCCAGATGTAGCCGTCATCGTCGCGGCGGGCACCGTCGCCGGGAAAGTAGAACTCGCCGTCCCAGTTGCACCAGTAAGTCTTCTGATAGCGCTCAGGATCGCCCCACACACCGCGAAGAATGCTCGGCCACGGACGCCGGATAGCTAACAACCCGGCGGAGACCTCCTCGCCCGCCGCGTTGAGGATGGCGGCATCGACCCCGAAAAACGGCAGCGTGGCCGAGCCCGGCTTTGTCGGTGTGACACCCGGCAGGGGCGTGATGAGAATCCCGCCGGTCTCGGTCTGCCACCATGTGTCGACGATGGGGCAGCGCCCGCCGCCGATCTTTTCGTGGTACCACATCCACGCCTCGGGGTTGATGGGCTCGCCCACGGAACCAAGGAGGCGGAGGGAGCCGAGGTCGGCGTCTTCCAGCCATTCATCGCCCCACTTCATGAAGGCGCGGATGGCGGTCGGCGCGGTGTAGAAAACAGATACGCGGTGCTTCTCCACGATCTTCCAGAAGCGGGAGGGATCGGGCGCGTTGGGCGCGCCTTCGTACATGACCACGGTCGCCCCGTTCTGGAGCGGTCCGTAGAGGATGTAGCTGTGACCCGTGATCCAGCCGACGTCCGCCGTGCACCAGTAGACGTCCTCCGGCTTCAAATCGAAGACATACTTTGCCGTGAGGTAGGTGTAGAGCGAATAACCGCCGACAGTGTGCATGATGCCCTTGGGCTTGCCCGTCGAGCCGCTGGTGTAGAGGAGGAAAAGCAGGTCTTCGCTGTCAAGCGAGACGCAGGGGCAAAAGGCGTCGACCTCCGCGGCGGCCTCGTGGTACCAGACATCGCGACCGTCCTTCATTTCGCAGGGAAAAGCCTCGCCGAATTCATCGCGGCGCACGACGAGCACATGCTCGATGCAGTCGCAGCCCTCCACGCCTTCGTCGACGATGGACTTGAGGTCGAGGACCTTGCCGCGCCGCCAGCCCCCGTCGCCGGTGATGACCATCTTCGACTTGGCGTCGAGCACGCGGTCGCGGATGGAGTCGGCGCTGAATCCGGCGAAGATCACCGAATGCACCGCGCCGATGCGCGCGCAGGCCAGCACCGCAACAGCCAGCTCGGGGATCATCGGCAGGTAAATGGCCACGGTATCTCCCTTTTGGATACCAAGCGACTTGAGTGTATTGGCAAAGCGCTGCACCTCGCGGTGCAGGTCGCGGTAGGTCAGCACGCGGGTGTCGCCGGGCTCTCCCTCCCAGACAATGGCCGCCTTGTTTGCCATGGCGCCGACGGCGTGACGGTCGACGGCGTTGTGGCAGGCGTTGAGCCGTCCGCCGAGAAACCATTTGAAAAACGGCTTCTCCGAATCATCGACGAGCGTGTGCCAGTCCTCGAACCACTCCAGTTCGTCGGAGACTTCGCGCCAGAAAGCCTCAGGCTCTTCAAGACTGCGGCGGTGCATCTCTTTGTAGGCCTCCATGCTTCCGATGTGGGCCTCGGCGGAAAACTCCGCGGGCGGCGGAAAGAGGCGGCTTTCTTTCAGAACGGATTCTATATTCTCAATTGTCATGGTATTTTGGAATAGGAGTTCATTTCAGCGCGGCGGCGCGTCCGGGGCGGAGAGAGCCGGTCGATCCACCGAAGTGCGGCGATGTTGTTCCGCCAGCGCCGTCGAGGTCAAAGCGTTTCTTCGAGTGGGCGACTGGCGTTGGAACTCTCACGGAGCGGCGGAACCCGTGAGGCGGCGCAGGACCGTTTCGATATCGGCCCGGCGCACCGGCTTGCGCAGGATAGTGAGATTACCGGAGGGGGCGGTCGGCGCAGCGCCGCTGGTGCGGACGAGGAGGATGACCGGCACGCGGTCGAAACCAGCGGGCAACTCGACCGCGGCACGGGCGGGCGGGCCGGTGAGCGCCTCCTCGTCGATGATGCACAGATCCGGCATGCGCCGCTTGTCTGCAAGGATGCGCTCAAGGTCTCTAATTTCACCGCCTTCCGCGGCGACGGCACCGATTTGGTCGAGGTAGATGGAGAGGATCTTGCGCGACGTCGCCACAGGGTCAATCAGTGCTACAAGCAGGTTTCCGCGGGAAGCACTGTCCGGGGACGCCCCGGAGTCTTCCGTCTCCGGTTCGCGGACGACGACCTCCGCGCGGAACACCGAGCCGCCGCCCGGATTGTCCTCCACACGAATATCCCCGCCCATGGCTTGCGCGAGCCTCACGGAAATGGAGAGGCCGAGGCCCACGCCGCCGGACCGGCCCGACACCGCCGGATTGAGTTGCACAAACGGCTGAAAGACGCGCCCGCGGTCCTGCGGCGGGATACCCGGCCCCATGTCGGAAACAGAAAACATCAGCCGGACCGCGCCGTCCTCCGCCGACTGCGCGGCAAGCCGCACGCCGACCACACCCTCCGGCGTAAATTTGACTGCGTTGCCGACGAGGTTTACGAGAATCTGCCGCACACGCGCATGGTCGCCCCGAACCTCGCGCGGCACTCCGTCGGCAACAGCCGTCTCGAGCCGCACGCCCTTCCGCACCAACTCACACCGGAAGACCCGCGCGACCTCGCGCAGCAACGCGCAGGGGTCGAACAGTTCGCGTGCCAACTCGATTGTGCCCGACTCCGCCTTGGAGTAATCGAGGATGCCGTCGAGCGTTTCAAGGAGGTCGCCGCAGGCACCGAGGATCGACCCGACGAAGGAGGCCTGCTCCTCATTGAGCGGAGTCTCCCGCAGGACTGACGCCATGCCCACGACAGAGTTGAGGGGTGCGCGGATTTCGTGGCTGATCCCCGCGAGCACCTCGCCCTTTGCGCGGTCCGCGGATGCCGCGCTCTCCGCCATGGCGCGGGCTCGGGAGAGCGCCTCCGTCAGGCGATCATTCAAGTCGTACAGCTCCCGGTTGGTGCGTACGCGAAATCGCCCCCGTAGAATCAGCCCGGCAATGACAACGAGGAGCGTCCCGCCGAGCGCGGCCATGGCGGCGAGCTGCCATGTGCGCCGCGCGAGATCAGCCCGTGCCCGCGAAAGCTCCGCCTCCGTAAGTGCCGCCTCAGCCGCACGCACCTTTTCGCGCCCGGCTTCCAATTCGCTTTGAAAGCGCAGTCTCGCCTGCTCCAGCGTCGCCGACTGCCGCCGCTCCATGACCTCGCGTTGGCCCCGACCGTGCGCGCGCTCCGCCGCCAGCGCCTCCTCCCATCGCCCGGTTTCTGCGTAGGCTTCCGCCAAAACGCCGTGGATCGGGGTCGCAAGCATGGGCAGGTCGGGCCCACGCAGAATCTCCAGCGCGACCTCCGCCTGTAGCGCGGCGACCTCCGGCAATCCCATGCGCATGTACGTCTCCGCGCGGTGCCGCATCGACCGCGCCACCTCGGGATAGTCCCCCCGCGACCGGTGGATCGCAACAGCGCGCTCAAAACGCTCGATGGCCGCGGCGTGATCACCCGCCTCGCGCTCGAGGATCCCTTCGTTGTGCAGGACGCGTCCCAGTTCCTCAAGGTTGCCGCGCCGCTCATAAAAGTCTCTCGCCCAGTAAAATTTGCGCCTCGCCTGCGCAAACTCCCCCGTCTCCGTGAGAAGAAGTGCGAGATTTACCCACGCTGCCGCACGCATCCGCTCCACGCCCTGCGCCTCGGCGATTTGCAGAGCCTCGCGGAAGAGTGCTTCCGCCTCTCCGTAAGCCTCCATCCGGTAGTGAACCGCACCCGCGTTAATGAGGATGCGCCCGTAGCGGACGGAATCCTCCACAGGATCGACAATGGCGAGTGCCTGAAGGTAGTCTCCGAGCGCGGCCTCAAGGTCCTCCAGCAACCAGTGGGCCTTGCCGCGCACAATGTGCGCCTCCGCCCGCAACGGAGCGGAATCGGCACCGGTCCCCGCAAGGAAGCCGGACACCGCTTCCATGACCGCCGCCGCCTCTTCCGGCATGCGCGCCTCCATCCCGGCCAGAAGCTCTTCCGGGGCCTCCGCAGGTTCCTCCGCGGCGGCAAAACACGGAAGCGACAAAGCGGCAAGAATCGCTGTCCCGACGAGGACCCCGTATGCTCTGCGCGGCGTCTTCCGCCGTTGCCGTGCCGCTGCCATTGAGCAAGGACATTGCTACCCCCGCCGGAAGGGTCAATCCCCGCGCGTAACGGGCTTGCCAATACGGCCCGCGCCCCTTGACCTCCGCTCCAACCGTGAATTCCCGTCTCCTCGACTACCCGCTCCCCCAGAGCGCCATCGCCCAGGAACCTCTCGCCAACCGCGACGAGGCACGGCTATTGTGCGTCCACCGCCGCTCCCGCCGCGTAGAACACCGTCACGTGCGGGACCTCCCCGGCCTGCTGCCCACGGGCACGGCCCTATTCCGCAACAACGTCTCCGTGCTGCGCGCGCGCCTTGCGGGCAAACGCCCCGGCGGCGGTGCCGTGGAGTGCCTCCTCGTGCGTCCGGGCGACGCACCCGCCGAGTGGTGGTGCCTCGTCAAACCCGGCAGGCGACTCGGCCCCGGAGCGCGCTTCACCGTGGGCAACGGCCACGCCGCCGAAATTGTCGCCGCCGATCCGGCGGACGGCGCGCGCCTCGTGCGGTTCGACACCGGCCCTTATGCCGATGTCGAATCCCTCGCCGAGAACGAGGGCGTCATCCCGCTGCCCCCGTATATCGAACGCGCGGCGGACGATCCCCGCCGAGACCTCGACGCCGTGCGCTACCAAACCGTCTACGCCGATCCAGCGGAGCGCCGCGCCGTCGCCGCCCCCACCGCCGGGCTGCACTTCACGGATGACCTCATCGCCCGCACCGAGAGCGCGGGCCACCGCTTCCACGACCTCACCCTGAGCGTCGGCCCCGGCACCTTCCGCCCCGTGCGCACGGAGAACGTCCTCGACCATCCCATGCACACCGAGCGCTACCGTATCGGCCCGCAGGTCCGCGCCGCCCTGCGCGGCACCGGCCCGAAACTCGCCGTGGGCACAACCGCACTGCGCGCCGTTGAAGACTGGTGGCGGCGCGGTGCGCCGGACCCGGACGGTCCCTTCGAAGCCGATGCCGACATCTTCATCACGCCGCCCGCCGATTTCCATGTCGACGCGCTCCTCACAAATTTCCACTTGCCGCGCTCAACGCTTCTGTGCCTTGTTTCCGCATTTCTCCTGCCGCGGCGCACGGACGGAATCGAATGGCTGAAAGCGCTCTACGCAGAAGCCGTTGACCTCGGCTACCGTTTCTTTAGCTATGGCGATGCAATGCTGATCCTCGACGACGGATGAGTTCGGACAATCACGATATCGAATTTGAATCTTTGGTGCGCGACCACTACCAGGGGCTCTTCCGCTTCGGCTTCAGCCTCGCCAAGAACGAAAGCGACGCCGCCGACCTCACGCAGGAGACGTTCCGTATATGGGCGGAAAAGGGCAGCGGCCTGCGCGACAAGAGCAAAGCCAAGTCGTGGCTCTTCACCACTCTCTACCGGGAGTTTCTGCGCCGCCGTCGCCGGAACCGCTTCCAGGCCGACGTCGAGCCGGAGCAACTGGAAAACGAAATGCCCGCCTTCGATCCGGATCCGGCGCGCTCCGTCGACGCCAACGAAGCCATGGAAGTCCTCCAGCAGGTCGACGACGTCTATCGCGAGCCCCTTGCCCTTTTTTACGTGGAAGACGCCTCCTACAAAGAAATCGCCGAGAAGCTCGACATTCCCATCGGCACCGTCATGTCGCGCCTCTCGCGCGGCAAAAACCAGCTGCGCAAACTAATGCGGCAGCGCATGGAATAAGCCGCCATGCGCGAATCTCCAAAGCTCAGGGATATGAACGACACGCCTGACGACAACACGCTCCTCGAATGGATGCGCGCCTACACCGCCGATCCGCGGATGATCGCGGATGACGCTCTGCGCGCCCGAGTGCAGGCGGCATTGGAAGACCCGGCGATGCGCCGGCGCATGGGCGACGAAGAAGACTTTGACCGCGCATTCCGCGAAAGCCTGCACGCTTATCAGCCGCCGCCGGGGCTGCTCACCCGCATCCTCGTCGAGCAGGGCGCAGCCGCCGCCGGTCCGCGGCCCGCCGCGGAAGATGCGTCGCGCGGCCGCTGGTTCCACTTCGGGGCTTTCGGCGCGGCGGCCGCCGCACTCGTTGCCGTGGCTGTCTCACTCACCTTTTTCCAGCCCGCCGCCGGACCGGAGCAACCGGTCGCCGCCACCGAAGCTATGCGCGCCGGATTCTCCGTGGAGCGCTTTGTCAATTCCATCGAAAGCGCGGTGCAGTCGCCCGTCGAAGCGCGCCGCGTCGCGCACTTGTCGGAGGCCTATTCCCTCCTCTCTTCCCACGGCATCAACAACCCGTCCGCGCCTCCCGCCGGGCTCCGCGACGAAGACACCGTCACCTGCCGGGTGCTCGAGAACGAGGGAATGAAGATCGCCATGATCTGCTTCCAGACGGACGACGGCATCGTCCACATGTTCACCTTTCCCGCGCGCGACATCGCGAACCGCGAGACGCTCACAAGCCCCGGAGGACGCCCCGTGCTCCGCTCCGTGGGCGATCACTCCGTGGCTTCATGGGTGCGCGACGAGGAGGTACACATGCTCCTCAGCCGCATGGATCTCGCAAAATTAGCCTCGCGGCTTTGATTTCCGCCCGAAGTTGCATAACTCTCCGGAGACTATGAAAATGCAACGATTGTTCTCCGGCCTTCTGGCCTTCTCCGTTTTCGCTTCCGCCGCCGCCGCGGAAGTGGTGCGCTATAAGATCGATCCGGTTCACTCCGGTATCGATTTCCGCGTGCGCCACTTCATCAATATGGTGCCGGGTGCATTCACCGGCTTCGAGGGCGAGATCCACTACGACAAGGAAAACCCGTCCAACAGCAAAGCCGTCGCGACGATTGACATTGCGTCGGTCAACACGCGCAACGAAGACCGCGACAAGCACCTGCAGCAGGACGATTTTTTCAATGCCGGGGAATACCCGAAAATGACATTCGAAAGCACCTCGTGGGAACCGGCGGGTGACAACATATACACAGTCACGGGCGACCTAACTTTCCACGGACACACCCACCCGGTCGAAATGCAGGTGCAGTTCCTCGGCGAAGTCGAAGGACGCGGCGTAATGCGCTCCGGCTGGCGCGGCACCGCCAACATCGACCGCACGAAATGGGGCATGGACGGCTACACCGCCTTCATCGGTACAACTATTCCGGTCGAGTTGAATATCCAGGGGCACCGCATGGACGACTGAGCGGGCACCGCGTAAGCGGACGATGCGACTTTTCCCAAGCCCCGGATTCACTCCGGGGCTTTTTTTTGCCTCAGCCATCCGTTTCCGCGCCCGGCAGCTTCTTCCGCTTCAAGGTACGCGGATCGACGCCCTTCTTGAAGCGGTTCGGCCTCGATTCGAAGCGGAAGCCCACATCCTTGAGGAGCTGGATCTGCTCCGGCTTGAGGCGGCCCTTGCGCGCGCGCTGCCGCTCCTGCGCAACAAACTCGGCAAGGCCTTGGTCGGGCGGATAGCTGCGCGGGACGTCCGCCGTGCCGTGCTTTTCTTTGAACTTCTTCAGCGCCTCGTAGCGCCGCATCCACGCCGGGCGGATTTTTTCTCGAGGACTCCAGTCAAAGTTGATCGCGTCGAGCAGCCGGATCTTCTCCTCCGTCAGAATCCCGCGGCTGCGCCGCATACGCTGGTCGGTGGCAAACTTTTGCAAGTGCCGGGGCGCTTTCTTGTGGTCGATCAGCGCCTCCGGTCCGTGGTCCGCAAAGAGGGCCTTGAGTTCATTGTAATTCTCCAGCCATTTGGCCGAGGGGGGCTGCGGCCCGCGCACCGGCACAATGTATTTGCGCGGCGGGTTCCAGTCGATGCCCAGTTCGTCCAACATCCGGACTTGTTTATCCGTGAGCTGCCCCTTGCGATGCCGCCGCCGCTGGTTCACGATGAATCCCCGGCTTGTCGCGTCGAGTTCCGTGTCGGGCACGAGTTTGGCCGTGCCGTGGTCCTCGCGCAGACGCGTGCGCACACTCTCCAGCGAGTCGAGCCAGCGCCGCGTTATAATCGGTGGAAGCTCCGCCGCTTTCAGGCCGAGACGCCGGAGTCTCGTGCTGCGGTCGCGCGGCATGGGCGGACGCGCAAGAGCCACGCGCTGCTTCGCCACCCACTTGCCCAGCTTGGGATCCTCCGGCCAGTCTTCCGCTACGTCCACATGGCCGAACCGCTCCTTGTAGGCCGCCAGCTTGGCGAACGAACGCTCCCAGAGTTCTTCCTCCTCGGCAAAGCCGTCCCACGCAAAACCAATCGCCTCAAGGCGCTTCGCCCGATCCGCGTCCAGCTTGCCCCGGCGGCGGGCATTGCGCTGCGCCCGCTTCCAGCGCTCCATGGCCTCGTGGCGTGGGTGCTCCGGAGGATACGCAAAACCGCCGTAGTCCCGCTTCACTTGCTCAAGCTCCATGCAAAAATCCCACCACACTCTCGCCCGGCGTTTTGCGCCGAGCGGAATCTCCAGCGGCACGTTGACCGCATTGAGAAACCGGATCTCATCCTCCAGCAGACGTCTGCGCCGGTAGTGGCTCGCCTGCTTGCGCGCCCAAGCCTGCAACGTCTTGTCGGAGATAAGTGCGACAAAGTCGCGCCCCCGCTGAGTTGGATCCATCGACTCTCTCGAGCGCGCAAGTTTCAGCGCATTGAGTTCGAAGAGCGTACGCTTGCGCGAAACTTCCGCCGCCACGCGGTACTCCCGCAGCACCCGGGCGGCCTCCTTGTTGACCCTCCCGTCCTTGATGTCCCGGCGCAGCAACCACAGCCGCCGCTGAAAGGCCTCGTCGTCCACCTCGGCATAGCGCCAGGTGTCGAGATGCTCCCGGATAGGTTCCGGAAGCGCGGCGTGCGCGGCCTCCAGCTTCTCTTTGAGCAAGGGCAGCCACACCGACCGGCTCGGCGACGAAAGTCCGGGCGTGTCCGTAACCTTGCGCGTCTTGCGACCCGCCGACCGCTCCTTCTTCGTCCACTGCTCCGGACGCCACGGGAAACCAAGCGCGTCAAAGAAACGCCGCTCGTCCTCACGCAGCTCGCCGCGCGCCCCGCGCTTGCTCTGCTGCCGTACCCATGCCTTGAGCTTCGGGTCCTTCAATCCGTCGAAAAAAACCTCCCCGCGCTGCTCCGCGCTCTCGTGCAACTCCATGAGTAGCTTCACATTACGCTCCCATGTGCGCCGCCGCCGCTCCGCGCGCCCGTCCCCCGCAGGCTCCGCCCCGATCTCCCGCAGCCGCTTCGCCTGGCTCTCCGGGATGTCTCCGTTCGCCCAAAACTCGCGCTGCCGCCGCAGCCACGATCCATATTCATGTTCCTCATACATCCATGTGTCCAGCGCACGCAGCGGCGCCGGCAGGCGCTTCCGCGCCTCCCGCAGCGCCTCCACCCGCCGCTCCCACATTTGCGCGATGAGGTCCTCCGTCGGGGGCAGCTTAGCCGCTGCCTCCGCCTCCCGCTGGCGCATCAACCGCCGCCCGAGAGGCACATGCCCCGACGGCTTCCGCCGCGCCATCAGCCCTTCGATCTCCTCTACACTCTTCAGCGGCTGCACGCCGGGCGGCGGAACCTTCTTTACCTCCGGCGGACCGTCCCACGGCAACCCGAGTCCGCTCAGCCGCGCCTCCTTGTCCTTCGCCAAATTCCCCGTCTCGCGAGCAGTCCGCTGGGCGTCCACCCACTTCGCCGTCTCCTCGTCGCGCTCCGCCAGATTGCCGAAAACCGCCGCGCCGTCCGTCCGCACATACTCCCCGAGGCGCGCGAACATCGCCTCCCACTTTTCCTCCCGTTTGCGTTTCTTTTCCGACTGTAAGCTCATAAATCTGATAGTGAAGGCCAATACCATTGCATGGCCCCGCGCACCTTGCCAACGAAATCACACCCGCCCCGCGGAAAATCGACGCCCTACACCGCCGCGCGGGCAGTGAGGGCGGCGTCGTAGGCGCGCTTCATGCGGCGGAGCCCTTCTTCCAGCTGAGCGGACGGGCATCCGAAGTTGAGGCGGAGGAAGCCGGGCGTGCCGAAGGCACCGCCGTCGCTCAGGCCGATGCCGTGTTCCTCGAAGTGGGCGTCGGGCCTCCGGAGGCCGAGCGGGCGGACGTCGAACCATGCGAGGTAGGTGGCCTCCATGGGGAGGATGCCCAGCTCCGGCATCTCGTCTTCAGCGAAGGCGTAGACGCGGTCGCGGTTGGCGCGCAGCACCTTGAGGAGAGCCTGCCGCCATGGTTCGCCGTGCCGGAACGCCGCCGCGCATCCCGTGTAGCCGAAACAGTTGACCTCCGTGATCATGCCGCGGCAGGCGCGTTCGAAGCGGGCGCGCAGGCGCGCGTCCGGCGCAATCACAAAACTGCACGCGAGGCCCGGCAGATTGTAGGTCTTGCTCGGGGCCATGAGGGTCACGGTGAGGTCCTCCACCCCGCCGAGGGCGAGCGTGGGGATGTGCAGCGCGGCATCGTCGAGAATCAGGTCGCAATGGATTTCATCGGAGATGAGGACGAGATTATGCCGCCGGCAAAAGGCGACGACCGCCTCCAGTTCCGCCCGCGTGAACACGCGCCCCACCGGATTGTGCGGATTGCACAGGAAAAAGACGCGTGTGTCCGGGCGCACCGCCGCTTCCATCGCTTCAAAGTCAAAGGTATAGCGCCCGTCCGCCACCGCGAGGGGCACCTGTAGGCAACGCCGCCCCTGGTTGCCCGGCGCGGTGAGAAACGGCGGATACACCGGCACGCAGGTCATAACCGACTCCTCCCGCTCCGCATACGCTCGCGCGGCGGTGTTGAGGGCCGGCACGAGGCCCGGCAGCCATACGAGCCACTTCGGCTCAACGGCAAGCCCGTGGTCGCGGCGCAGGTAGTCCACCACGGCGTCGACCGTCTCCGCGGGCGGCAGCGTGTAGCCGAAGACGCCGTGCCGCGTCCGCGCCGAAAGTGCCTCAAGGACCTCGGGGGCGGAGCCGAAATCCATGTCCGCCACCCAAAAGGGCAGCACTTCGCCCCCGGCGTATTTCTGCCACTTCAGGCTGCCGGTGCCGCTGCGGTCCGGGCATGACGCAAAGTCGTATTCCATCCCGCAAGAATCCGCCCGAACCACGCCGCCGAGGCAACACTGGAATCAGCGTTTCCCCTCCCGCAAAGGGTCCTGAACATCTGTCTCCACAGGATGGCCGGAAACCGGGCAGAGGCGTTCGCGGGGATCAACGCCTTTCTTGAAACGTGTCCAAAAAACTTTGCAAACCCCCACCCGCCTGTCCACGTTGACGGCAGGAATGCCGAAAGAGAAAGTCATCGCAGCAGTGGACCTCGGCGCGTCGAGCGGACGCGTCATCGTGGGCCGGTTTTCCGGCGGCGGGCTCGCCCTTGAAGAGGCGCACCGCTTCCAGAACGCCTTCCACGAACTCAACGGAAACGCTTACTGGGACGTGGGCGGCCTCCTCGAAGAAATCCACGCGGGCATCCACGCGGCAAACGAGCGGTTTCCCCGCCTGGAGAGCGTCGGTGTCGACACCTGGGGCGTGGACCACGCCCTGCTCGACGCCCGGCACCGCCTTGTCTACCCGACCCACGCCTACCGCGACAGGCGCACCGAGCCGGTCCGCGAACGCATCCTCAAGTCCGGCGACGCCGAACGCCTCTACGCCCTCACGGGACTTCCGGTCATCAACTACAACACCGGGCTCCAGCTCATGGAGACGCTTGAAGCCGCACCCACCGTGCGCGCTGCCTGCGACCGGGTCCTCATGCTCTCCGACTACTTCAACTTCCTCCTTTCCGGCGAGGCGGTGAACGAGTTCTCCCAAGCGAGCACATCGCAACTCCTCGACGTGCGCGGCACAGGATACTCCAAAGAAGCCCTCGAATATTTCGGCGTTCCCGCGGATTGGTTCGACGGCCCCGTCACCGCCGGGCGCAACCTCGGCCCCCTGCGCGGAATCGATGGCGTCGACGGCGTCTCCGTCTCGCTCGTGCCGGGACACGACACTTCCTGCGCGTTCGAGGCCATCCCGCGCGAGGGGAACAGTCTCATCGTCAGCTCGGGCACATGGAACCTCGTCGGCACCATCTGCGACGCTCCCCTGCTCTCAGACGAAGCGCGCTCGCTTGGCATCTCAAACGAACGCTGCGGCGACGGCGGCTACCGCCCCTGCAAGATCCTTCTCGGCCTGTGGCTGCTCGAGCGCACAATCCCCGCCTTCCAAAACCGGCCCGCTTCCGACGCGGAGTGGGCTGCCCTCACCAAGGCGGCGGAAAGTGCCGCGACGCCGTCGACCCTTATCGACTTGTCCGACGAGAGTCTCTTCAACCCGGCGGATATGCGCGGGGCCATCGACACGCAGCTCAAGCGCCGCGGCGGCACGCCCCCGGACGACCTCACCGGCTACTTCCGCCTCATCTGCGCCAGCCTCGCACGCGGAATCGCCGATACCGCCGCGACATTCGCTTCCATCGCAGACCGTAAGTTTGACAACATCGTCATCGTCGGCGGCGGCTCGAAGAACACGCTGCTCTGCCAGGAACTCGCCAATGCCGCGGAGATGGACGTCACCAGCTACGCCCTCGAAGCCACCAGTGTAGGCAATCTCGGATACCAGCTTCTCGCTCTCGGCGAAGTCGGCTCCGTCACCGCCTTCCACGACATCATCCGCCCCCATCTCAGACAACAGCACTTCGCGCCACGCGCATAAGTGCATGCCGGAGGCCGACAACGTGCCCGGCCCAAGCCACGCCGATACCGCTTAGGGAGCCGACACAACCGAAGGCGGAAGTAGCAGCGTGACCGTCGTACCCTTGCCCTCCTCGCTCAAAATCTCGAGACAACCGCCCATGCATTCGGCAAAGAGCTGGCAAACGCGCAGGCCAAGACCCATGCCGCGCTCACCTTCCGTACCGGGCATGCTGTCGAGTACCTTTTTCTCCCGCAACGTGTCGAGGCGGGCGGGCGGAATGCCCTTGCCGGAGTCCTTCACGGCAACACGGTAGCCGCTTTCGTCGTAGTGCTGCTCCACTTCGACGGTGCCGGTCTTCGGCGTAAACTTAACGGCGTTGGCAAGGACATTGCGGACAACAAAAGCCAACATAAGCCGGTCGGTCTCCACTGTAACCGGATCGCCTTCATTGAATCCGACGTTCAGCTGCTTCTTCGCTATGTCCACCCGCAGCAAGTTGATCGACTCGCGGATAACCTTGTCGGCCACAAAAGTTGACGCCCGGGCGGAAAGCGGACCGCGGTGAATCCGCGCCCACTGCAGGAGATTCTCCAAAGAATGGGTGAGGACCGCGCCCGCCTGATCCAAGTCGTCGGCGTAGTTGCGTATGCGCTGCGGATCAAGGAAGTCGGGACGGTCCCGCATCAGGTAGACGAGTGCGTTGATCTGCGAAATCGGACCGCGCAGGTCATGGCCGAGCACGGAAAACACCGTCTCCCGCATTCGGTACGACTCTTCAAGAGCATCGCGCGTGCGCTTCAACTCCGCCTCCAGTTCACGCCGCTCCGTGACGTCTTCAAGAAACACCCGGAAACCCCGCACACCGCGGTCACCGTCAAAAACCGGACAATAGTGCGCGACGAAGCGGGAGCGTTCCCCGTCGCGGTAGTAATTCTCCTCGACGGTGAAACCGCCCTCCCCCTCCGCCGCCGCAAAACGCTCCGCCAACCTCTTCCGCTCCGGCGCGGAGAGGCCTTCCATTACCGACTCGCCCGCACGGGGCCGGAGACCGAAATGCCTCTCATAAAAACGCCGGAAGGCATCGTTGGCCTCCAAAATCCGGTGCGAACGGTCCACCGTAAAGACCGCCCAATTCTCCGGAAGCTCCATTCCTCCGCCGACAGTTAATGGAAAAATTCCAGCCACAAGCCTCATGTTATCTACCTAATTCAAGGGAGGGTTCAAGCCCCTAATCAACGCACGCATCCGACAAGTTCTCCGCCATTCCACCCACCGCTGGACCTTCCTCCGCCTCCCAACCCTCAGCGGTCAACGACACTCAATATCTTTCTCACAATTAAATTTATTGACACAAAGTTTCTTATCTCACGGTTATGAAAGTGACAATATTTATGTCATATCTAAATTACTTGACGGGTGCGGCTCTGGATTTCTGAGAGAAGGGGGTGCGCTGCGCCGACGCGCTTCCGCACTATTCCGCTGGGATCTCGATGCGCTTGATGGAGGTGGCGCGACAGGTGCCGGGATCGATGTCGATGACGACGCCGCAGATGCGCACATCGCCAGCGGCGACGGGAAATCGCCTCGGCATGCCGTCGCTCATGCGGGCGAGGATCGGGGCGATTTCGCGTCCGAGGACGCTTGCGTATGGACCGCTCATGCCGACGTCGGTGATGTAGGCAGTGCCGCGCGGGAGGATGCGGGCGTCCGCCGTGGGGACGTGGGTATGGGTGCCGACGACGGCGGCGGCACGCCCGTCGAGAAACCATCCCATGGCGATCTTCTCGGAAGTTGTCTCGGCATGGAACTCGAGGAAGACGGCGTCGGCCTCTTTGCGCAGCCGGTCGAGCCATGCTTCCACGGCGCGGAAGGGATGTTCGGCGTCGACCTTCATGAACTGGTTGCCGAGAAGGGTGAAGACGGCGAGCCGGAAACCGTCGTTTTCGAGGACGATGTGTGTGCGGCCGGGGCATGCGGCGGGCAGGTTGGCCGGGCGGCAGACGTGTTCAAGGGCACCTATCTCGCGGTCAAACCCGCGTTGGTCCCAGCAATGGTCGCCGAGGGTGATGGCGTCGACCCCGGCGGCGGCGAGATCCCGTGCAATGGAAGCGTTGAGGCCGGACCCGCCCGCGGCGTTCTCCGCGTTGGCCACGACCCAGTCGGCACCGAGGTCCGCGCGCAAGGCGCGGAGGCGGGCAATAACGGCACTCCGGCCGGGGCGACCGACGATGTCTCCGAGAAAAAGCAATCGAGGCATAGGCGCAAGAGCACCTCACGAAACGGCGGGGAGCAAGCCCCATCGCAAGGCGCACCGTTTCCTTCGCCGGTTCCGTGCGTCCTGCCGCAGTGGCGGACTACCGCCGGTCTACGCGGCGCCGCTGTCGGTGCTTCCGTTGCCGTTGCCCCGCCAGCGCGAGCGCAGATCCCAGACGGCGCGCACGTCAGCGATCAAAGCCTTGAGCACCTCCGGTTTGATACTCTGTTTGGGATCATCCCCGATGCCGCTGATAGGATCGACGTGGGTCTCCACAATAAGCCCGTCGGCCCCGTAGGCGATGGCGGCAAGCGAGGCGGCGGGAACATAATGTGCCCGCCCGACGGAGTGCGACGGGTCGAAAACGACCGGTGCCCACGACTTTTCCTTGAGCAGCGGCGCAATGGCTTCGTCGGGGTGGTTACGGTAGCCGTCGAGCATAGGCATCGTGCCGCGCGGGCAGAAGATCACGTTGGGATTGCCGTTCGCCACGATGTATTCCGCCGCCGCGATGAACTCGTCGATCGGCCCCATGTGGCGGCTGCGCTTGAGGAGCACGGGAATGCCGGGCTCCGCCGTCTGCCTGCCGACCTCGGCGAGAAGCGTGTAATTGAGCGCGTTGCGCGTACCGATCTGGAGCATGTCAACCTCCGCCTCGACAGCGAGCCGGAGCTGTGCTTCGTCCATGACCTCGGCGATGACGGGCAGGCCTGTACGCTCGCGGGCCTCAAGGAGAAAACCCAGCGACTTCACCGTGCCCTGAAAACTGTGCGGCGAGGTGCGCGGCTTCCAGACGCCTCCACGGATAACATGGGCACCCGCCTCTTTCACCGCTGCGGCGGTTTCAAAAAAGGCGGCGCTGTTCTCCGGATCGATCGTACAATGGCCCGCGATCACGAGCGGTTCCCCGCCCACCTCGACTCCGCCGATTTTCATGCGGTGGCGCGAGAGGTCGGAGCGGCGGTCCATGAACTTGTAGATCGATTCCATCCGGTCCACGCGGTCGACATAGGACAGACCGAGAAGCCGGTTGACCATTGTCTCGCTGCGCTCGTCGCCAATGATCGCGTAGATCTGCCGGTGCGCGCCGTGGATCACTTGGATCTTGCAGCCGAACTCGCCGACGATCTGCTCGATCTCGGCCAGTTGCTTATCCGTGAGGACGGGGGCTTTGGAAATAATCATAGTTTCGCCTTCAATAAAAGAGCCCCTCAATGAACCCGCCGCGGAAGAATGGCAACGCCGGAAACCGCCGCGCTTCGTCCCCCGATCTCAGCTCACCCGCGGCGCACCTCACTCCACCCGCCGGGCGAAGACCATCTTTCCGCCCGCCGAGGGCACGACGCTGTCGACGCGTACCGTCACCTCGCCACCGACATGCTCCGCCGCATCCGCCACGACGACCATGGAGCCGTCGTCGAGGTAGCCGACGGCCTGGCCCGCTTCCCTACCCGGCTTCAGGAGTTTGACGGCAAAGACCTCGCCCATTGTCACCTCCGGATGCAGGGAACGCGCAAGGGCGTTGAGGTTGAGCCACTCCACCCCGTGGAACTCGGCGATCTGCGCGAGATTGTAGTCGAGGGTGAGCAACTTGGCCTTGAGAGACTGCGCGAGGAAGACGAGCTTGGCGTCGACCTTCTGGCGGTTGTCCACCGTGCTCTCGTTAATGCGCAGGTCTACACCCGGCAGTTCGCGCAGCCGCCGCAACGCTTCCAACCCGCGGCGGCCCGACGCCTTGCGCTGCACATCCGGCGAATCCGCGATCACCTGCAGCTCGTCGATGACAAAGCGCGGGATTATCAAGCCGTAGCCCATGAACTTCGCCTCGCAGATGCCGACGATACGCCCATCGATCAGCACGCTGCTGTCTACCACGACCAGCGGCACATCCACCCCGTGCGGGACAAACCGAACATACGGGATAACGAGATTGAACTCATCCTTTCCCCGCAGCGCCAGCACCGCCCCCAGATACATGAGCACGACATAGAGAACCACGCGGATGAGGTATTGGTTCTGGTGCAGGACCATCGACAACTCGTCGTCCGGCACGAACGGGAATTCAAAAAGCGGCGAATTCGCGATGAGCGTGGAAACGAGCCATCCCGCGAACAATCCGAAACTCAAGGCCGACATCCCCCGCAGGGAAAAGCCCTTCAGGAGGATATCGACAAGGATCACGAGAATACCGGCAAGAAACCCGGCGAGGACGCCCACCCAGCGGTGGTCGTCCCACTCCGGCACCGCATAGGCGACGAGAAACCCGCCGAAAACGCAGAGCGCAAGAAAGAAAATACGGATGATCCGGAGCGTGTAGGTCATAACAGGGCTTTACAAAGGTATCAAACTCAGCCACCGCCAAACTTGGCAAGACCAACCGGCGACATTAAAGCGAGTATCGGTATGGCCTGATGACAGGTGTCCCGCCGCCACGCAGCGGAAGCCTCCGCCCTCGTTCTCCGAGCAACGCCGGACACCGCTTGCCATCTGTCGGCGGACGGGGCAAGAGTGACGGCTATCTATGAAGTCCTCCCCGGCGAACCTCGTTCTCCTCATTGCCAGTGTGCTTGCTCTCGTGGGCGGACCGGTGGTTTTCGTGCTATTCATTTATTCGCCAGTCGGCCTTGCGGCGGGCAGCGGCGTCACGTTGTTCGGTGCTGCCGGACTGTGGACCGGAATGCGCCGCATCAAACCATGACGGGCGGTATCGTCAGCTCCCGCAAGCAGGCGGCCCGTCCGCTTGCCGTTGTCCGATGGATCCGCTGACCCACGGTGTGACGGGCGGTGCCCTCGCCGCCGCCGCCGCGCGCCCGGAGGAACGCCGGCGCGCCGTCCTCATCGGAGCAGCGGCCGGCATGGCCCCGGACATCGACATATTTTTCCGGTCCGCCTCCGACCCGCTCCTGCATCTCGAATTCCACCGCGGGTTCACGCATGGTCTCGGCTTTGCGCCCGTCGGCGCCGCGCTTGTCGCGTTGATGTTTTTCCCTCTTCTCCGCAGCGGGCTTGCCTTCGGCAGGATCTACCTCTTTGCGCTCCTCGGCTGGCTGCACCACGGTCTTCTAGACGCCGCAACCAGCTACGGCACGCAGCTATGGTGGCCGTTTTCAGACACGCGGGCAGCATGGAGTTGGGTATCGGTCGTGGACCCGCTGTACACCGTGCCCGCGCTGGGGCTGCTCGTGGTCGCCGCAGCGGCACCGATGCGCCTACCGCGCGCGGCCCACCTCGCCGTCGCATGGATGCTCGCCTACCTTGCGCTCGGGGCATTCCAGCAACACCGCGCGGCGGTCGCGGGCCACGAACTCGCGGCGCGGCGAGGCCACACCCCGGAAGTGGTCGAGGCCAAGCCATCGATCTTCAACAACCTCCTTTTCCGCACCCTCTACGAATACGACGGCGAATACTACGTCGACGCCGTGCGCGTCGGCTACTTCCGGCAAGCAGTGATCTTCGAAGGATCCGCGGTGCCGGTCTTCGACGCCACCGAGGCCTTTCCCGGACTCCCGCCGGACAGCGTGCTCGCGCACGACATCGAACGGTTCCGCCACTTTTCCATGGGCTACCTCTACCAGCCACCGGACACACCCGAAATCGTCGCCGACTTGCGCTACAGCATGATACCCGACTCCATCGAACCGCTCTGGGGCATCCGCGTCGACCCCGCCCGCGCGGACGAGCACGCGCCCTTCGAGCACTACCGCGACGCCGGACCGGAAACACGGGAACGATTCTTCGCGCGCCTCTTCGGTCCGGGGAGCCGCGGTGATTGATGCGCGAAGCCCGGCCACAAGGGATTTCCGGCGGCTTCTGTGCCTCTGGCAATACCCGTACGATCTGCGAAGGCGCGGAAAAGGCTTTCCATGCGCACGACGCGGAGTAGCGTTGGGCTTTGAAAATGGGAGCGGATATCACAGAACGCCCGCGGCGGGTTCCCGTGCGCCAATTTTCCGTCTTTGCCGACAACAAGGTCGGGCGGCTGAACGAACTTGTGCAGCTCCTTGCCAAGAAGGGTATCCACATACTCGCCTTCAGTCAGCTGGACACGACGGAATGTACCATCATGCGCTTCATCGTCGACTACCACGAAGAAGCACGCGACTTTCTGCGCGAGCGCGGCTATGCGTTCTCCGAAGTCGAAGTCATCGCCGTGGAGATCGCCAGCGAAGCCGACCTCAAACATATCACGGCGGCGCTTGTGGAGGCCGAAATCAACATTCATTATCTCTATTCCTTCATCATGCGCCCGCAGGGAAAGAGTGGCCTGGCCCTCAGTCTCGAAGACAACGACATGGCCACCGACATCCTCAACTGCAAGGGACTGCGCGTGCTCGACCAGACCGACCTCGCGCGCTGAGGGCACCGCAGCAAACCGGCTGCGGAATCCCCCGCCGCCAAGGGAAAAGCCGCTTCCTATTTCTTGCGTTCATGCGCAGGCTGCCTCACATTCCGTCTATCAATTTCTTAACCGTTTGAAGCTATGAATCTGCACCTGCACACTCTCCGGTCCGCCGGAATCGCGCTCCTGCTCGTCGCCCTCGCCGCCGGCTGCGCCACACGCCAGCAGCGCGATACCCTGCGCACCGTCGATTTCGTCGACCTCGACCGCTTCATGGGGCGGTGGTACGTGGTGGCGCACACGCCCACCAACCTCGACCGCAACGCCCACAACGCCGTGGAAATCTACGAGTGGCGCGACGACGGCCGCATCGCCACGACCTACTCCTTCCGCGTCGGCGGGTTCGAGGGAGATGAGCGCACCTACAACCCCATCGCCAGCGTAAAGAACCCGCGCACCAACGCAGAGTGGGACATGCAGTTCCTCTGGCCCTTCCAAGCGGACTACCGGATCATCTACCTCGACGCCAACTACCGAACCGCCATCATCGGACACCCCAACCGCCGCCATGCATGGATCATGCGCCGCGATCCATGGATCGAGCCGACCCAATATTCGGACCTCGTCCTTTTCCTCCAGGAGAAGGGCTTCGATGTCACCCGGCTGAGGCTTGTGCCGCACAACTGGTAATCCGCTCAAGGACCGAAACCGATGCCGGAACCGCTCATGCCATGGCTGCGCGACCGCGCCGCCGGCGTGCTTCTCCACCCAACCTCGCTTCACGACTCGCCCGGCTGCGGCGTGCTCGGCAAGGCAGCGCGCGGGTTCATCGATTTCCTCGCCGACGCTGAAATGGTCTACTGGCAGATTCTGCCCCTCGGACCAACGGGTTTTGGCGACAGCCCCTACCAGTGCTTCTCCGCCTTCGCGGGCAACCCCTACCTCATCGACTTCGATCCACTCGTCGAAAACGGGCTCCTCTCCCCCGACGACCTCGTCCCCCTCGGCACACTGCCGCGCGAATACGTCGACTTCGGGCGGCTCTACCGCATCAAGTGGCCTCTCCTCCGCCTCGCGTGGCGGCGCTTCCGCGAGCGCGGCCTCGCCTACCTTCCCAACTACGGGCGCTTTAACGAGTTCTGCGAGAGCGAGAGCGACTGGCTCGCCCCCTACACCGCCTTCATGGCGGTGAAGGCGCATTTCGGCGGACGTTTCTGGGGCGAATGGCCGGAGCCCGTGCGCGACTACGCTTCTTTCCAGCGCTCGCACCTGCGCAAGGAACTCGCCGAGGACATTCGCTTCCACGCCTTCACACAATACCTCGTCTTCGGGCAATGGGCACTGCTGCGCGACTACGCCGCCCGGCGAGGCGTCGAGATCATCGGCGACGCCCCCATCTTTGTCGCCCTCGACAGCGCCGATGTCTGGGCCTCGCCCGAACTCTTCAAGCTCGACAAGAAACGCCGCCCGCGCGTCGTCGCCGGCGTCCCCCCCGACTACTTCTCCGAAGACGGGCAGCTCTGGGGCAACCCGCTCTACGACTGGAATGCCCTCGCCGATACCGGCTACGCATGGTGGCTCGACCGCCTCCGCGCAAATTTCCGCTTCTTCGACGTCGTCCGCCTGGACCACTTCCGCGGCTTCTACGACTACTGGGAGATCCCCGCCGAAGCGTCCACCGCCAAGGAAGGCAAATGGCGCGACGGGCCGCGCATGCCTCTCTTCGAGGCTGTCAGAGAGGCCCTGCCCGAAGCCCGGCTCATCGCCGAAGACCTCGGCGAGATCGGCCCGGAAGTGCGCGCCTTCCGAGACGCCACCGGCCTCCCCGGCATGAACATTCTCCAGTTCGCCTTCAGCGGCGAAGGCGACAACACCTACCTCCCGCACAACCACGACCAAAACAGCATCGTGTATCCGGGTACCCACGACAACAATACCACCCTCGGCTGGTACGAATCCATCGGCGAGGATATCCGCGACCAAGTGCGCCGCTACCTCCGCGTCAACGGCGAAGACATCGCGTGGGACTTTATCCGCTGTGCCTACCGCAGCGTCTCACGCATCGCCATCGTGCAGATGCAGGACCTCATGGCCCTCGACGCCCGCTCCCGCATGAACGTCCCCGGCACCGCCCAAGGCAATTGGACGTGGCGCATGGACGCCGCCGCCTTCCGCTGGCAGCACGACTCCACGCCCTACCTGCGCGAACTCGCATGGCTCTACGGCCGTTGAGCCGCCTGCGTACCGCCGAAACCGCGCTCACCCAGCCATTGCGCCAGTTCGCGCCACAGAAACAACTCCGTCGAAGCCCTCATACACCTCACCCTAACCGCCGCCGCCGCCTGCGCGACATTAAAGTTCACACCTGCGTGTTTTTTGTCGTCGACAATAATCTTCACAAGTGGGATGAAATTTATCCGCAACGGAAGACTTCGCATTTTGTGAAATTTGTGTCGCGCGGGGGACGTTGCAGGTCCGGGCGGACGGGAGCAGGCGCAGGGCCGCGGCGAAAGTGGAGATTTGCATTGAAAGAACGGTTGGACCGGAGACATTAGACTCTCGCGCGACAGGGTCCGGTCCGCCGGAAAGCGGGCCTTGCCGCGGGACCGAACCACCGTATCCATAGATCCATGAGTTTTCCAGCCCGACCCAAGCCCGGGGACCGCCGGTTGCAGTTGATGATCACCTGCCTGTGCGACGCGTTTTACGACGAGGCCGCGCGCGCCACGGTGGAGGTGCTCGAGCACCTCGGTTGCGAGATCGAGGCACCGCCCGCGCAGACCTGTTGCGGGCAGCCGGCGTTCAACGCGGGCGACTGGCCGTCGTCGCGGCGGGTCGTGCGGCACTGTCTCGACGCCTTTGCGGGAGAGGCGCCGGTGGTCGTTCCGTCCGGATCGTGCGCGGCCATGGCGCGGCACGGCGCGCTCCTCGAATTTGAAAAGGAACCCGACCTCGGCGCGGTGGAGGCCTTCGCGAAGCGCACGTGGGAACTATGCGACTACATTGTCAACGGTCTCGGCGTGCGCGAGTGGCCGGGCCGGTATCCGGCGAAAGTCGCGCTCCACCGCAGTTGCCACACTCGAGGGACCGACTGCTACGAGAGCGCGGTGATGCTCCTCAGTTCCATCGAGGGGCTCGAGCTTGTACAGGTCGGCGAGCAGGAGCAGTGCTGCGGGTTCGGGGGCACCTTTTCGGTCAGTTTTCCGAACATTTCGCGCGCCATGGGCCAGCTCAAAGTCGATCACCTCACGGCGGAGCGCCCGGACTGCGTGGCGGCGCTCGACATGGCCTGCATGATGCACTTCGGCGGCATGATGGAAAAGAACGGCGACCCCACGCCCCGCCGGCACATTGCCGAAATCCTGCGCGACGCCCTGCGCAACAAAGGAGACCATTGATGAAACGCTTTCAGGAAATCGACCAATACGCCGCCACACTCGCGCCGGACGTGCGCAAGTCGGTGCACAGCTCGTCCAAAATCAAGACGGAGAAGCGCGTCGACTCCCTCCGCGAGGCCTATCCCGATCCCGATGAACTGCGGCGCACGGCGGGCCGCATCAAGCAGCACACGCTCGAAAATCTGGATGCGTATCTGGAACAAGCCGAAGCCGCCCTACAAAGTAATGGCGCGCAGGTGCATTGGGCGACCGATACCACCTCAGCCAACGAGACGATCCTCCGCATTCTCCGCGAGGCCGGGGCAAAACGCCTCGTGAAGTCCAAGAGTATGGCAAGCGAGGAAATCGAATGTGTGCCCTTCCTTGAAAAAAACGGTATCGAAGCCGTGGAGACGGACCTCGGCGAATACATCGTGCAGATCGACGGCGACCACCCGAGCCACATCGTCACGCCCATCATCCACAAGTCCCGCCAAGAGGTGGCGCGCAGCTTCGAGCGCGAGGGACTGGGCGAATACAACGACGACCCGGAGACGATCACACGCCGCGCCCGCGCCCACCTGCGGCGAAAGTATTTCGAAGCCGAC
Organism: Opitutales bacterium; assembly: GCA_020831525.1. GTDB lineage: Bacteria > Verrucomicrobiota > Verrucomicrobiia > Opitutales > Oceanipulchritudinaceae > SLLG01. The sequence continues at coordinate 38,734 of JAFIGH010000004.1, forward strand.
GCGGGAATGACCGGAGGCAACTTCCTTGTCGCCGACAGCGGACGCATCATCCTTGTAACGAACGAGGGCAACGCGCGCTTTTCCATCGCCGCACCGCGTATCCAGATTTCCCTCGTGGGCATCGAAAAGCTCATCCCCTCCGACCGCGACCTGCCGCTCTTTCTCGGTCTCCTCGGGCGCTCGGCGACGGCGCAGCAACTCACCGTCTACACGCAGTTCCTTTCGGGTCCGCGCCGGGAGGGCCGGCCCGACGGCCCGGAGCAACTCCACGTCATCCTCCTCGACAACCGGCGCTCCGAGGTCCTCGCCTCCGACTGCCGGGAAATCCTGCGCTGCATCCGCTGCGGGGCCTGCCTCAACGTGTGCCCCGTCTACCGCCAGGCGAGCGGCCACGCCTACCGCAGCGTCTACCCCGGCCCTGTCGGGGCTGTCCTCAGTCCCCTCCTCCACGGCGACCGCTTTGCGGACTACGCCGACCTCCCCAAGGCCTCCAGCCTTTGCGGCGCGTGCAACGAGGTGTGCCCCGTCGACATTCCCATTCCGGACCTGCTCCTCCGCCTTCGCAATCGCGCCAAAACCGAGAAAGCTCCGCGCGGCAGCGTCGCCACGCCCTCCATGGGCGCGTGGTCATTCGTCGCCTCACAGCCCGCCGCATGGAAGACAGCCCTTCGCCTCGGCCACCTCATGAACATCACGCCCCACGCCGTCCTCAATGCCAATCCCGCGGCGCGGGCATGGCAGTCTGCCCGCACCCTCCCGAAATTCCGCGGCGGAAGCTTCCGCAAGTGGTTTGCGAAGCGGCGGTAGGTCCGTGCCCTGCGTCTGCCCAAATTTCCACCGTCCATGGCAGCCTGCTGCTGCCGCTTGCCGTTGCGGATCAAGTGCTTCCGCACATCGTCGGCTGCGCCGTGGACAAATTTCCGCCCCTCCCCCGCAAAATCTTGGAGGTCGGTCATACGATTTCACTTGCGTGCCTGCACAACAAACCCGAGTATAGGGTAAAAACCTCAATCACCAAACCCCCAGTTCTGTCCATGTCCGCCGCCATGGACGCCGACGGGAAGAACGAAATCATGAACCCACCGGTCACGCCCCGCAATCGCAGAATCCTCGTCATTGACGACAATGAGGCGATTCACCGCGACTTCAGAAAAATCCTTGTTCCGCGCTGCGGAGACTTGCGGGAAGGGGTTGAAGCCATCGAAGCGGAGTTGTTCGGAGATGCCGCGCCCGTGCAGCCGAAACGCGGTGCGGACTTCACGGTAGACTCCGCCTATCAAGGCAACGAGGGCGTTCGCCTCGCAGGAGCGGCGGTCGAAGCCGGCACGCCCTATGCCATGGCCTTTGTCGATGTGCGTATGCCGCCGGGCTGGGACGGCATCGAGACAACTGAGCACCTTTGGCAGGCAGACCCCGATTTGTTGATCGTCATCTGCACGGCCTACTCAGACTATAACTGGGAAAGCATGGTCGAGCGCCTCGGCGAAACGGACCGACTCCTCATCCTGAAAAAACCGTTCGACGCAATCGAGGTTGTCCAGCTCGCCCTTGCACTGACGGAGAAGTGGTGTCTGCGCCGTACCGCGCGGATGAAGCTCGGGCAGATGGAGGCCATCGTGGCAGAGCGCACCGCCTCGCTTCATCAGGAGATCGAATGGCGGCGTTCGACAGAATGCAAACTGGCCGCAGCGCGCGACGAAGCCGAGGCGGCGAACCGCGCGAAGAGCGAGTTTCTCGCCAACATGAGCCATGAGATCCGCACGCCGATGAACGGCATCCTCGGTATGTGCCAACTCCTCGCCGGCGACGACACGCTGTCGCAAGGTCACCGCCACCTCGTAGATACCCTTGCTTCCAGCGGCGAAGTCCTGCTCGCCCTCCTCAATGATATTCTCGACCTTTCGAAGATCGAGGCGAACCGCCTCAAACTCGAGGTCGCTCCATTCTGCCCCGGCAAAGTCGTCCAAGACACCGTCTGCCTCTTTGCCGCAACGACGCGCATGAAAGGAATTGAACTCACCTGCGAGACTGCGATGGACACGGATGCGTTGTTTCTCGGCGACGCCGTGCGCCTGCGGCAAATTCTGCAGAACTTCCTCGCCAACGCGGTCAAATTTACGTCCAAGGGCGAGATCCATGTGCGCGCGGCATACCGTCCGCTTGGGAATGCAGTCGATGAAATCACCTTGAGCGTGCGCGACACCGGCATCGGCATCACACCCGAAAAGCAGAAGCGCCTCTTTCAGCCCTTCACACAGGCGGATTCCTCGATCACACGCCGCTTTGGCGGCACAGGCCTCGGTCTTGCCATCTGCGCCCGCCTCGCCGACATGATGGACGGACGGATCGAGTTCGAGAGCGCACCGGGCCGCGGCAGCACCTTCACTTTGGTCGTTCCGATGCGCGCAGCGCATGCCGGGGAAAGCGCGAAAGAATCCGCACCTGCTCCGCAGTCCGTTCCAGCCCCTTCCGCCGGGGAGCGCGCCGAAGCGCCGGAATCAACCCCCGAGTATGAACCGATCCGGGCTCTCATCGCGGAAGACAATGCCGTGAGCCGCAAAGTCGCGACCCTGCTCCTCGAACGCATGGGTGTGCAGAGCGACACCGTCTGCACCGGAAAGGAAGCCGTGCAGGCCGTTGAATCTCAGTCCTACGATATCGTTTTCATGGACTGCCAGATGCCGGAGATGGACGGCTTCAAAGCCACACAGGAAATCCGGCGCAGAGAGGCAGCCGCCTCCCGCCCGCGTATGCCCGTCATCGCCATGACCGCCGGAGCCACAAAAGAATACAAAGACCTGTGTCGCGACGCCGGCATGGACGCTTTTATCGCCAAGCCCGTAAGGAAGTCGGAACTAGTAGAAGTCCTCGACCGCTTCACCAACGAGATTGAAATAGAACGCGTACAATGAGCCCCGAAAACTCGCCTGCCGGACGCGCCGACACGCCGGATGCGCAACCGGGCCAAATCACTCCGGAACAAGCTGCCGTTTTTCTCCGGGCACTGTATGAAAACGCTCCCGACGCCGTCTACTTCAAAGACCGGCAGAGCCGCCTGACATGGGTCTGCCGCTCCATGGCGAAGAAGCGCGGCATCGAGGACGCATCCGCCCTCATCGGAACAACGGACTTCGATTCGTTTTCCAAAGAACATGCCGAAAAAGCCTTTGAGGACGAGCAGAACATCATGCGCACGGGCCGTCCCATCTACGATATGGAAGAGAAAGAGACTTGGCCCGACGGTCGCGTCACCTGGGTCTCCACCTCCAAAATGCCCCTGCGCGACAAGAGCGGAAAAATTGTCGGCACCTTCGGCATTTCCCGCGATATCACTGCACGTGTCGAAGCCGAGACGCTTCTGAAGTCGACGCAGAAAGAACTCCTCGAAGCTTCGCGTCTCGCCGGAATCGCGGAAATTTCCAGCGGCATCCTACACAATATCGGCAATGGTCTCAACAGTGTGAACACATCAGTCACACTGCTCGCCGGGCATTTTGCCCATTCGCAGGTCGCAAACCTCGCCAAGGCCGCAGAGATGCTCCGGGAAAACCGATCCGATCTCGCCCGCTTTCTCACCGAGGACAAGCGCGGCGCGATGCTGCCCGACTACCTTACCGACTTGTCGTCACTCCTCGCCGAGGAGCAAGCCGCGCTGCGCGAAGAAGTCGAAAGTCTGCGCAGCAGCGTCGAACACCTGAAGTCGATCGTCGCCCTGCAGCAGGGCTACGCCCGCACAAACATCCTTGTCGACGAAGCCGATCCGCTCGAACTCATCGAGGAGGCCATTCAAATCAGTGCCCTTTCCCTCAAGCGGCATAGTATCGATGTTATACGCGAGTTCACGCCTGTTCCCCCAATCTGCGTCACACGCCACAAAGTGCTCCAGATTCTCGTCAACTACATCCGCAACGCAAAATACGCCCTCGACGACACCGGACGGAACGCGGACAAGCGCATCACGCTCATCCTCGCCCCGGAGCCGTCGGGCAACGTCACCATTACAGTGCGGGACAACGGTATCGGTGTTTCCGCCGAAACCATGCCGAACCTCTTCCGCTTTGGATTTACAACCCGCAAAGACGGGCATGGATACGGTCTGCACTCCTGCGCCAATACGGCAAGAGAAATCGGTGCCACGGTCCGCGCCCACAGCGACGGCCCCGGCCGCGGCGCCGCCTTCACCCTCGAGCTGCCGCCCGCGCCGCCCGAAAACTCCTGACCCCGCGGTTGACAACGGAGCCGGATGCGGTCTTCCGCAGCGCAAAATCAGCTTGTCTACTTCAAAAGGTCAGCACCTTCCACGCCGCCCCCTTAAGATGTCGGCTGAGGGGCATGCCCATGGGCTTGACCTCAATACCCAGCGCCGCGACTTCCTCGGCAATGCCATAGGAGTCTGCGCAAACGACACACGCCTGCACCTCGACACCGGCCTCCTGCAGCTTGGCCACGTAGGCTTGGATGTCCTTGTCGGCGACAAGCAGTCGTTGCGACGGTCCCCAGATGATGAGCCGCACTTCGGAGAACCACTCCTGCCGCATGGCCGCATGGGTGTACATGAGCGCCACGCGGTGCGCCACTTCCGGATCCCCGCTCGTCCAGAGAACGGCGAGGCGGTCCGGACCCGAAGCCGCCTCCGCAACCCTCAGCACATCCGCGCCGGAGAGCCGCTCGCGGTAGTCGGCGTCGTGGTAACTGTAGATGATCCTGCCGGAAACATCGGCCAGGAAAACCGCGGGCACAGGAAGGAGCCGGTGGGTTTGGCCCGAGGACGCTTCGAGATCGATACCGAATCCAAGAAGGCGCTCGAAACCCTCATCGTCGACGCGAAAGGCGACACCGAAGGCCTTCGCCGCTTCCATCGCACTGTCGGAGAGCAACTCGTAGCTCCCCTCCGACTCCGCCGCCGCTTCCGCCACTTTTTCAGGACGGTCCGGCGACAACGCGAAGACCCGGTAGCCGAGATCCTCAAGGGCATCCTCGATTCCGGCGAGATCGGCGAGATGTTCATTGCAGTATGGACACCACCCGCCGCGATAAAAGACAAACGCCGTGGGCTGACCACGGGCGAGCGAGCGCAGGTCGAGGGAAACCCCGTCGGCGGTACGCACCTGCGCCTGCGGCAGATGATCGCCGACGGCCAGCGGAGTTACGTCGGAGGCGTCATCCGGAATGGCTGCGATGAGCGCAACCGGCCCAACCGTCCATGCAAAACAGAAGAAAGTTCGGAGAGTAGTCACTTTCATAAAAGTTTAGGACACACGGGGTACGTAAATATTCCCCCGCGCACCGCACCGGGGCATACAGCAATGGCGCGTTTAAGACTCGAATCAAAAAGCGCACCAACGGTATCCTGCTGTCGATAGACCCGCACTCCTGCAAGCCGGCAGCTTATCCGCGCGCCATTGGGGGCAAACCGCTCCCTCGATTTATCGTCTCCGGCCGTGCGCCAACAAAACCACGATCACCGCCAATCCGGCGAATGCCACCGCGCGCGCGGGCTCCGGACCAGAACAGCTCCCCCGTTGACGAAAGTGCCCGGCGGTGATTCCTTTCGCGGAGATACGATGAAAGAGCTGCATCCAACCTCGGGATTTTCTCCCGCCGAGGAAATCGCGAACAGCATCACACACGGAGTCGGCCTTGCCCTTGCGCTTGTCGGCCTCGCCGCCGCTGTTGTTGTGGCCGGCCTGAGCGCCGATGCGCTCCTCGTCACCGCAACGGCGGTTTACGGCGCGAGCATCGTCGCTCTCTACCTTGCCTCGACGCTCTACCACAGCGCGCGGAACCCCGTATGGAAGCGGCGGTTCCTCGTTCTCGACCACAGCTGTATCTTCATCCTTATCGCCGGGACCTACACCCCCTTTGTCGTCGGGCCGCTGCGCGGGCCGGTCGGGTGGACGCTCCTCGGGATCATCTGGGGCCTCGCCGCCGCCGGGATCGCCCGCGAGTGCTTCGCGCGGAAACGCGGCGGGCCTGGTTCCGCCCTTATCTACCTTGCCATGGGCTGGCTTTGCGTGTGGGTCATCGTCCCCCTGTGGGTCAACCTCCCGCGACCGAGCTTCGTCATGCTCTTCATCGGCGGGATTCTCTATTCTGTCGGCGTGGCCTTCTATCTCTACCGGCGCTTACCCTACCACCACGCCATTTGGCACCTCTGGGTGATGGCAGGTTCCGTCGTCCACTATTCAGCGGTGATTTATCTTCTGATCGCATGGGGCGATGCCCGCTGACATGCAGGCGCCTCACAAGGACAGGCATTGCCAGCGCGCGCAGGCCGCCGACGGCGTTGTTTCTCCCCGCAACAACCGGCGGATATCGGGACGGATCACCGCACGCACCGCTTTGTCAAAGGCGGGCCGGTCGTAGGGAAGGTCGAAAAAAGTCTCCGTGCTCTCCAATGCCTGCCGGAAGGGCTCCACTTTCGGATCGCGGCGTTCCGTCCACGGCCGCATGGGTGTGCAGCTTATACCGGGGTCTCCCCCGGGCGACAGCGCCTCCGCGCTCTCCCCGAGACGCCGTCCGTAGCCCTCAATGAACTGCAGGACGTAATGCGCCGCGACATCCTGCAGCGGACTCTTCGAATGAACCCCGACTCCGAACCCCGCCAATGCAATGCGGGGTTGCCCGCCCGCCGACGGAAAACGCGCGGCGGCATAGCGTTCGCGTCCGAGAAAACGCTCCTGCGCCGCTTTCACACCGTCGTCGTTGTGCAGCATCGTAGCGGCACGGCCTTCGTAGAAATGCCATGCAAACTGTCGGTAGCCTTCGTCTTCCGGCGCCGGCTGGCAGGCGACCGGCGGTCGGGCAAGGGAGATGTAGTCCTCCAATGCCGCGATACCCGCCGGGTCGTCAAAGCATGGTGATCCATCGCGGTCAAAAACGGGACGCCCCGTCGCCGATGCGATGACGTTGAAGACGGTCAATTCACTGCCCTGCCCGCCCCGGAGAGAGACCCCGAAGACGCCCTCGGCGGGCCGGTGCAGCGCGCGGGCATGGCGGGCGAAGGCGTCCATCGACCATTCGCCTGCGGAATCCAGCTTCCGCGGATCCGCAAGTCCCGCACGTTCGACAAGATCGCGCCGGTAGTGGGTCCCTTGGACAAACAAGTCACACGCAAGAAAGCGGTGCGATCCGTCATACGAAACACTCAAGCGCTGGTGAGACGGATCGTAATCCGCCTTCCGCTCCCATGCCCCCACCCATGGATCAAGCTGCAGGAGTCCGGATGGTCCGGCGAGGCGCGGCACCCAATGCGGCCAGACATCAACAACATCCGGACCCTCGCCCGCTTTCCACGCGGCGAGGACATCCTCCACATAATTGTCGATCCCGCGCGGAATGTATTCAAACTCAAGACCGTCCTCCTCCGCGCAGAAAGCCTCACCCGCCCGCGTGAAGGCAAGCGTACGTCCGTCATTGGGATTGGAATCCCAGTAGGTCAGTTTCTTCTTCTTCATCCGCCCCGGTGCCAACGCTCGACCTTCCGCCATACTTCGGCATGCCGGCGCGCTAACTCTGTCATCGTCACTTTCTGAAAACCGAAAACGAGCGGTTCGACGGTGTCGTTCAGCCTTGCAGCGAGCCGTCCGCCTCTCTTGGCACCGGTCATTGCACCGACAATAGAGCCAACGGTCGCTCCGTTGCAGTCCGTATCCAGACCGGTCGCCACGGCCTTGCACACTGCGTCATCCACCCCACCTTCCGCGTAGAGAAGAGCAAGGACGCAATAAACCGCGTTATTGATCGTATGCACCGGACTCATCCGGAGAAACCCCTCTTCCGCATCGATCCGGTCGAGCGCCGTCCACAGGTCCGGTGCGTCCGCCGCGATGTCCAACGCCCGCCGCACCCATTGCGCAAGGCGGCACTCCGCGGGAATCTCAGACAAACCGACAGCCACCAGCTCCCGCGGATCGTCCACAACAAAGGCCGCCGCCTGCATGGCGGCGAACATCATTTCCCCGAAGATGCCGTTGCGGGTGTGCGTCCAGCAGGCGTCACGATGCGCGAACTCCGCCGCCAGTTCCGGCTTGCCCGCACAGGCCCACGCCCAACCGTCGGCACGAATCTGCGCGCCGATCCATTCGCGGAAGGGGTTCTTGTGCGAACGGGTAAAGTCCGGTGTGGCCCATGTGTTGGGGCTGGCGCGGTTGCCGTTGCGCAGTGAACGATTCCAGAAATTCAAAATCGCCTGTGTCTCCGCCGTGCAGATGGCCGCATACGGAAGATGCCGCGTCCAGTGGTAGGCCACGTCAAACCACTGAAACGCCGGTCCGGTCGACTCCAGCACTCCCAGCCCGACGAGCGTGTAGTGGATGTCGTCGTCCGGTTCCATGCAGGAAATGTGCTCGCGCGTGGAGGCATGGCAGCGTTGGATCCGGGTGCCCCGGGGCGACGCTTCTTCCGAGAAGTAGTCCGTGAGCGGCCATTCGCCCCGCGCTTCCAGATGCTCCCGGATACGGTGGCGCCCGACCGCGCGCCCGTCCTCCACCGCCATGCCAAACTCGCCGGATTCGACTGGCTTGCCCAAAGCGCACCCCGCCGCACGTCCCAACCAAGCCCCGTGCAAGCGGTCTAGCAACTCGGACGGGTCCGGTTTCCAGCGGAGATCGCGCGGCCCGTCCGGGCAGAGGGCGCGGATCGCTTCCAGCGCGTTGGGCTCGGCAGCGGCGAGCGCGGCGTCACGCGGAAGCACGGCAAGCGCATCCCAAAGTGGCCGCGCCTTCTCCACGTTCCACCGGTCTTCCTCGGTCTGCAGGGCGAGGACCGCCGCCTCAAGCTTCGGGGGAATCTCACATCCCTCGTCGCGGCATTGTTGCATTTCCCCGCGGAGCAATTCCGCTTCTGGACTCCATCCGGCCATGGAATCACTGTTCAGGCATCGGCCACGCGCGCAAGCGCCAAAAGCGCGGGGCCGCGCCCGGCTGCGCCGCCGACCCAAGCGGTTCGCCCTCCGCCGCACCGTGGAACGGCAAACCCGCGTCGCGCCAGTCCCGCAGGTCATCGGAGACCTCGACCTGATACACCGCGTCCGCACGCGCCGGCCAGCGCAGCATACCGGCGTCCGCATCGAAGACCACAGCGGGTGCTTCCGGAACGGACGGCGGATTGTCGCGGAGTTTTCGATACTTGAGGAGGGCGTCGACAAAGAAATAATCCCCCCAGATGAGGCCGTTGTTGTAGGCGGAGGAGGGTTCTAGCGAGGCCGGGTGATGGTAGCCTCCTTTGCGCAGGATACTCATTTCCGGATAATCCTCTGTGGCGAGAAAGGGCGCGTCCGTCAGGCTGAAGAGTGTGCCCCGGAGCGCTTCCATGAAGGCCCCGTAGTCTGGATCCGCCGGATTCATGGCGGCAAGGAGCCGGACCATCCCGGCGGCGGCGAGTGCGGCGGCGGAGGTGTCGTAATCCGTCTCAAAATCGACCTCGAAAGCGTAGTCAAAATCCCATGGAGGAACAAACACGCCCGGTCGCCGGTGCTCGCCGGGATAGCGGTCCGGAAGGTGATCGATATAGTAGCGGACAGCCTCGCGTGCCGCCTCAAGAACGTCCGGGTGGCGCGTGTGGTAGTAGGCGAGGCAGATACCGTAGACCCACCATCCCTGTCCGCGTGACCAAGTGGAGGCATTCGTCCAGCCTTGTTTGCCTTCGTTGAGCACAAACTCGCCGTAGGTCGGCGACGTTTCCTCCCAACCAAAATACGCCCGCTGCCATGAGCCGGCGTCGCCGGGATTGCGTCCGGCGTTCAGCGTCTGGTGAATGTTCAGGGCATGGCGCACCGCCTTCTCGCGGAAATCGAGCGCCTCCGCATCGTCGTACGCGATCCACGATGCCCCGAGGAGCTGCTCCATATTCGGAGAATGGTCGATGAACGCGTGGAAATACCATGTGCGCGGCTCGGCGGTCGTCCGCCTGCGGTAGCCGTAGATGCCCGCCTCCTCGAAAAAGCGGCCCGTGTTCGTTTCGCGGTCGTACGGCTCCACCAGAAGGCGCGCGAGGCTCAGGATTGTCTGCCGCTGCTCCTCGCGCTCGTTCTCCGCCTGCTCCATCCAGCGGCGGAAGACGGCATAATTGTTTACCGTCATGTCATTTCCCGTGTAGCCACGCACCGGCTCGCTCCATGTTTTCGCCCACGCCTGCCACTGCGCGCGCTGCGCCGGGTCCTCCTCGATCTCCGCCATCATCCAGAGCAGGGCCGCGAAAGAGCCGCGCGCCCAGAAGCCTCCGTTGCCGCGCGTCGTATGCCACGATCCGTCTGGCTCACTGCGGTCGGGGGTGAGGTCGAGATTGACCGTATACTGCGGAAAATACGGGATGCGGGCGGGATCCGTCTCCGCCGCGTTGACGGCCTCAAGGAAATCCACCGTGGCCAGCATCTTCGTTCTTGCGAGATCCAGCGCAACCTCGATGCGGTCATCGAGGACAGGATCCGGGGCGAAAGCGGCATGCGATATCGCCGGAGGCATAGCGCACAGCACAAAGGCCGCGGCGGGTAGCGTAAGAAGGGGTATTCGGGTTTTCATGGCTGGGGAGAATCCGGCGGCATATGCATTCAACCGTGTCCGGATTCAGGAGAAGTATACCCCCTCGGATGGAACTCAACCATACGGATTTGCGTCTGCCATAGGCGGCTCTGCGACAAAGGAGGCGGTGTCGGCCCCTGCCGCCCCTGCCGCGTTGACGCAGCCGTCCAATGCTGTCTTTCCTCTTTCCATGCGTAAGCCGAACATCCTCCTCATCCTCAATGACGACATGGGATTCTCCGACCTTGGCTGCTACGGCGGCGAGATCCGCACCCCGAACCTCGACCGCCTCGCCTCCGGCGGTCTACGCTTCACGCAATTCTACAACACGGCGCGCTGCTGCCCTTCGCGCGCCTCGCTCCTCACCGGCCTGCACCCGCACCAGGCGGATGTCGGCCACATGATCGGCAACGACCAGATCGACGGCTACCTCGGCGACCTCTCGCAAGATTCCGCGACCATCGCCGAGGTCCTCGGCAGCAGCGGCTACGCCACGCGCATGTCCGGCAAATGGCACGTCACGGGCCACCTCGACGCGCCGCACCGCAACTGGCCGTGCCAGCGCGGATTCGAGGAATACTACGGCATTCTCTGCGGCGCCGCCAGCTACTACGCGCCGAAGACGCTCACCCGCGGCAACACGCCGCTGGAACCGCCGGCGGGCGACTTCCACCTCACCGACGCCATCAGCGACGAAGCCGCCGGACAGATTCGCCGCCACTTCGCCGAAGGCACTGGAAAGCCTCTCTTCCAATACCTCGCCTACACCGCGCCGCACTGGCCCCTGCACGCCCGCCCCGAGGATGTCGCCCGTTACCGGGGCCGCTACGACGGCGGGTGGGACCGCCTGCGCGAAGAACGGCTGCGACGCATGCGCGAACTCGGCATAATCGGCGACGAAGCCGCCCTCTCCCCCCGCGACCCCACCCAACCGCCATGGGACGAGGCCGAGCACAAAGATTGGCAAGCCCGGCGCATGGAGGTTTACGCCGCCCAGATCGAGCAGATGGACCGCGGTATCGGCCGCGTCCTCGACGCCCTCGAAGAAGCGGGCGAACTCGACAACACCCTCATCCTCTTCCTCGCCGACAACGGCGGATGCCACGAGGAAATCGGCGGAGAATGGGCCAAACGACTGCCCAACAGCTGGTCTGCCCGCTCCCACACGCGCGACGGCCGCCCCGTGCGCTTCGGCAACACGCCCGACATCGATCCAGGCCCGGAAGACACCTACTCCAGCTACGGCGTGCCGTGGGCCAACGTGAGCAACACTCCCTTTCGAAAATACAAATGCTGGGTACACGAGGGCGGTATCTCCACTCCGCTTATCGTTCACTGGCCCGCAGGCATCGCCGGGCGCGGGGCGCTACGCAGCCAGCCCGCCCAGCTTCCCGACATCATGGCCACCATCCTCGATGTCACCGGGGCCGAGTTCCCCGCCCGCATCGGCGACCGCGAAATTCTCCCGCACGAGGGCTACTCGCTGCGCCCCGTCTTCGACGACAAGCCCCACTCCCGTGAGGTCCTCACATGGGAGCACGAAGGCAACTGCGGCATCCGGCGAGGCAAGTGGAAGCTCGTGCGCGAGTACGTTCAAGCCGGCGGCCTCTCCGCCATGGGCGATCCCTCCCTCCGCCCCGGCTTCCAGCCATGGGAACTCTATGACATCGAAGCCGACCGCTCCGAACTGCACAACCTCGCCGCCGAACGCCCAGCCCTCGTCGAGGAACTCGCCGCTCTCTGGCATGATTGGGCCGGGCGTTGCAGCGTCCGCACGTGGGACGAAATCCTCCGTCGTCGGCGTGAACAGAAGTGACAAGACCGTCTCACCGCACCACGCCCCTTTGCACAGTGCTCACCGGCGGCACCGACATCCCCGCCGGGAACGGCATCATCACCGCCGTCGAAGGCGACCGTATCCACCTGCAGCCGGATAACCGCGACAGCTGCCCGCACGTGGCCGAGCGGAACGCCCCCTTCTTTACTGAAACAATGGAATACTGCTCGCGCCACCGTCATTGAATGTTTTACGACCATCAGAATGGGTCTATGCGCGGATCCGGCGCATGTCTGACACCATCCTATCCATGAAAAGCCACACACGACTCCGCACACTGAACAAGACACTGCTGGCGTGCCTTGCGATCACACCGCTCGCTGCCGCACAGGAAATCATCGAAGTCCCGGGGTGGACCTACCACCGCTACGGCGAAGAGATCGGCCTGCTCGGCAACCGCTTTATTGCCTATGTTCCGGAGAGCTATGATCCGGACCGGCTTTACCGGGTGTTCCTCAACAGCCACGGAGCGGGAAGCAATCCCGAGTCCAGCGTCAGCAGCATGCTTTCGACATTCAACGAGCGCGGGGTCGACGATATCATTGCCGTGTTTCCCCACCAGACCGGGGCGGTCGGCGAGTGGCGCTTCTCGCACCCGGACCTGCCGGCCACGCAGGATATCCTTGCGCACTTCCAGAAGATCCGGCGCGACTTCAATGTCTACGAGAAGATTTTTGTCCACGGTTTTTCTCTTGGCGGCCAGTTTACGACATCGTTCGGCATGTTCCTTGCCGACGAAATCATCGCCGCTGCCGCCGGTGGTTTCGGCAACAGCATCACCTTGCCCAACGGAGACCATTACTGGTCCGGAGAACTCGTCTCCGACATATCCGGGTTTAACTTCGGAGCGCAATATTTCCCCTACGCCACGCTGACACCGCCGGAAACCTTCAGGGATATCCCGTGGTTTCTCTACGTCGGGCTAAATGAGCAGCAGTCACGTATCGACGGCACAGAGATTTTCGACAGCGCCCTCACAGATGCAGGCGCGGACGTCACCGCACTTTACGTGGACGGCGTCGGTCACGACATAACCGCAGGCATACGCGATGCCCTCATTGATTTCTACGTTGAAAAGGTCCGCACAGACAACCTTCCGCCCGTCGCCGACGCCGTGATCACCCATACCGCTGGCCTCATCGTGCAGTTCGACGCCACCGGTTCCAGCGATCCGGACGGTCACATCGCGCGCTACGAATGGGTCTTTGGCGACGGCGAACGCGCCCTCGGCGATGTCGCCTCCCATCCCGGGACGCGCGCCCACACCGCCGTGGCCACCCACACTTTCAGCATGCCGGGCACCTACATCGTGCGCCTCCGCGCGACCGACAACGACAACGACATGAACACAATTTTCCGGGCGGTCTCCGTCGAGGAAGAAGACCTTTCGGTCACCACCCCGCCGACAACCTACGCCGTCCACGTGGATACGCCCTACGCCACCGAATACGAGTTCACCCAATCCGATTTCACGGACGCAGTGGACATCAGCGGCGGCCGCAGCCTCGAAAAGATCCGCATCCATTCCCTCCCCATCAAGGGAACGCTGCGCCTGAATGGAGTCCCCGTGGAAGCCGGGCAGGAGGTAAGCTACACCGAAATCCCCTTCCTCGCCTACCGCTCGCCGTCCAACGAAGGCGAAGATTTTTTTGAATACAACGCCCACGACGGTGCCTCATGGTCGCCGTTCGACACCTCCCGCGTGAACATCATGATCGGTGACGCGCCGGAGAGCGAACTCTTCACGGAAATCAATCCGGTATCCGGCAGCGACTACGCCACCGGCACGCTCGGCGTCGGCACGCTCTATTTTACCAACGAACAGTCTGAGATTTCGCAGGTGCCGCCCGAACTGGATGGCGCGCCCATCATCCGCCCGAGCAGCATCCCCGACCGCACGTCCACTGCCGAGGTCGCGCTCACCTTCCGCGTGACACAGGACGCCACGGTCTACATCGCCTACGATCCCCGCCCGCACGCCAGCTCCACCCCGCCCGATTGGCTCGCGGACTACTGGACGGAGGAGACCTTCGAGGTGCCGCTGCGCTCGTGGTTCGACTTCCGGCTCTACCGGCGCGAATTTTCCGCCGACAGCGTTGTCGAGACGGGTGGCAACCGCGCCGCCGGATGGAGCGGCAACAACAGCATGTATTTCATCATCGGCCTTCCCGAAGGTGCGGCGCGGCCCACGCTTGCGGCGGCGAACGTAGAAGCGGAAGGCGGCGCGGCGCGGCCCTTTTCGCGCCCCTTCTTTGAAGAGCGGTTTCAACCCGGCGGGGGCGCCGCCCTCACCGAAGTGCGGATTGACCGCCTGCCCTTCCACGGGCGTCTTCTCCTCGGCGGCGCCGAACTCAGCGCCGGAGATGTCATTTCCGCGGGCGAACTCGACACACTCGCCTACGAGCCTGGCTCGGGCTACGCCGGGTTCGACAATTTCATCTGGAACGCAAGCGACGGCGAAGTCTTCGCGGAGCAGGCCGTCAAAGTGAACCTCACGGTGACCTTGCCGCCGCCCGCACCGGACGCGGCGCCGATACTCGGTATTACACGCGCCGCCGACGGCGGATTCAACCTCGCATGGCATGGGCGCGTCGACCGCCGCTACACCCTCCGCCACGGCAGTGATCTCGGCGGCCCCGCCGAATGGGAAGCCGTCGAAGTCATCGACGGTGTCGACGGTCCCATGGAACGGGCTGTCCTCCTCGACGCCGAGGCCCCGGCGAGACAATTCTGGATAATCGAAGTCGAACCCAAATGATCCGGGCCGGAAGCGGGATTACGCTTTCTGGATTCCCGGTTCAGGCTTCATCCCTCAATCCTCGACGACCTCGCCCTCCACGGCGGCAGGCTCGGTTTCCATGCGGAGTTCGTCGCCGTCGCGGGTGAAACGCACCTCTGTGTCTTCCTTCACGTCGCCGCAAATGAGGGCGCGGGCGAGCGGGTTCTCGACGCGCTTTTGCAGAAAACGCTTGAGCGGACGCGCGCCGTAGACCGGATCGTATCCGCGCTCGGCGATCCACTCGCGCGCTTCGGCGTCGATCTCCACAGTGATGCGGCGGTCGACGAGGCGGCGATTCACGTCAGCAAGGAGCAGAACAACGATCCTACCGATTTCCTCCAGCGTGAGTGGTTTGAAGAGAACGATGTCGTCGATGCGGTTGAGGAACTCCGGCCGGAATCCCGCGCGCAGATCGGCCATGACAGACTCGCGCACGGACTCGGGAATCTCGTCGCCCGTGACACCTTCCTGCAGGTAGCGGCTGCCGATGTTGGAGGTCATGATGACGACGGTGTTCTTGAAGTCGACGATGTGCCCCTGTGAATCGGTGATGCGTCCGTCGTCCATCACTTGCAGGAGAACATTGAATACATCGGGGTGCGCCTTCTCCACCTCGTCGAAGAGGATGACGCTGTAGGGCCGCCGGCGCACGGCTTCGCTTAACTGGCCGCCCTCCTCGAAACCGATGTAGCCCGGGGGCGCTCCGATGAGCCGCGCCACGGTGTGCTTCTCCATGTATTCACTCATGTCGATACGCACCATATTGTCCTCCGAGTCGAAGAGCGCCTCCGCGAGGGTCTTGGCCAGCTCCGTCTTGCCCACGCCGGTGGGGCCGAGGAAGAGGAAGCTGCCGATGGGGCGGCGCGGGTCGCGGATACCCGCGCGCGCGCGGAGGACGGCGTCCGACACAAGGTCGACGGCCTCGTCCTGCCCGATGACGCGCTCGTGCAGGATCTCGGGAAGGCGCAGGAGTTTCTCCTTCTCGCCCTCGACGAGGCGGGTTACGGGGATGCCTGTCCACTTCGCCACAATCTCGGCGATCTCGTCGCCCGTGACTTCCTCCTTGAGGAGACTGGCCGACTCCATCGTGGCCTCCATCTCCTTCAGACGATTCTGCAGATCCGGCAACTTTCCGTGGCGCAACTCGGCGACCCTGTTGAGATCGTAGGCACGTTCGGCACGTTCGATCTCCATGCGCGTGGCCTCGATCTCCTCGCGGACCTTTTGCACACTGCCGATGGCCTCCTTTTCCTTGTCCCACTGCGCGCGCATGGACTGCACTCGTTCACGCAAATCGGCCAGTTCCTTCTGCAGTTCGGTGAGCCGCTGACGGCTGGCCTCGTCCTTCTCCTTGCGCAGCGCGGCCTCCTCGATCTCCAACTGCATGAGGCGGCGGGAGAGGTCGTCCAGTTCCTGCGGCATACTGTCCATCTCCGTGCGGATCATGGCGCAGGCTTCGTCGACGAGGTCGATGGCCTTGTCCGGCAGAAAACGTTCCGTGATATAGCGGTGCGAAAGCGTGGCGGCGGTGACGAGCGCGTTGTCCTGGATGCGAACGCCGTGGTGTACTTCAAAGCGCTCGCGCAGACCGCGCAGGATCGAAATGGTATCCTCTACATTGGGCTGGTCGACAAGGACAGTTTGGAAGCGGCGTTCCAGAGCAGCATCCTTTTCGATATGTTTTCGATGTTCGTCGAGCGTGGTCGCGCCGATACAGCGCAGTTCGCCGCGCGCGAGCATCGGTTTGAGCATGTTGCCCGCGTCGACCGCGCCCTCTGCCTTGCCCGCGCCCACGATGGTGTGCAACTCGTCGATGAAGAGGATGATGCGCCCCTCGCTCGTCTTCACCTCGTTGAGCACGGCCTTGAGGCGCTCCTCGAATTCACCGCGGTACTTCGCGCCCGCGAGCAGTGAACCCATGTCGAGGGCGAAAATCGTCTTCTCCTTGATTCCCTCGGGCACGTCGCCGCGCACGATGCGCTGGGCGAGGCCCTCGACGATGGCCGTCTTGCCCACGCCGGGATCGCCGATGAGCACGGGGTTGTTCTTCGTCTTTCGCGAAAGAATGCGGATGACGCGCCGGATCTCGCTGTCGCGCCCGATGACCGGGTCCATCTTACCCTTGCGCGCCATTTCGACGAGGTCGACGCCGTACTTCTGAAGCGCTTGGAAGGTGTCCTCCGGATGCTGCGTCGTCACCCGCTGGTTGCCGCGCGTCGCCCGCATGGCCTCGAGAAACCGCTTTTCGTCGAGATCGAAACTACTGAACAGCTTTTTCAACTCCGGCGTCTGCCCTCCCTTGAGAAGACCAAGGAAAAGGTGCTCCACGCTCACATACTCGTCGCGAAGCTGCTTCGCCGCTTCCTCCGCCGCCGTGAGTGCGGCATTGAGGGTGGGCGTGATGTAGACTTGGCTCGCCGAGGTGCTGCCCGTGACCGCAGGGAGCTTCTCCAACTGCCGCTTTACCGCCAATTCGAGCGCACTCGTTTGCAGCCCCGCCTTTTCAATGATGGCAGGCACGATACCCTTCTCCTGCGTGAGCAATACGAGCAGGAGGTGCCAGACGTCGATCTGCTGGTGATTGCGCCGACGCGCTTCGTTCTGCGCCTCCTGCACGGCCCGGCCCGACATCTCCGTAAACTTGTTGAAGTCGATATTCATGCCTCTCCTTCCGCATAAAACATTCCCCCCGCGCACCCATCGACCTGAATCATGAAAGCCCGGATAAGCGACTCCATACCAATCCCTTAAGAAAAACACCGCTTTCCCGGCCGCCCACCTGCGGCGCGCCGCTACGTCCCTCCGCGACACGATGCGGGACATTTTGACGCACACGGTCCCCGCATGAAATCCGTCGAAATCACATTTTCAACTGCCGTCCACGGCAATCGCGCACGAAGAAAAAGGAGCTACCGTGCTGTTTCCGATAAGAGGGGAATTTTCGTTTGCCATGCCCCCGGTCCGTCCTACGGTCCGCCCCTTCCCAACCAAAACTGCATGAAGACAACGACACTGACAGCCGCTTTGGCGGCAGGGCTGTTTGCAGCGACCAGCCTGTGGGGAACGGAAGAGGAAACGGACCGCGTGGTGGTTCTCGACGACTTTGTCGTGCGGGAAGCGGCGCGCAGTGCTCCGGAGTCGCTTTCGCCCGCGGGATGGTCGCTCAACAACGTGATGGGTTCGGCGCGCCCGCTGACGGAGACACCTCGGGCGGTTACGGCATTGACCCCCGAGGCGATGCGGCGTCTGGACATCCGCGACCTCGAAGACCTCCCGCGCTCCGCAGCGGGTGCCGAGCGTATCAACTACTTTGGGCTGGCCGGCGCGCCGGTGCTGCGCGGCACGAACGCGGGGCTCTACTTCAACGGCATGCTGCGCGCCTTCCAGCGCAATGAAATGCCGACCTCGTTCGGCTCGACCGAGTCGCTCACGCTCGTCAAGGGGCCCGCACCCGCCCATTTCGCCCCCACCCTCGTGGGCGGCTATGTCGACATGCTTCCGAAGAGCCCCTACTACGAGCGCGCTCTCGGCAGTGTGGAATTGAGTGTGGGCCGGTGGGACGCCTACCGCGCGCAGGCTGACTACGGAGCACCATTTCTTTGGGGCGACAGGCCGGCGGCCTACCGCGTATCGCTTACCGGGCAACGCGCGAAGAGCTATTTCGACCACGTTCGCAATGACTTTGAATCCATCTACGCGGCGGTGAAGGTCCAGGCCACCCCGCGCGCGACCGTCTTCGCGGGAGGAGAGTTCTACCGCTTTCGCAGCAGCGAGGTGCCCGGCGCGAACCGGCCCACGCAGGCATTTATCGATACGGGCGCCTACGTCATCGGCGAACCGGCGGATCTAACCTCGCCACGCTGGGAGGGCCGCGCCGCGCGCACACTGCTGGAGTTTCCCTTTACGTTAGTTGTGAATCCGTCGCTACACTCTCTCGCCGTGCCCGGCGCGGTCGCGCGGGAGCGCATACCGTCGGAACTGCGCGCGCACATGATCGACCTCAACGATCCGCAAAACGTCGAGCGACTGTATTCGCTGCGGCCCGCCGCCGAGGTGCCGTCCTTTGCCTACGGGGGCGATCCCGCCGCTCTCGACGCCCTGCGCGCGGCCGCTGCGGAAGAACTGGCGGCGGTCGATGCCCGTCCGCAGGATCTCTTCGTCTACACCCCGGAGTATTTCGCGGCAGGCGGCGCGGCCCTCACCGATGTCCTGCCGACAAACCGCATTCTCGCCGACCCGGACGATTTTGCCGACGCCGAAAACGGCATGTTCTTCCTCAATGTCGAAGGCCGCGGCGCGCCGGGTTGGACGTGGATCAACCGCTCTTTCTTTGAAGGTGTGCGCACCGACAAACGCTCCACCTACGGTTTTGCCTTCCGCTCGGAGCAAATCCTCGGCGAAAACCAGACCCGCCTGCGCCACGAACTCGACGGTACCGACCTCACCGTCGAGGGGGGCCTCTCCGTACGTCTCGCCCACGCGCACATGGCACAGGACTTCGACGCGGAGCCCTTTTCACGGCGGGACCTCGCACGCGGCGAAATCGCGCCCAACACGCTCGTCTCCGCCGGGGCCGACCGCGGACCCGACGGCACCAACCTCTGGTCTACCTTCGGAGGCGCGAGCGGACGCAGCCGCACGCTGCAGACCGCCCTCTTCACCCAAGCCGACTGGAAAGCAACGGAGCGCCTGCGCATCGACGCCGGGGTGCGCGCCGAACGCGTAGAACTGCGGCGCAGCCTACCCGCCTTCGTCGACAGCCGCTCGTCCGCCGACATCGAACGGCTGAGCGGACGCGACACACTCGAATTCGCCAACGCCGCCCTCCACGCCACCTACGAAGCGATCGACGGCATATTCGTCTATGGCGCGGCCCAACGCGGACGAACGCTCGCGCCCGGCGACGGCGGCGTGCTCTTCGGCGAAACCTCATTTCCCACTGCCGACCTCGGCGAACTTGGCGTCAAATCGGATCTCTTCGACGGTCGTCTCTTCACCAGTCTCTCTGTCTACCGCTGGAACCAGTCGGTCTTCAGCACGCGCGACGCCTACGCCCGTCCTCTCCGCGGCGAAGGCGTCGAGTTCGAAGCGTTTGTCACGCCAACCCCGGCATGGTCGCTCGTCGCACATTTCACGGCGCAGCGCGTTACCCTTCGCGGCGACCGCATCGGCTTCGGCGCGCTGCCCTTCGACGAGGAAGACTGGGCGCTCTCCGGCGGAATCCTCAACGGCGCCGACCGCGTCAGCCTACCCGACAACCCCGACCAGGTTTACGCCGGGTTTCCCGAAGTCACCGCGCGCCTCTTCGCCCTCTGGGAGCCGGGCACCGGGCTCGGGCTCGCCGGCGGATTGTCGTGGCGCGACGCATACTGGAGCGATATCGGCCGCACCATGCGCATCCCCGGCGTTGTCCTTGGCGACGCGCAGGTCTTCTACCGCACCGAGCGCTGGGAAGTCGGGCTCCTCGTCGACAACGTCTTCAACTCCCGCAACTGGGCCGGTGCCGATCCCGTCTTCGCGGCCGGCACCCTTCTCACTCCCGGCCTCCCGCGTGACTGGCGCCTCAGGGTGCGCGTGGAGTTCTGATACGCAGCTCTTCCAACGCCGGAGAGGTTACATGTTCACTACAGCCACTGTCGCTTCGCACTTGCTCCAACCCTGCCTTCCCATCCGCACACGGACAAGAATGTCCGTGGTCCGCTAAACCTGTGCGCCCCAATCCACGCGGTGCCGCACAAGCCCAACCCTCCCCATCAGTCTGCCCCGCCGCCCTTCGGCGTTTCGAGCCGAACGTGCTTGTAGGGATGCCAGTCGAGAAGATTGGCATGCCAGCCGCGCACCTCCGGCCGGATGAGGTAGACCGTCACGTAGGTGTAGACCGGACAGATGACCTGCCGCTCCATTAGCATCGATTCCGCCTGAGCGAAGAGGGCATTGCGCGCCGCCGGGTCGCGGACGCGGTCGGACCGTTCGATGAGGTCGTCGTATGCCTCATCCGCCCACCCGCTGAAGTTGTTCGCGCTCGCCGTCGTCCAGAGCGAAAGAAAAGTATGCGGGTCAAGGTAGTCGCCGATCCACGCCGCACGGGCGATGTCGAAGTCACCGTTCGCGCGCAGGTCCAGATAGACGCGAAACTCCACGTTGCGCAGGCGGATGTCGATGCCAAGCTCGCGCCGCCACATCGCTTGCACGGCTTCGGCAATGCGTTGGTGGCTCTCCGAGGTGTTGTAGAGCAGTTCCAACCGGGGAAAACCCTCGCCGCCCGGAAAGCCCGCCTCAGCGAGCAGCCGACGCGCTTCATCGAGATCGGCCGGCGGCATGCCAGGGGGCTCGTAGCCGGCGAGACCCGGCGGCGTAAAGCTCTTCGCCGGGATCTGGCCGGCGCCGAGAATTCCGTCCGTGATCGCTTGCCGGTCGATCGCGAGACTCAAGGCGCGGCGTACCAGTGGATCGTCCAACGGCGGGCGGTCGTGATTGAAGAGGTAGTAGTAGGTTCCCAAATACGGATCGACGCGAAGCACCTCGGGTTCATTGCGCCGGTAATGACGCACACGCGGGGGTGGGAGCGCCTCCGTGACGTGCAACTGCCCGGCTTGGAAGGCGCGCTCCTCCGCCCCGAGGTCCGCAATCGGAAAAAAACGGATGGCATTGAGCGACACCGTCTCCGCGTCCCAGTAGTGAGGGTTCGCTACAGTCTCGATCATCTGGTCGGCACGCCACTGCCCGAGTTGAAACGGGCCGTTGCCGACGAGCCGCCCCGGCACCGCCCAGCGTGTATCGCGGTGCAACGGATCGCCCTCCGCCAGCAGGACGGACTCCCGCACCGGGAATGCCGCCGGGTGCATAAGCAGCTGGAGAAAATACGGCGCGGGCGCGCGCAGGCGCACACGCAGCTCAGCGGGCGAAACCGCTTCGACACCGATCACCCCGAAGTCGTCCGTCTCTCCGCGGTGAAACGACTCCGCCCCCTCCACGGCATAGAGCATCGTGGCATAGGGCGCGCCCAGCGCGGGCGAAAGCAGGCGTTTCCACGAGAAGATGAAGTCATCCGCCGTCAGCCGTTCGCCGTCCGACCACCGGGCGTCCGGTTGAAGAAAGAAGCGGTATTCAAGACCGTCCTCGCTCACGGTCCATCGGGCCGCCGCACCGGGCACCGGTTCGAGGGTCTCGGGATGAGGAGCAACCAAGCCCTCGAAGAGTGCGAAGAGGATGTTGAAGGCGGAGACCGAAGTCGTCAGGTGCGGATCCAGCCGCTCCGGCTCCGGCCCGCTCCCGATGAGCAGAATACCGGCCTCCGTCGGGCGCCCCCCCCCCCGCGGCCGTTCACACCCGGCAAGCAAAAGAAGCCCCAACACCGCACACAGCCATCGACCGGCCGACCGACGCCAAACCACCGCCCGGAACCGCTCCGCCCCCGCTGCCCCATTCCATGTTTGCGCGAAAAACCTCATGCCACCAAGGACGCTACAGCCGCGCCCTCGCGTCAAGGCGGGAACAAACGCGCACCATTGCCACGGCGAGCGGAAACCTCCACTTTGCCCGCATGACACAGAACCGCACCCCGCCCAAGGGCGACGAGGCCGACTTCGAAATCACCGCCAACCTCGCCGATGTCGTCGGCGGCGAAATCCGACCGGCCCGCGTGACAGTACGCGGCGGCCGGGTGGCGGACATCGCCGCCGCCCCCGCCGCTGCATGCAGCACCTTTCTATCCCCGGGCTGGGTTGATGCCCATGTGCATATTGAGAGTTCTATGCTCGCCCCCACCGCTTTCGCCCGCGCCGCCGTCGTGCACGGTGTCGTCGCGACCGTGAGCGATCCGCATGAGATCGCCAATGTTCTCGGGCGCGAAGGCGTGCTCTGGATGGTGGACAACGCAAAGCGCTCGCCCTTCAAATTTCACTTCGGCGCGCCGTCGTGCGTGCCCGCCACCGCTTTCGAGACGGCCGGGGCCGCATTCGGACTCGGGGATGTTGCCGCCCTGCTCGACACGGAGGGCATTCACTTCCTCGCGGAGGTCATGAACTTTCCCGCCGTCATCGGCGGCGATGAGCACGTGCACGCGATTATCGCCGCCGCCCGCGGTCGCAGTCTGCGCGTCGACGGCCATGCCCCCGGTGTCATGGGCGACGACCTCGCCGCCTTCGCCGCCGCCGGCATCGAGACCGACCACGAATGCGTCACGCTCGACGAGGCCCTTGCCCGTCTGCGCCTCGGTGTGCGTGTGGCCCTCCGCGAGGGATCGGCGGCGCGCAACTTCGACGCCTTGTGGCCCGCCCTCCGCGAATTCCCCGCCGAATGCTTCCTTTGCAGCGACGACAAACACCCCGACGACCTCGTGCGCGGCTACCTCGGCGACATCCTGCGTCGCGCCGTTGCCAACGGCGTGTCCCCGATGGACGCGCTCCGCGCCGCCACGCTCAATCCCGTGCGTCACTACAACCTCCCCGCCGGTCTCCTCGCGCCGGGCGATCCCGCCGACATGGTGGAGTTCGACAACCTTACCGACTTCCGCGTCCGGCGCACATGGATCGACGGCCGGTGCGTGGCGGCGGAGGGTCGGACCCACCTGCCCGCCGTGCCGGTCCGGCCCGTGAATGTCTTCCGTGCGCGCCCGGTGGACGAAGCTGGGCTCACCCTCCCGTGGAGGGCGGACAAACCCTTTCCCGTGATCGTTGCTCGTGACGGGCAGCTCGTCACCGTGAGGGAGGATCTTGTACCCACAATCCGCGACGGAACCGCCGTCTCTGATCCGGACCGCGATCTTCTCAAGATTGTCGTCGTCAACCGCTACAAGCCCGCGCCGCCCGCCGTCGGTCTGATCCGAAACTTCGGTCTGCGCCGCGGAGCGATGGCGGGGAGCGTCGCCCACGATTCGCACAACATCGTCGCCGTCGGTGCCGGAGACACCGCCCTCGCCCGCGCCATAAACGCCGTTGTCGAATGCGGCGGCGGCCTCGCCTTCGCCGGTCCCGGCGGTGTCGAAACCCTTCCCCTCCCCATCGCCGGCCTGATGTCCGATGGCGATCCGTGGACCGTGGCAGAAGCCTTCGAACGCCTCACCGCCCTCGCGCAGGAAGACGGCTGCCCCATGCGATCCCCCTACATGACCCTATCTTTCATGGCGTTACTCGTGATCCCCAGCCTCAAAATCAGCGACCGTGGTCTCTTCGACGTCGACCGCTTCACGCTCCTTGGTTGAACGGGCGGGCAAAACGTCACCGCGCTTCCAGTTCCGCGAGGAAGCGGCGGGCGTCGGTGTTGTCCGGCTCGACGCGGAGCACTTCCTCAAACTGTTCCGAGGCCTCTTCGGCGCGCCCCAGCCGCATGAGAGCGATGCCGTAGTTCATACGCGCGTTCACACGGTGCGGCTGGAGCCGGACAGCCGCGCCGAACTCTTCCGCCGCCTCCACCACGCGACCCGCGCGGGCGAGGCCGATACCGTAGTTGTAGCGCGCATCGGCGAAAGTAGGGTCAAGCCGCGCGGCTTCGCCGAAGTGCTTCGTCGCCTCCGCCGGATCGTCGGCTGACAATGCATTGGCGAGGTTGTAGCGGGCCACCGCGTTCGACGGATCAGCCTCGACTGCCGCCCGGTAGTGACGCTTCGCGGCGGCACGATCACCCCGTTCCGCATGGAGTTGCCCGAGGTTGATGTGCGCCGCCGCACTGGATGGATCGATCTCCAATGCGCGGCGGTATTGTCCCATCGCTCCCAAAACGTCTCCCTGCCGCGCCAGTGCGAGCCCCCAGTTCACGCGGGTCGTCACGGAATTCGGCTGGATCTCCGCCGCCCGGCGGAAGTGGCCCACCGACTCCGCGTGGCGGCCTCGTCCCGACAAAGCCATGCCGAGTCCGTTCAGAGCGTCAACGGAGTCCGGACGCGCGCGCAGGACCTCCGCAAAGGTCTCCGCCGCCGCAGCGTGGCGTCCCCGTGCTAGTAGAATTTCCCCCAGCCCGAAGCGCGCGCGGCTATAGTGAGGCACGATTTCAAGCACGGCACGGAATTGATTCTCCGCTGCCGCGAGGTCGCCCGAGTTTTCAAGGAAACGGGCAAATCGTTCGCGCAGCATCCAGTCGTTGGAAGGTGCGGTATCCAGCGCCGCCTCGTAGAGCGCGCGCATACCCTTCAGCGCCTCCGGCGTCATCGCCGCCCGCAGGTCTGTCACCTCCGCTCCAAGCGCCTCCACCCGCTCCGCGTTATCCGACTGAAAGGTGAAGGGCGGACGCCGCAGACGGTCGCGCACGTAGTCGAGCACTTCCGCCCGGTCGAAGTCCGTGAATCCCAGTGCCGCCGCGCATCCCTCCGGCGTAGGCAGCGGCGCTCCGCTGTCACGCGCGCGCACCCGGTCCGGCAAATGCTCCTCGGCGGCTTCCATCAAACCGGCAGCCAGCCGGTAATTCCCCGCGAAGTTGAAATGCACGTGCTCATAAAATACGTCCAAGCCCGGTAATCCGAGCGGCGCGCCCGCGCCAAGCGCTTCGGCGGCGTCAAAAAAGCCCGCCGATGCACTGCGGCGCGCGGCCTCGGCGCTGATAATTTCATTGAGCCGCGAATCCGCGCGCACCCGCTGGGTATCGAGGTCACGCGCATGCAAATACGCTGTTCGCGCCGCATCCTCCCGCCCGAGAGCCTCAAGGCAAACCGCCATGCGGTAGTGCAACTCGGCGTGGTTACCGTCGAGGGCCGCCGCGTTTTCATAGGCGGCAAGGGCGGCCTCATGGTCGCCCGCGCCCTCGTGCGCCAGTCCCGATTCGAACACTTCCCGCCACCGCTCCTTGTCGTGAAAACCTTCCGCATGCGCCGAACCGAAAGGCGGACAGTCGCGCAGGTTGGTCGCCACCGTGGAAAGCACCACCCCGGCCCCGGCACCCGCCGCCCGGTCAAGAATGTCCGCGAGGTTTGCCTCAAAGTGGCGGTAGATGGTGTCCATGCGCGGATCGTCAGCACTTACCTGCTGTTCAATGAAAAGCTCCAGCCCGCGCCACTCCGTCGGCGCATCCGCCCGACTGCGCAACGATTGCGCCAGCCCGTCGAGAGCCTGCCCCACACGCGTGCGGCCCAGCGCCATGCGCGCACGGATGAGCCCGAGCCGGGGGGCCTGCGGGCCAAACACCGTCCCCGCCCCGAACGGTCCGACGACCTCGTTATTTCCCATGTAGACGATCCAGAGATCGCCGTCCATGCCCGCACAATCCCGCGCGATCTCGCGCACGACATGCGAGTTGATCGCCGTCACGGCGACATTCACGACCTCGAAGCGAACACCCGGATAACGCTCGCGCAACATCACTTCGAGAAAGCGGGACACGCCGTAGGCGGACTCCGGATCCCCCATGGCGGCGGACTCGCCGAGAACGAAGATGCGGCAGGTCTCCTCGCCCTTGTCCACCGGAAGTGCGGCAGGGTGCAGGGATCGGGCGAGCGCGTCGGGAAAGAACCGACGCGTGTAGTCGCGGTTCTCCACATACACCGGCTCGCCCGCTATCTCGGAACGCAGAAAAAACTGCGTCGGGTAACCGTATCCCGCCACACGCAGAACAATCTCCAAAAGAAGCAGGAGCAACAACGGAAGCGCCAGCGCCGCAACGCGGAACACCCAAAGACGCCCCCTTGAAATCCGGCCCGCCGACGGGACCGTGTCGCCCTTCCGTTTTGCCATTCCCCAATCTCACCGGCACGGCACCGTCCCGCAAGGCGGAATCCTCCCTCCGCAGCGCATACTAAGCCTACCGGGGTGAATCCCGATCACTTTACCCAGGCACCCTTCCGCGGACACGCTGCCCCGACCGATCAACCGTCCGCAGCAGGCTTTCGCCGCCGCTGCGATCGCCTTGCAAAGCGCAGTTCGCTCTCCGCCGACAACAGCAGTGCATCCGGCGGTTCCGCCCCGCCGCGCCTCCACGGCCCCGCCCACCGCACGACAAACTCCCGCGTGCCCACCGCCGCGCCGCGCAAAAACTCCGGCATACGCCGCAACAACGGAGACGGCTCCCTGCACTCTTCCCCCAGAGGCGCCTCACCGCCGTCCCGGAATCCCTGTTGTACCGCATCGTCCTTCACCGCCACCAACCGCGCGTAGGATTCCACAAACCGGTCGCGCTCTCCCGGTGTTGTGGCATGCGCCTCTCCAAGCATGGCAAGAATACCGTCCCGCGCCCACTCCCGCAGACCGTGCCAAGCCGAACCGCCTGTCGCTGCGCCGAAGCCGCTCCAGCGGTAGGCCTCCGCCTGCTCCGCCAGCCCCGCGCGCACCGGATTCAGTTCGATATACGCGCCCACCACGCGCAGCACATGCGGCGAATCCTGCACCACGCAACTCTTGTAGCGCTCCGCCCACAAGGTCCCCACGCGCCCGCGCTCCCCGTTGTACCACACGCTGTAGCGCTGCTTGAGCGTCTTCATGAACCCCGCGAGACTGCCCATGCGCCCCCGTAAATGCGCCCTCAGCTCGACAGCATCAAGCGACTCCGTCGCAATGGTCAGCCGCCACCTGCCGTGCGCCCAAGTTCAGATACGGACACTTCTCCTCCCCGTAAAGCACGCGGAAGCGCCGCACCAACTCCGCGTCAGCCACCTCCTTCGCCGCGGGGTCCACCCGCGCGAGTATGTGGAAGTGGTTTGACATCACACAGAAGGTCAGCACCTCCACCCCGCAGAAGTCCGCCACCCGCCGCAACTCCCCAACGAAACGGTCCTTCGCTTCTTCGTCCGCGAGCAGGCGTTCCTTGTTCACGCACCGGCCGTAGCAGTGATAGCACGCAGGGCCATCCGTGCGCACGTAGCGTAGGGGATAGGTTCGAGTATACATGATTCCTCATTTTTCTCGCTTCCCACATCTACCGTCAAGTAATATGTCAGACATTTGTATTTTTGGGTGTCGTGTGGGGTCGTGTGGAGCCCGTACTCTCGATTTTAACGCTTTTTCTTTTTCAGCCGGAGATCGTAGAGGTCGGTGCGGCGGTCCTTCCAGTTACGGACGCTGCCGCTTTCGTGCAGTTCTTTGAGGAGGTCGAGGTCGATATCGCAGATGAGGACCATTTCGGTGTTTGGGGTGGCTTCGGCAACGATGCCTGTACTGGGGAAGGCGAAGTCGCTGGGCGAAAAAACAGCGGACTGGGAGTATTGGATATCCATGTTGTCGACGCGCGGGAGGTTGCCGACGTTACCGGAGATGGCGACGTAGCACTCGTTTTCGACGGCGCGGGCGTGGGAGCAGAACCGCACACGCTGGTAGCCGGTCTGCAAATCGGTCATAAAGGGCACGAAGAGGATCTCCATCCCCTGCTCGCGAAGGAGGCGGGGCAGCTCGGGAAATTCGACGTCATAGCAGATGAGGATACCGATCTTGCCGCAGTCGGTGTCCATGACGACCAATTCGCTGCCGCCCATCATGCCGTAGCTCTCGCGCTCGCTCGGAGTCACGTGGATTTTTTTGGTCATCTCCCATGTGCCGTCGCGGCGGCAGAGGAAGGCGGCGTTGTAGAGTTTGTTGCGCTCGAGCAGGGGCATGGAACCCGTGATGATGTTCACGTTGTAGCTCACGGCGAACTCACACATCTTTTCGAAGAGCGGATTGGTGTATTTGGCCAGCTCCCGGATAGCCTCCGCCGGTGTCATCTCGTTGTACTTCACCATGAGCGGAGCATTGATGAACTCGGGGAAGAGGATGAAGTCCGAGTGGTAATCGCTGACCGTATCGATGAAGTATTCCGCCTGATCGACGACTGTATCGAGGCGGGTGGCAGGGCGCATCTGCCATTGCACGACGCCGAGGCGCACTTCGCGCTTCTTCACGCTGATGAGCTTGGGCTTTTCTTCGTAGTAGATGTTGTTCCACTCCAAGAGGGTAGCGTATTCCTTGGACTCGGTATCTCCCTCCAAGTAACCCTTGAGCACTTTTTTGACGTGAAAACCGTTGCCCAGCTGGAAGCTCAAAATCGGATCGGAGATCTCCCGCTGGCGCACTCGGTTGATGTATTGGCGCGGGCTGAGTTTCTCGGCGTAGTCCTCATAGCCGGGAATGCGCCCGCCCGCGATAATGGCGCGCAGGTTGAGGTTTTCGCATAGTTCCTTGCGGGCATCGTACATGCGCCGCGCCAGCCGCATGCCGCGGAAATCGGGATGGACAAAGACCTCGATTCCGTAGAGCACGTCGCCCTCGGGGTCGTGTGTGTCGAAGCGACCGTCTCCGATGATTTCGGCGTAAGTGTGGCGGTCTCCGAATTTGTCGTAGTCCACGATGATCGAGAAGGCGCAGCCCACCACCCTGCCGTTGACTTCGACACCGATCTGCCCCTCCGGAAAAATCTTCAAAAGGCGTGCAAAGTCGCGCTTCCGCCAAGGGTCGTCATCGATGGACGCATAGGAGGCCTCATGCGCGCTGCGCAGGTCCTCGAAGTCGGAAAGCTCGAGGTGGCGGATCTTAATGTTCAGTTCTTCCATGGTCTCCGCGACTATCGACGGAACCCCGCGCCGATGCGAGCCTTGTGTGCAGGGAGCCGTGCGCGCTGACCACCCCCGCCGGCACCAAGGTCCGCGTTGACCCCGTGCCGCCGCGCTCTATGGATGGTCCGCGAAATGTCTCCGTGGCTCATTGAGTTTTTCGGCTCGCGCGAGTTGAACCGCGCCATACTCATGCTGCTCTGCATGACGGCACCGGTGTGGCTGCTGCTGCTCTTCCCCGGCCGGCCCGCCGTCGTGCGCCGCCTGTCCAGCCCTTTCTTTTTTCCAGTCCTCATGGTTCCGGTATGGATCTACATGGCCTATACCGCCTACACGCTTTCGCGGCTCCCGGTCATCGCCTCGGTCGACTACCATGCGGCCCGCAGCATCGCGCGCCATCCGCTGCTCCTGCTCGTGTTCATTTGCCATATCCAGATTCTCAATCTGTTCCTCGGCTGCGCCATTTACCGCGACGCCCTCAAACGCCGCTCACAACCGGTGGCAGCGCTCCTCCTCACTTGGCTCACCGGCCCGCCGGGCCTTCTTGTCTACGCGCTTCAGCGCCTGTTCCGGCGGTAAGGCCGGCAATACAAGGAGGCATAGACAGCGTTCCGGGAAACGTGGTGCGGAGCTGCAGGAGACCGCGGTTCTCTCGGCGCGGGTGCAGCCCGTCGGCAGCTTTGCAAGAGAAAGCCCCCGTTCCGCTGCGGGAACCGGGGGCTTTCGGGAAATCAGATTGACCGCACGGGCTCAGGGAGCGCCGCGGTTGAGTTCGCGCATAACTTTGTCAGTCATGTCGAAGCCGGACGAGGCGTAGAGGACAGACGGAACACCGCTGCCGGTGACATCGGATGTGTCGAAAACGAGTTCGACGCCGTCTTCACGGGCCACCGCGAGCACGACATCGCGGATTTCCTCTATGAGGTTCATGCGGATGGTCTGCTGACGCTGCTGGAGTTCCTGCATTTTCTGCTGCTCCCAGCGGCGGTGCTCCTGGGCGGCCTGCTGGAGACGCTGGAGCTTCATGTTGAATTCCTGCATCAGGTCGGCGCGGGCCTCGTCGGAGAGGAGCTGGTTTTCGGCGCGCTCCTCAAGTTCCTGAAGCTCTTCCTGCATGCGCTGGAGCGGGGCGGCACGCTCTTCGGCTTCTTCCTGAGCCTGGCGCTGCACGCTGGAGAGGCGGTCGAATGCCTCCTCACGCTTGTAGTAGCCGTCAAAAAGACGCTCCATGCTGACGGTGGCAATCTTGACATTGGCAAACGCCGGAGCGGCGATGACCAAAGCAAGGGCGGAAACGAATGCGAGGTACTTCCTGTTCATAAATGGTTGGGTTGGTGTTTGAAATCAGATGCAATGAAAACAAAAACTCTTATTGAAGAGGTAATTGCGCCGTGCGTCGAGCGATAAATTGAAGGGTTGACGTTGGTTTGCCGACGCAAGGGGAATCGTGGTGAGAGACTGCGGACACACCCCGAAGGTTCAACTAAAAACGGGTGCCGAAGGCGAAGTTGAACTGGTTGCCGCGGCGGTTGTCGATGAACTGGTTTGTCCCCTCGTCGTAGAAGCCCGACCGGATGGGGATGCCGAAGTCGAGGCGCAGCGGATTGCCGAGGACAAGCAGACGAATGCCGAAGCCCCAGTTATCGTTGTAGTTGGCCGGATTGAAGTCGAACTCGCGGGAATTGACGAAGCCCCAGTCGTAAAAGAGCGCGAGGCGCAGGGGCTCGGCCACCCGCACCGAATATTCGATACTGCCGAACCCGTAGGACCGGCCGCCGATAGGCTCGAAAAAGCCGCGGGACGTATCCACCGGCCCGACCTCGCGAAACTCGAAACCCCGCAGGCTGTTGGGCCCGCCGAGGTAGTAGCGGTCGAAAAAGGGAACATTCTGATTGCTGTACTCCCACAAGGAACCGGCGCGGGCAAGAACACTGATGACCTGGTCACCCAGCTCGAAGGTGGGAATGAAGAACGCGTTGCGCGTTTCGAGGCCGATATACTCGGTGTCGCCGCCGACGCCCGCGAAGGTGCCGGTGACCTGCATACGGCTGCCGCGCGTGGTGAAGATGAGGTCGTTGCGCGTATCGCGAACTAGCGAAAGCGCAAGCTTTGAGATTGAGCGCGGGCTCTGCTCCGCCTCCTCCGCGATGACAAACGGGACCTGATCCGAAGGGCGGTTCAAGCGAAGGTCGACAACCTCAAAGGTGTAGGTCGCCTGGCCGTCGATGAGGCCGATGAGTCGCTTGCGCAGGTAGACCTCCACCCCCATGCGCAACTCGTCGTAGGACGTCGAAACAAAGTCCGTTTCGCGCCGGAACAGCTCGACACCGAGGGCGAGGCGTTCCTCGAACAGCCACGGCTCCTCGAAGCCGATGACGAGTTCGTTCGAACGCGAACCGATGGACCCGCGGAAACGGAACTTCTGCCCCGCGCCCTGAAGGTAGGGAGAGCGCCACTTGAAGAGGTCGAAGTTGGACTGCGAGATTTCGAAGAAGAAGACGGCCCGCTCGAGCGAGCTGAAACCCGCGCCGAACTGGAAGTTGCCCGTGCGGCCCTCCTGCAGGCGCACCTTGAGGTTGCGCCGCCCCGGAATATTCGTCGGCTCCGGGCTGAGCCGGACTTCCTCGAAATAGCGGGTGTTGCGCAGGCGCGCCTCACTCACCTTCATATTGACGAGGTTGAACGTGCGCCCCGGAGAGAGGGCCAGTTCCCGGATAATGACGGTGCTCTTGGTCTTTGTGTTGCCCTCGATTACGATGGATTCGACCTCGAAACGCTCGCTCTCGCGGATGCGGTAGACGAGGTCGATATCGCCCGTCTCGATATTGGGGCGGCGTTCCGGGCGGACAGAGGTGTCGAGATAGCCGAGCGCTCCGTACATGTCGGTGAGCCGTTCCACGTCCTCGTCGAGGACTTCGGGCGAAAAGACATCTCCGGGCAAGAGGTTGAGTGACCAGTAGAGTTGGGCGTCGTTGAAGATCTCGTTGCCCTCGAAGTAGATATCGCCCACGCGGTACTGGCGGCCCTCGTCGATGCGGATGGTGATGAGCATCTGCCGCGACGAGGGGTATTCAATGGAAACGTTGGCCTCGGGGATGCTGACATCGAGGTAGCCCGCGTTGAGGTACTTCACGCGCAGGCGGTCGAGGTCGTCCTGGAACTTCGACTCGTCGAACCGGCCCGTGCCCGTGAGCCACGACATGAACCAGCGGCGCCGTGTCTCCATGGCGCGCCGCAGCCGCCGGTCGGAAAACTCCTCGTTGCCGATGAACTCGACGCGTTTGATGCGCAGGCGCTCGCCCTCGTCGATACGGAAAATTACGTCGCCGAGGCCCGAATCCGGGTCGCGCACGATCTCGTAGTCCACCTCCGCGTCAGTGAAACCGCGGTCGCGGTAGAGGGTGAGGATTTCGTCGGCGTCCCGCCGCACCCGGCGCTCGTCGAGGGAACGGTTCGGCTCGATCTGCATCTCGCGCTCAAGGCGGCGCGTGCGGATGCGCTGGTTGCCCTCGATGCGCACCTCGCGCACGCGGTAGCGCGCCTGCACATTGAAGATCACCCGCACACGGTCGTCCGGCATCGGTTCGGTGCGCGCCTCGATGAAGTCGAAGAGCCGGGTCTCGTAGAGGGAGCGGATGGAGCGGTCGACGAGGACCTCGCTGTAGGGCATGCCGCGCCGGATCTGGATGCGGGCAAAAATGGCCTCGTCGCTAACATTGCGGAAATCGATGAACTCGATGCCGATGTCCCCGACAATAGGCTGTTCGCCCGGCGCTTGCGCCCCGGCCTGCGGGACAACCGCGACAACGGCGAGAACCAAGGCGGCAAAGAAGGAAACGAAATTACTCACTGATGGGTGCACTGTAGTTCTCAAAACGCGTGAAGTCCGGGATGAAAGTCAACGGCACCTCTCCGGTGGGGCCGTTGCGCTGCTTCGCGATGATTAGCTCGCGCTCGTGCGAAGCTTGAGGAATGGCGGCGTTATCATCGCTCTTCTGCCGCGTGGCAAGGAGGAAAACGACATCGGCGTCCTGCTCGATGGAACCGGACTCGCGCAGGTCGGAGATGCGCGGCTGCCGGTTTTCCTTCTCGGAGGAGCGGTTGAGCTGGCTGAGGACGAGGACGGGCACGCCCAGCTCCTTCGCCATCCCCTTGATGCCGCGGCTGATCTCGGAAATCTGCTGCTCGCGGGGGACACGGCTGTCCGTTCCAGAGATGAGCTGGAGGTAGTCCACCACAATCAGACGAAGGTTGTGCTTGCGGTGGAGGCGGCGCGCCTTGGCCCGCAGCTCGAGGATGTTGAGGTTGCTGGAATCGTCCACCCAGATGGGGGCGGCCTTGAGTTCCTTGCCCACACGGGAGATCTCGCGCAGCTGCTCCTTGCTCACGAACTTATTGCGCACCTTGTTCATATTCACGCGGGCGCGCCCGCAGAGCATACGCATGGCGAGCTGTTCGGCGGGCATTTCGAGGCTGAAGACGAGCGTGGCCACGGCTGCGCCCTTGCCCTTCACTGGCAGGGCGGCGTTTTCCGCGATATTCATGCCGAAGGAGGTCTTTCCCATGGAGGGGCGCGCGGCGAGCACCACCATCTGTCCGGGGTGAAGGCCGAAGGTGATCGCGTCGACATCCTGAAAGCCCGTCATGACGCCGCTCTCGTTCTGCCCCTTGAGGATCTGCTCGATGAGGTGGGAGGCATCGTCCACCGCCGTGGAAAAGGGCTTCACCGAATCGGAATAGCGCACCTCGTTGATACCGAGGATCTGCTGCTCCACGCGGTCGATGAATACGTCCAGCTTATCGTGGCTGGTGTAGGCGTCGTCCGCGATCTGCGAAGCCGTCTCGATGAGGCGGCGCAGAAGCCACTTCTCGCGCACCAACTCCAGCCATTGACGGGCGTGGAGCATCGGTGCCATGTCGCGGCCCGTGATCTCCGCGACAACCTGCCGTCCTCCGATCAGGTCGATAAGCGGCGTCTCCTCCGGCAGTTTACGGTGTTTCTCGCGCAACCAACGGATCGAGCCGAGCTGGCGCGTCTCAAGGGCGTTGAAGAGCGTCACCTCCTCCACCGGCTTTCCCGAGCCATAAAGCTCGAGCAGCACCTGGTAGATAATTTGGTGCGCGGGCAGGTAAAACGAATCCGGTTTCAGGTTGGCCTCGACACACGCCGTCAGGACATCCTGACCCGCGTCGAGGATGCACGCCGCGAGCAAACTCTCCTCGGCGTCACGGTTCTGCGGCAGCACACGGCCCCCGCGCCCGGAATCCGCCGCCGACGCCTGCGTGCCCGCATCCATGGATTACTTCCGGCGGAAGCGGATGTCAGGGGTTGTTTTCCGCCGGGGCGGCCGCGGCAGTCTCGCCTTCGCCGTCCTCTTCGATCGGGTTCTCCGACACGACCTCGAAGGCAAAGTCCACCGACACTTCGGCGTGCAGCTTGATCGTCGTCTCGTGCTTGCCGAGGGTCTTCACCGGCGAGTATAGGCTCAGCTGCTTGCGGTCGAGCTGCACGCCCTCTTCGGCGAGCCGGTCGATGAGGTCCTGCGCCGTCACCGAGCCGAACATCTTGCCGCCCGGGCCGGTCTTCACGGCAAAGGCGATGTTGATGGTTTCGAGGCGGGCGGCCACCTTCTGGGCGCCCTCCAGTTCTTTCGCCCGCCGCTGTTCGGCGCGGAGCTTCAGAACCTCCATTTGCTTGCGGTTCGCACGCGTCACGGGCACCGCGATCTTGCGCGGGAGCAGGTAATTGCGCGCGTAGCCCGCGCGCACGGTCACTTGATCGCCCTCGTCGCCGAGGCCCTCCACAGGTTGCACGAGGAGAAGTTGGGAAGTTGCCATAATATTGCTTCGTTAAAAGTAATTGAAAGTAGTATAAAGCCGGGACCCGCCGCCGCTCAAAAGGGCACGTCGTCCTCGGGGAACTCGTCCGCCGGCGCACGGTTGGCAGAACGCTGCGAAGAACCGCCCGAAGATGCCCCTGCGGAATCGCCGCCCGCGCGCCGCGCCGGCGGAGACGACTGGTTGTAGCCGCCGGACCCTCCGCCGGAGGAGCCGCCGTCGCCCTCGCCGTCGCCGCGGCCGCCGAGAAACTGAAAATTCTCCAGCACGACGCCGAGCTTACTGCGGTTTTCGCCCGACTGCTTGTCCTGCCATGTGTCCAGCTTGAGCCGCCCCTCGACGAAGAGCGGACGCCCTTTCGTGCAGTACTGCGCAATGACATCGGCTTGGCGCCCGAACGCATCGATGTCGACAAACGTCGTCTCCTCGCGCTGCTCGCCCTCCTTCGTTGTGAACCGGCGGTTCACCGCAAGGCCGAGCTTCACGATGGTGAGGCCCCCCGGCGTGACCCGCTTTTCGGGATCGCGCGTGAGGTTGCCCATCAGAAAGACTTTGTTGTAGTTGGCCATCGGGGTCGGGTGTTGATTCGCCGGGATTCCCGCCGCGCCGGTTGCGGCGGGAGAGAAAAGCGCTCCTTACAGACCCTCAACCAAGAGGCGCTTCACCGTCTTGTCGAGACGCAGTTTTTCGTGGAGTTCCGCGGGAAGGGAAAGCGGGCCGGAAAAGTGGTAGATCACGTAGCTGTCGCCCGTGTGTTTTGCGTCCGTCACACGCGCGAAGTCACGGCGCCCGTGGTTCTCCGTCTCGGTGACCTCGCCTCCGAGTTCCTTGATGATCCCGGAAAGTTTTTCCACGAGAGTCTCCACGGGATCGTCGTATCCACGTGTATCGAGGATGAAAGTGGCCCTGTATGATTTAGTCAGCGTTGCGCTCATTGTTGTTTGGTTTTCGATTGAGATGGTTCATGGCGAGCAGCGGTCCGGACCGCACCACAAGGCGCAGGCCCTCCACAAAAGCCGGGAGGGCGGACCGGAAGCGCTCGTTTTCATCCGGGGCAAAAGGCC
Organism: Opitutales bacterium; assembly: GCA_020831525.1. Lineage (GTDB taxonomy): Bacteria > Verrucomicrobiota > Verrucomicrobiia > Opitutales > Oceanipulchritudinaceae > SLLG01. Next base: position 75,215 of record JAFIGH010000004.1, read on the forward strand.
TCAGGACAAAATCTGCGATATCCATGAGCGGCTTTGTGTCCGGACCGACGCCGATCCGGTAGCGCACAAACCCCGCGCCGATGCGCGAAATAATGTCCGCCAAGCCGTTGTGCCCGCCCGCGCTCCCCCCGATGGAAAGCTTGGCCGCTCCCACCGGAATCTGAAACTCATCCACCGCCACCAACAGCCCCTCGGGCCGCCACTTGTGGAAACGGAACAACTCGCCGAGGACCTGTCCGCTGCGGTTCATAAAAGCCTGCGGCTTCACGAGCGTGACCGGTTTGCCGACGATGACGACATCTGCGGTGTGGGCACTGAAACGGGAGGACGCGCGCCAAACCGCCCCCTCGCTCTGCGCGAGGGCGTCGACCACGGCGAATCCCGCGTTGTGGCGTGTTCCGTCGTAGCGTTCGCCCGGATTGCCGAGCCCCGCGATAACACGCACCGTCATGGAAGTTGAAAAAGAACAATACAGGGAGGCACCGCCAGCGCGAAAAAACCTCCCGCCGAAAGCGGAGGATCAGTCCTCCTCTTTCTTCCCTTCACCGTCGTCGTCGTCATCCTTCGCCTTGCCGACCAGTTCCGGTTCGGCGTCCTCGGCGATGGCATCCTCCGACTCGTCGCGCCCGGCGTGCGCTCCCACGCAGGCCACCGCCACTTCGTCGCCGTCGGTCAAAACTTCGATTCCCTCGGGGGCGGTGATCTCGCGCACATGGATTGACTTGCCGATCTGCAGCTGCGTCACGTCCACCGTAATCGATTCGGGCAGGTCGCGCGGGCGGCAGCGTACTTCGAGGGTATCCGCATGGACCTCGAGAATGCCCCCGTTCTTCACGCCGGGGCACACGCCCTTCGTGATCACAGGAATATCCGCCTCCATCGGCTTGCCCCGCACGATCTCCTTGAAATCGATGTGCTCGAACGCGTCCGTGCGCGGGTTGCGCTGCGCCTCCTGGATAATCGCAAACTGCGATTCGTCCGCGCCGTTGCCGCCGCCGTGGTGCAGCTCGATCAACGCCGCACGCCCGGCGATGTCGCGCCACGCCATGGAAAAATCGTGGGCATCGACCACCAAATGGGTCACCCCGGATTCACCGTAAATCACAGAGGGAATCTTCCCCGCCGAGCGAAATCGCTTCGCCGCGGCAGTTCCTCTTTCCGTGCGCACATTGGCATTGAGCCGTACCTGTTTCATAACAATATTAACGTGGTCACCGCCGACGCTTGGGCCGGAGAAAAACGAGAAGGCAAACCCGTCCGTTCTCCCAATGCAATCCCTTTTTCCCCGCCTTCGAATATTTTCTTCACTCGCGGGCTTGACACCCCCGCCCCGACCCGACTTTCCTCACCAACTTTGTTTCAGCTGGCGCGCCGCCTGCCTGAAAACCACCATTGCCCGGTAGCTCAGTGGTAGAGTCCCGCACGGCGGGATTAACCACTTGGTCCAAGCCGTTCTTTCCAACTTTTGCTCGGTAGCTCAGTGGTAGAGCAGGTGGCTGTTAACCACTTGGTCGTAGGTTCGAATCCTACCCGAGCAGCCATGGGAAGAAATTGCGGAAACGCAATTTCTTCCCGCCACTCTCAACGAGCCCGCCGGCAAACCCGGCGGGCTCGTTTGGTTTCGGGACTTCGGCCCGGCCGAAGTGGCGTGATCAAAAGTGCGGGGAGTTTAGGTCAGTTGTGCCAGAACTCGTTCCACCGGTGGCTTGCGCGCAGTGCTCTTGTGTCGATCATGGTTTGAGCGGTGGCGTAGATAAATAATGGGTGGTGCCGTGCACGGTGGACACCGCCTCGGTGAGCCGGTCCTGGCTGTCGTAGATGAAGGTGCTGGTGTAGCCGCCGGATTCGACGCCGGTGGCGCCGTAGGCGCGGAAGAGGCGGCCCTGGTGGTCAATGGAGGCGGGGCTCCGTCGCTACGGGGCCGAAATCGAATCCGGAAAAATGGGCGCGCCCTTTCGACCCATCGTCTTTGCACATCGGCAACGCCAACACGGACAGGAATGTCCGTGCTCCGGTGGAGGCGGGTGGCACTACGGAGCGGCGCGGGGTCGGCTGCCGACAGGGTCACAACGAATTTGCCGACGGAATCGACGGAGGGCGGGGCTCCGCCGCTACGGGGCGGGTTGCCTACACGGCGATGCGGATGCCTTTGCGGATGAAGGCGGGGACGTCGAGGTCCTGCCCTTCGTAGATATTTTCATCGGTTTTTTCGAAGTAGCCGCGGTCTTCGCCGACGAGAAACTCGAACTCCGCCTGGCCCTCGGGCGGGTGCTTCTCGCGACGAGCGGCACCCGTACTTTCGGTCTCCTGTGGAGGGGCGGAGCGGGGTGTCGCAACGACCGTCTTTGCGACCGGAGCGGTGTGTTCCGCGGGCGCCTCGGCGACCGGGGCGGGCCGCGGGGCGGGCGGGGCAACGGGGCGGGGACGGGCCGCGGCGGGTACGCGGAAGGGGTGCCTGCGCGCTCCCGTCACATCGACCGTTCCGATGACGGTGACCTGCACCCGGCCCTGGAGGCTTCCGTCGACGGCGGCACCGAGAACGGTGTTTTCTTTGCAGCCGAAACGCTCGCCGATGAAATCCATGACGCGGTAGACGTCGGACAGCGGCATATCGGGACCACCCCGGATATGGAGGAGCAACCCGTCGGTCTTGCGAAGAAAGCGGTTGTCCGGCAGGTGCAGGAGAGGGCAGCGCTCGAGGTCACGCAGGGCCGCTTCAACGAAGCCGTCGCCCGAGCCTTCACCGAAGCCGAAGACAGCTTTCCCTCCCCGGTAATGGAGGGCTTCCCGCAAGGTGGCGAAGTCGACGTTGATGAGTCCATTTTCGAGAATCATCGAGCAAATGGCCTGCACGCCGCGGCGGATCCAGTCGTCGGCGATGGCGAGGGCTTCGAGCAGCGTGGGATCGCCCTCGGCCTGCTGCACGATGAGGTCGTTGGGCAGCGAGATGACGCAGGCGCAGGCCTCGCGCATGGCCGCGAGCGCATCCTCGGCCTGACGCATGCGGCGCTGCCCCTCGCGCGAGAATGGAAGATTGACAAAGGCGACGACAAGCGCACCGGCTTCCGCCGCCACCTCGGCAATGACCGGTGCCGCCCCGCTGCCCGTACCGCGCCCAAGACCGGCGAGGATGAAGACGAGATCGACACCCTCGACCATACGGGCCAGTTCGGCGCGGTCGGCCTCCGCCGCCTGCCGCCCCAGCTCGGCCTCTCCGCCGGTGCTGAGCCCGCCCGTAACGGTCTTGCCGATCATCACTTTCTCGGTAAGCGGGGAGGCGTCGAGGGTCTTGAAGTCGGTGTTGACGACGGCCAGTTCCATCGGGCCGGGATCGCTCATGCGCAGGCGGTCGACGGCGTTGCCGCCGGCGCCGCCGACACCGATGATCTTTACCCGCAGCGGGTGTTCCTGCCAGTCCCTTGTTGCCTCGCCCATTTTATGTTCCTCCGGTGAAGTGTCTGTCGTGGTTTGTTCGCTACCGTCCGCGTGGCTTACTTGAAGAGGCGTCGCAGCAGGCCGGCTTTCGGTGCCTCCGCCTTGCGTTCGCCGAGCGACTGTCCCTGCAAGCCGAAGAAAAGTAGTCCGAGCGTGGTGGAGTAGCCCGGGTCGCGGAGATCTTCGCGGGTGACCCAAGCGGGATGCGTCCCCACCCGGGTATCGACGCCGAGCACATCGCGCCCGACATCGGCGATGCCGGGCAGTTCCGAGGAACCGCCGGTAAGGATCACGCCGCCGGGAACCGCCTGCGCACTGACGGCGCTGCCCAGCCTGTTTTTGATAATCGAAAAGATCTCCGCCACGCGGGCGTTGAGAATCTTGGCGATGGCGAGCCGCGGTATCGGCCGGTCGCCGATCTGCAGGTCACCTTCGAGCATGACGTGCCCCTCTTTGTCGCCCTTTTCGAGGACGGCCTTGCCATCGCGCAGTTTGAGGCGCTCGGCCTGCTTGAAGGTAATGCGCAGTCCGATACTCAGGTCGTTGGTGAGATGCCCGCCGCCCACCGGAATGACACCGGTATGCACGATGTGGCCCTTGCGGTAGAGAACGAAATCCGTGGTACCCTCCCCGATGTCCACAACCAGCGCCCCTGCCCGCCGCTCGTCGTCGGATGCCGAGATACGGCCGGAGGCCACGCTCGCTGGAATGATTTCCTCCACGGACAGGCCGTCGGCGTATCCGCTGATTATGTGGATCATATCAGTGATCCGCCTCTCATCGGCATGGACGTTCCAATACTTCAGTTCGAGCTTTGCGGCCTGCATGCCGACAGGATTGTCCACCTCGCGCCCGTCGGCGCAGGCCGCGCCGCGGATATGCACGAGGTAACAACGGCCCGGAGGGAGCGCCTTCCGGCGCGCGCTGTGTCCAGCGGTGTGCACATCGTGCTCAGAGACCCAGTTGTCCGCGTCGTGCACATTGACGGTGCCGATGTTGGTGAAGCCTTCGAGATGCGCGCCGGAGGCGGAGAGGAAGACTTCATCGACCTGCACACCGGCCTTACGTTCGGCGGCAATGAGCGCGGCGTGGGTACACCTACCGACCGAGGAGAGATCAACGATTTCCCCTTTTTTCACCCCCACCGAGGTGGCTTCGGCCGAACCAATGATGTTGAGTTCCCGTCCGCCTTCGATCTCTCCGATAAGGACGGTGATCTTGGAGGACCCGATCTCCACGGCACCTATGATTTTGTTACGGGGCATGGTCTTTCAGCTGTGTTGTTGTGGGTTGTTGTCGTCGCGGAAGCGCACGATCGCACGGTCCGCATAGGAAAGGTCGATGTGGGCGATACCGGTCTCCGCACGCTGTCGGGCGCTGCGCAAGACACCGTCGAGCCGCTCCAGCTGCAGGGCGAAGTGCGTCGGGTGGAGGACCGTCCGTTCGATGTGGCGCCCGTGGATGACGATGGAGTTGCCCGGCGCTCCCGGATCGCTCCGGTAGCGGCTCAGGTCGATCCACCGCCAGTCGGCGGCGATGTGCGGCGTCATATCCCGCGCAAGGTCGATCAATTCGGCGACGGCCCCGATTCCTTCCAGCGGCCGGTAACCGTCTTCCTCGCGCACAAGGCGCACCCCGGTGAGACCGGGCAGGCGGCGCAGCGTTTCGGTGGGATAGAGCGCGCCCTCGTAGACGGATCCGTCGCGCGCGACGAGCAGCGTCTGCCGCCCTCCGTCGGCACCGCGCACGAAGGCGCGCAGCACCGGCACATGCTCGCGCACGCGCACGTGCACAGTTCCCGGGAGTTCGACGGAGACCGAGGCTTCACGCACCTGGCCGAGCGACTCGACATCCCGCTTCATCGCATGGATATCGAGCTTGAAAATATCGGTGCCGACCGGCACCGGCGAGTGCCGGGAAAACCATTGACCGTTGAGCACGCCGTCCGAGTCGAAGACAATACGGGTAACGGGTTGCTCCCGCTCAAAGGGGCTCACCTGGCCGGACTGCGTCCAGATAAAATATGTGCCATACCCCACGCCCCCGAGGCCCACGGCGAGCCCGGCGGCGACCATCCCGGCGCGGGCGAGAATCACGTAGGCGCGGCGACGCGAGACCGGTGTTCGGGCACGGCGGTTCTTTTGCTGGATTTCGCGCCAACTGCTGGGACGCGCGCCGGAGTCTTTGCGCTTTCTGGTCATGGCTGAACGGAATGGAGTGATTTGGAGGATGAAAAACGGGCGAAAGCGCCGGTGCACATGCGCTCAACGAGTTCTTCGAAAGCAAAGCCAAGACACGACGCGCTCTTCGGGAGGAGGCTCGTCGCCGTCATCCCGGGAATCGTATTGATTTCGAGGAAAACGTGCGCTCCGTCGGGGCGCAGGATAAAATCGATGCGGGCGAAGTCGCGGCATCCACAGGCGGTGAACAGCTTCACGGCGTCGGCGCGCACCGCCTCAGCCACAGAAGCGGGAATTTCCGCGGGATAACGGTAGGTTGTGCTGCCCGGCGTGTATTTGCGGGTGTAGTCGTAGACCCCGCCCGAAGGCAGGATTTCCACGACGCCGAGGGCCTCGCCGTCGAGCACGCCGACGGTGACGTCGTGTCCGCGCACCCGCGCTTCCACCATCCAATCCCCGGCACCAAGTTCACGCAGGACGGCGCCGAGTTCACCGCTTCCCGACACGACGTGCAGCCCCACGCTGCTGCCTTCGGCGACCGGTTTGACGACCAACTCCCCGCCGAGCTGTTCGACGAGGGCAGAGGTGTCCGCTGCGTCGCCCGCTGTGACGACCGCCTCCGGAGCAACCGGCAAATCCACCCTCCGCGCCACCTCTTTCGCGGCCCGCTTGTCGATGCACAACCGGCTGCACGCGGCATCGCAACCGGCGTATGCAAAGCCCGCCGCCTCCAACTCCGCCTGCAGGACACCGTCCTCGCCGTAGGTCCCGTGAATGACCGGAAAAACGATGTCGGCGCTCGGATCGAGTCCGCCGGGCAGCAGCGCCTTCTCGAGGCAGACCAGTTCCACGGTGTGCTGCCTGCGCAGTGCCGTAGCGACTGCTTCCGCGGAAGCGAGAGAAACGTCCCGCTCCGCACCGGGGCCGCCCCCGAGGACGACGATTCGCTGTGGTTTTGTCGTCATGGCGTGGATACCGTTTCACCCTCGGCCTCGGCGAGGATAGAGGTGCGGGGCGAGTCATCAGCGAGCCGCCGCTCGATGTCGTCGGCGATGGCGGCGGCTTCGTTACCGCGGTTGAGGGCACGGAGGTTTTCGCGCAGGCGCGCGAGCATCCAGTCGTTGAAAATCAGGTCGAGGACTTCAGTCCGCAGTTCGGCGAGGCGCGACTGCTCGACCACGACACACGCGCCGCGCCGTTCCATATAGGCGGCGTTTTCCTGTTGGTGCTTGTCGGCTGAATACGGAAAGGGGACAAGGACCGCGGGCGCGAGGCACTCGACGAGTTCCGCGATGCTTCCGGCGCCGGCCCGCGAGACAACCAAATCGGCAGCGGAGAGGACCTCCCCCATGTTGTCCGCGAAGGAAACAAACCAGACTCGGACTTCTTTACCCTCGCCGTCGCGGCGAACCTCAAACAAATCCTCGCCCTTGCCGATACCTGTGATGCAATACACGTTCACGCCCTCCGCAACAAGGTCGTCGAGGTTGGAATCGAGCCATTTGTTAAGGGCGAGCGCCCCTTGGCTACCGCCGAAGACGACAAGGAGTTTGGCGTGGGGAGGAAGCCCGAAGCGCGGACACACCTCCTCTTTGGGAATATGAAAAACATCCTTGCGGACGGGAAAGCCGAGGTGCCGCGCGCCAAGGCGTCCGATCGAACGCAGCTTGATCCCGTGCGGGAGATACACCCGCTCCGCAAACCGCGAGAGAAAGCGGATGGCTTTGCCCGGGCGGCGGTTCGCCTCGTGCAGGAAGATGGGGATGTCGCGCAGAAACGCGGCGAGGACGAACGACGTTGCGAGGAAACCGCCGAACGCGAGGACCGCGTCGGGTCGGCGCTCGCGGTAGATCGTGTATGCCTGGACGAAGCTGCGCGCGACTCCCGCGAAGAAGTTCATGAACCCGAGGGGACGGAACGAAAACGGCGCACCCGCCGCGCGGATGACGGGAAAGTCCGCGTATTGGCGGCAGAGGCGGCTGTCGACCTCCTTGCGGCTAAGGACGAGGCGGCACTCATGCCCGCGGCCGACGAGTTCCTGCGCCATGGCGATGCCGGGGGCGAGGTGCCCGCCCGTTCCGCCGCATATGATAACAATCCTCGCCATGACCTCAATGACTCCTCCTCTCCCGCGCGCGGGATCCGGGTTTGCGGTCCCACTCGTCGAAGCAGTTCACGAGAAGACCGGCGAAAAAAAACATCGTGACGAGGTTTGAGCCGCCGTAGCTCACAAACGGAAGCGAAATGCCTTTTGTCGGCAGGATGCCGGTGGCGACGCCCATGTTGATGAGCGCCTGCAAAACAATGAAAAGCATCGCCCCGACCGCGATAAGGAAGAGGTAGAGACTCTGCGCGGAGCGCATCCGCCACACGGCGATAAGAAAGATGCAAAGAAACGCCCCCGCGATGGACATCGTGGCGATGAGACCGAGTTCCTCGCCGATAATCGGAAAGATGAAGTCGGTGTGGGCCTCCGGCAGAAAAGCCATTTGCTGGCGGCCCTGCCCGAGCCCACGGCCGGCCGTTCCCCCGCTGCCAAAGGCGAGGAGCGCCTGCCAGAGCTGATACGCGCCGTCCTGCCGGTTGGCGTCAATATCGAGAAACGCGGTGATGCGCCGGAAGCGCACGGGGTCGTAGACAACGGCCACCGCGAATAAAGTCGCCCCGAAGAGGCCGGTGGGTATCAGAAAACGCATTCGCCCGCCGGCCAAAAACAGCATCGTCACTCCCACGACAGCGCAAAGCGCGGCCGTGCCGTAGTCGGGCTGGAATATAATGAGCCCGAAGCAGACCGCGACAACCGCCACCGGGACGATAAAGCCCCGCAGGAACTCACCCATGCGGCGCTGTTCCGCCGCAAGGTAGTGCGCCAGAACAAAGACCAGCGCCACCTTCGCAATCTCCGAGACCTGGAGGTTGACATACCCGAGGTTGATCCAGCGGCGGGCACCGTTGACCATCTGCCCGATGCCCGGAATGAGGACGAGGATCAACGCGGCGACAGCGGCAAGACCAATCACCCACACGAGCTTTCGCATCGCGTGAAGGTTGATGCGGGCGCCGACAAAAAACGCGGTCAATCCAAGGACGAACCATTGCGCCTGCCGGATGACGTATGCCGTCTCGTTTGTATGGGCACGCCCGATACTATAGAGGACGAGAAACCCAAGTGCGCTCAAGCCGAGAACCAAGAACCCGATGGAAAGCGTGGAAAACCGGGCCCGGAACGTCGACTGTGTGGTGGAGTTAAGCGCTTGGGTAGCTGTTGACATACTTTACGGCATCGTCGCGGGGATCAGTTTCCGTTATTCCCTCCGTCGGCGTCCTCGACTTCGACATAGCGCAGGTCGTCGTCATCGAGCGACTCGAGGTCATCAAGAGTCATGGCGCGGCGACCGGCGGGCTGCTGGTCGATGATGGCCGGTTGGCCGGGGCGCTCGCGCAACGGGATGGCTGCGGGCGTCTCGCGCGGGCGCTCCGCGCGCGGCTCGGGAGCGGGCGCGGGCGCGCGCACTTGGGCGGTGCGGGCCGGCGCGGTGCCGCCGCCGGGAATAACCAGCTCGCGCCCGACGAAGAGCCGGCGCGGATCGGAGATGTTGTTTGCGCGCATCAGCTCATCCGGTTCGACGCCGAAGCGGCGGGCGATAGTGATGGGCGTGTCGCCGGAGCGGACCGTATAGGTGTTGCCGTTGGATGGCGCCGGAGACGACCCGGACTCGCGGACGTTCTCACGCGGGGCGTCTCCGCCTGAGACGCGCGGGATACGGAGCGTCTGCCCGACGCGGATGGTGTCGGAGGTGAGGTTGTTCAGGCGCCGGATTTCCGCGACGGTGACGTCGTGGCGGTTCGCGATGCGGGTGAGGTTGTCGCCTGCCACGACTGTGTAGGTCTGCGTATCGGCGTCGCGGGAGACCGGATCCGCAGGAGCGTCCGCGCCGCTGCCGGAGGCGGGTACGCGGAGTTCCTGGCCGGCGTAGATTGTGGCGTTGCGCGAGAGGTTGTTCGCGGAGAGAAGTTCGTCGAGCGAGACACCTTCGCGGCGGGCGATGGCGGAGAGCGTGTCGCCGCGCTGCACAGTGTAGGTCCTGGTCTGCGCCGGGGCGGCGTCTTCGCGGCGCTCCGCCCTTTCCTCGTCGTCAAACGAGTCCACGACCGGGCGCAGGCGTCCGGACCCGGCAGTCTCCGTCGTGTCCGTGCGGCGTTCCTGCGTGCGGGATGCCGGACGCGACGGCGAGGAGCGGCCCTCGCCCGGCTCAAGGCCGGCGTTGAAGGCGCTGTCGAGATCCCGGCGCTCCGTGCGCGCCGCAGTCGACGGACGGCTCGGCTCGGAACCGCGCCTCGCGGCCGCGGTCGTCGTTTGCGGCTCGGTTTCCGTCATGGACGGATCGGGCGCGCTGCGAGGCTGCGACTGGCAGCCCGGCTGGATAAGAAGGACACCCACGATCCCGAGGTGGATGAGGACCACAATTCCAAAAATTTGCGTGAGTTTCATGATACTTGTGACGTTGAAGAATGAATGATAGTTGAAGATGCGGGCTTCCGTGCCGCGCCGGACCAAAAGGCCGCGCGCACAGAATGAACGCCCCCATGGATTCCGACACTCCGGACGGCGGATACGCTCAATCCGCACGGGCGGAAAGTGCGTTTCGACCGGAAGCGCTCACCGCGGTCGCCTGCAACTCCGGGTGAAAGGACTGTGGCAACGGCATTCATCGTAGTTTCAGCGTGGCGAGCCCGGCGATGGCGAAAATGAGTGAAAGTATCCAAAACCGGATGACGACTTGCGTCTCCGCCCAGCCGCGGAGTTCGAAATGGTGGTGGATCGGCGCCATGCGGAAGATCCGTTTGCCGCGGAGTTTGAAGGAACCGACCTGTAGAATCACCGATACCGCCTCGACGACGAACACACCGCCGATGATGACGAGGGTGAACGGCTGGAGCGTCATAAGAGCGATGATGCCGACAAGGCCGCCGAGCGCGAGCGAACCCGTGTCGCCCATGAACACCTCGGCGGGGTGCGCGTTGTGCCAGAGAAAGGCAAGGCAGGCGGCGCAGAGTATGGCGCAGAGGACGGATAGCTCGCCGACACCCGGCATGTGCGGCAGGAAAAGGTAGTTGGCCCAGACGGCGTGGCTTGAGGCATAGGCGATGATACCGTAGGCCATGGCCACTGTGAGGGTGCAGCCGATAGCGAGCCCGTCGACTCCGTCGGTGAGGTTGATCGCGTTGCTTGAGCCCGCGAGGACGAGGAAGAAGAAGACGAAAAGCGGCAGCAGTGGCAGACTCGCGATGACCGGCTCCTTGAGGAAGGGCAGCCAGATCTGCCGGATTAGATCCGCTGTGGCGGGGCTCTGCGTGAGCCAGAGAAGAGCGACGGCGGCGAGGACGGCCTGTCCGGCCAGTTTATACCGGCCGGGGAGACCGCCGCTGTGCCGCTTCGTCACCTTGAGGTAATCGTCGAGAAACCCGATTACGGTGAGGCCCGTGTAGACGAAGAGAGCGACGAGGACAAAGGTGTTCCAGCGCGCCCATAGAAGCACGCTCACCGTCGTCGCGAAATAGATAATGAGACCGCCCATTGTCGGCGTGCCCACCTTGCCGCTGTGCAGTTCAGCGAGCCGCCCCACCGTGCCGCTTCCGCGGAAGGTCTGCGCCGCCTTGAGAGCGCGCAGCCGGGCGATGATCCAGGGAGCCGCGACCATCCCGATAAAGAGCGCGGTCACCGCGCCGCCCACGGAACGGAAGGAAAGGAAACGGAAGAGGCGGAACGGCCCCCACCACTCCTCCAACTGGGCCAGCTCGACTAACATGCGGCGCTCCCCCCTTCCTCCGGCAAGAGGGTTTCAAGCGCGTAGCGGCGGCTGCCTTTGAGAAACACGGGGCCTTCGGATGCGGCGACGGCCGGGGCGGCTTCCACCGCGTCCGCGAAGGTGCGCACCGCGGCATTGGAGGATTCCGCTGCGCGCCGCACGCCCTGCGCATACCATTCGGCCTCCTCGCCCACGAAAAGGGCTACATCCTCGCCCGCGAGGCGGAGGAGCGAAGCGGTGTCCGCGTGCAGTCGGGCCGTGTCCGGCCCCAACTCACGCATTCCGCCCAGCACGAAACAACGCGGAGGCGTTGGAAAGAGCTTCTGGAAGTGCTCAAGGCTGTCGCGCATGGAAGAGGGGTTGGCGTTATAGCAATCGACGTAGTAGACGCGGTCATCGCGGCGCCGGACCTCGCCCCGGCCCTCCGACGGTGCCCAGAGCGCGGCGCGTTCCGCGAGCGGCCCGTGACCGACACCGAGCGCACGCGCCACAGTGAGGGCAAGCGCTACGTTCGACACCATGCCCTGCGAAAGCACAGGCAGGTCTACCGTCAAGGCCTCCGCGAAGGGCGGCTGCCGCATGGTCAGGCGGCAGCCGCCCCGGAGGTTCGCAGTGGAACCGTCGTCCGTCGTGGTCTGTGTAGCTTGTGTGCACTCTGCGGAATCAGGGCCGCCGGGCGGCTCTGGTTCCTCAAAAGAAACTGCGTAAATTCTCGCGCCTGCCTCGCGCAGCGCACGGAAGGGAGCAAAGCGCTCACATTCGGCGGGCCAGACAAAGAAAGCGCCCTCCCCCGCATACCGCGCCAGCGCCGCTTTCTCGCGCGCGACCGCCTCCAGTGATCCAAGGCGCTCGAGGTGAGCGGCACCGACCGTGGTTACAACAACCACATCCGGGGCGATCATCGAGCCCAGCTCGTCCATTTCGCCCCGGCGGTTGATGCCCGCTTCGACCACCGCAGCGCGGTGAACGCCTGCTTCGAGGCCGAGGAGCGTGAGAGGCACACCGAGGTGGTTATTGAGGTTTCCGGGCGTGCGGTGGGTGTGCTCCGACCCGAGGAGACGGGCGAGCAATTCTTTCGTCGATGTCTTGCCGCAGCTTCCGGTCACACCGATCACCGGGCCTTTGAAGGTGCGCCGGTGTTCGCGGGCCATGGATTGGAGAGCGCGCACCGGAGCACGCACGACAAGCTGCGGCAAGGCCAGCTCCGGGCGCACGCGGTCGACCACGGCACCGGCCGCTCCCGCCGCCTCCGCCGCGCCGAGGAAGGTGTGTCCGTCGCGCCGCTCGGTGCGCACGGCTATAAACAACTCGTCCGGGCGCAGCGACCGTGTGTCGATGGAAAACCCGCGCACGGGCATCGACGGAAGGTGGTTCCACCGCCCCCCGCACCACTGCGCAAGTATCTCCGGATCAAACAAAGGCATCTTACAGCTCCGTACCCATTTTTTTAGAAATCAGCTCACGTGCCACCGCCCGGTCGTCGAACGGCACGACTGAATCAGTGTATTCCTGGAAAGTCTCGTGCCCCTTGCCCGCGATAAGCACGATGTCGCCTGGTCCGGCGGCATCGAGCGCAAGGCTGATGGCGTGGCGGCGGTCATCAACAAAGCGCACGCCGTCGTCTGCCCGGAGACCGCCGCGCATATCCGCAAAGATCCCGTCGACAGTTTCGCTGCGCGGATTGTCGGTAGTCGCAAAGGCGAGATCCGAGCGGTCCGCGACGATACGCGCAATGCGCGGACGGCGGCTGCGGTCGCGGTCGCCACCGCATCCGAAGACCGTGATGACGCGGCTCTTTGCAAGGCGGCGGAGCATGTCGAGCGTCTTCGCGTAGGAACTCTCGGTGTGCGCGTAATCGACGATCACGGAGTACGGCTGGCCAAGCTCGACGCGTTCGATACGCCCGCGCACGCCGTCGAAGTCGATGAGTTTCCCGAGGGCCTCGGTGAGACTCCCGCCCCGCACCCGCACCACGGCGAGGGCACAGAGAAGGTTGGTGACATTGAAATCTCCGAGGAGCGGCGAGAAGACGCGGATGTCATGCCCCCCACCGACGAGACGGAAGCGCGTGCCGTCGGTCGCGCAGTCGATCTCTTCGGCGCGGAGGTCGGCCCCCTCCGCGGTGCCTACGCTGACGACCTCGCAGCGTCCGGCCAACTCGCCGTGCAGGCGGCGGCCCCATTCGTCGTCCGTGTTGATCACGGCTACGCGCGGCGTGGGACCGTTCTCCCCGTCGAAGATCCGCCGCAGCGTAGCGAAGTAATTCTCCATCGAGCCATGATAGTCGAGGTGCTCCGGGAAGAGACCGGTGAAAACAGCGACATCAAAGCCCAGCCCCTTCACCCGCGCTTGGTCGATCCCGTGGGAAGACACCTCCATGACCGCCTGGCGGCAGCCCGCTTCCGCCATCTGCGAGAAAAGCGCATAGAGGTCAACCGGCTCCGGAGTCGTACGGTAGGCTGGAAGCGTCCGCTTCCCGATGGCGTAGTGGATCGTCCCGAGGAGGCCGACCGGCTCCTCCATAGTATTGAGAAACTCGCGCACAAGGGTGGCCACGACGGTCTTTCCGCCGGACCCCGCCACACCGGTGAGGGCGAGCTTCTCCTGCGCCATACTGTAATAGCGGCGGGCCACCTCGACGAGGGCACCGCGGATCTCGGGCACGACAACAAGCGTCGTCTTGCGCGGCACCCACACGCGCTCCTCCGACACCACTGCGGCGGCCCCGCGCTGCACGGCCTCCTCGATATAAAAGCGTCCGTTCGTGCGACGTCCGGAAATCGCGAAAAACACCGCCCCGGGCGTCACCCGGCGGCTGTCTGTGCAAAGGCCGCGGACGACCGCGCGTGGATCGCCGTCGATTCGCGCGCCCGGAACGCCGCCGAAGAGATCATCAAGGGTATGGGCCATGGTTGTTGTGCCCCGTGCGGCGCGCTGCAGGAGTTGCGAAGCGGCGCCTGCAAGCGCAAGCCGCGAAGGGCGTGGGGTTTGAACGGATATCGGTGCGAGTGTCTTCAAGGTATTGAAAAAAAGTCAGGGATTGGATGCCACCGGGGGCGAGGAAACCGGTTCGAGATTGAGGTAGCGCACGATGCGTTCGCCGATACGCTGGAAAGCCGGAGCGGCGACAACACCGCCGTAACTTGTGCCGGGTGTCTTCGCGTCGTCGACGACGACCGTGACCACCACCCGCGGTTCACCCGCCGGGAAAAAGCCGGAAAACGAGGCAATGTGATGCCGCTCGGAATAGCGCCCGTTGAGAATCTTACGCGAGGTGCCGGTCTTGCCCGCCACCTCGAAGCCGGCAACCTGCGCCCGGCGCGCCGTTCCTTCCGGACCGACGACCCCGGCAAGGAGGTCCGCCATCTCCGCGGCGGTTTCCGCGGAAAGGACGCGCCGACCCTCGCTGGGCCGGTAGACCATCACCTTTTCGCCGCCGCGGTCCACCACCTCTTTCACAACAAACGGAGCCCGCAGGTATCCGCCGCCAGCGATGACCGACATGCCTTTGTGCATCTGAAGCGGCGTCACGCTCACCGCATAGCCCGCGGGAAGGCGGCTGATCGTCAACCCGTCCCAAGCGCGAACGGGGTGGAGCCGGCCGGAGACCTCGCCGCCGAGCACCCAGCCCGTCGGCGCGCCGAAACCAAACCGCTCGCACCACGCGTGCAGCCGCTGCGACCCGAGCATCATGCCGATAATGGCCGACCCGCGGTTGCTGGAACGGGAGACGACGGCGCTCAGCGGCAATTCCCCGAGCGGACGCACATCGGAGGGCAGCCGCACCGCCCGACCCGCGTACTCCACCACTGGCAGCGAACAGTCGATCACCGTGCCGCGGTTGACGAGGCGCTCCTCGAGGGCCGCCGCCACCGGCACGATCTTGAACACCGAACCCGGCTCATAGACATCAGTCACGGCGCGGTTACGCTGGTTCTCGATAGGAAAATCCCAGAACTGGTTAGGGTCAAAGGTCGGGTGGTTGGCCATCGCGAGGATGGAGCCGTCGCGCGGGTCGCTCACAATGATCGAAACGCCTTCCGGGCTATACTCCCCGACAAGGTTCGCGATCTCTTCCTCGACGAAGCTCTGGATGACAGAGTCGATCGTGAGGACGACCGAATAGCCGTTGCCCGGGGGCGCCTCTCGGTTGCGGAAGGCGGCGATCTCGCGACGGCGGCCATCGTTTTCGGAAACCTTCCAGCCCGGTTGTCCGCGCAGGTAAAAATCGAAATGGCTTTCCACGCCGAGCACCGCCGTTTCTTCCCGGTTGAGAAAGCCCGTTATGTGCGCGGCGAGAGAACCCGCCGGATAGTGGCGCAGAAAGCGGCGGTTGCCGTAGACCCCGCGAATGCGCATCGCCATGGCCGCCTCGTAGGTGGCGTCATCCACTTCAGCCAGCTTCACCCAGCGCACGGGCCGCGCCGCGGGGGTGCCCTCCACCCCGCGGGTGCGCGTCGTGGCGAGGCGTGCCAGCTCGTCCGCGTCCATCCCGAGGAGGCGCGCCAACTCGCCGAGCCGCGGGAGCGCCTCGTCGGGAAAAATGTGCGGATCGATACCGAGGTCGACGACCGGGCGCGTGCCCGCGAGCAGTTCGCCGCGGCTGTCGCGGATATCGCCACGGCGCGGCTCCAACCGCACGAGCGTGCGCCGGTGGCTCTCCGCCTGCGCGGCGTATTCCGGAGCGAGGACCACGTGCAGCTCATAGAGCCGGTGGAAGACCCACCCGAACGCCGTGAGCACACAAAGGCACACAAGCCCGAACCGCCAAAACTGGACGAAGGTGCCCGACATCAGTCAAGCCGCCGCAGGGGCTCCATGACCGCGAGGTCAAAGGTCTGCATAAAGGGTTCTGAACGTTCACGCCGCCCGGCGCGGTCCTCGCGCGCGGCGACGGCACCGTCGTCCACGCGGCGCTCGCGCAGACGCACGACTTGGTTGCGCGCCGGCGGCTCCATCACCATGCCCAGCTCCGCGGCCCGGTGCCGCAGGTAGGCGGGCTGGTTCACCTCGGCGATCTTAGTATCGAGGTAGTTGAGCCGCCGCTCGATCTCGCTGATCGAGCGCTGCATTTCCTGCGTGTGCCGCGCCGTGGTCGAAATCTGGTGCCTTAGGGCGAGCACACCCGCGCCTCCCAGCACGGCGGCCACAAGAATCGCGCAGATCAGAGCGGCGACGGGATAAACCTCGTTTGTGGTGTGGTAAGCGGATGTTTTCATCGTTTCAGTCGGTTCGTTTTTCAAGGGCGCGCAGCTTGGCGGAGCGCGCCCTCGGGTTGGTTGCTGTTTCACTGTCCGGAGGAGTCACCGGACGCCGGTTCAAGAGCCGCGCGGAGACCGTGCGCGACTGCTGCGGAGCAGAGTCGCGGGAATGCTCCGGCATCCCCGCCACGCGCCGGAAAAATCGCTTCACGATACGGTCTTCGAGAGAGTGGAAACTGATCACGACCATCCGCCCGCCGGGACCAAGCGCAGCGAATGCCTTCGGCAGCGCCGTCTCGATCACCTCCAGTTCGCGGTTTACCGCGATGCGGATGCCCTGAAAGACGCGCGTCGCCGGGTGGATGCGCGGGGGCGGTCCCGGTCGGCGGGGCAGCGCCTCCGCCACCAAATCGGCAAAGGCTCGCGTGGTGCGCAGCGCTTCCGTGCCGCGCGCCGCCACAACAGCGTCCACAACCCGGCGCCACGACGGCTCCTCGCCATATTGCCGTACCGCGCGGATGAGTTCGCGGCGGTCCGCCTTCTCCAAAAACTCCGCCGCCGTCATGCCCGCGCGCGGGTCGAGCCGCATGTCAAGGGGCCCCTCGTGCCGAAAGGAAAATCCGCGCTCCGCCGTATCGTAGTGATACGACGACAAGCCGAGATCAAACAACACCGCGTCGAACGGCCCTTCCGACACTTCGTCGAGCGCCTCAAAATTGACACCGCGAAACGAAAACCGCTCCGGGAACGCAGCTGCCACAGACTCCGCGCGCGCCGCCGCCTCCGGATCGCAGTCGAGCGCGACCACCGAGTTGCCGCGCTCCAGCACAGCACGCGTGTGTCCGCCACCCCCGAAGGTCGCGTCGAGCACGCGCAGGCCACCGCGCCCGGCCCCGAGCGCTTCCATGACCTCCGGCAGGAGCACCGGTATGTGGCCCGTCTCGGCCACGCTAGAAGCCTCTCCTTTCGCTACGACTCCCACTCCGGGCCACCGGCCACGGAAACGGGATGCAAGCGCGTGCGTCGACCCGCTGGCGCGCGAAAATCCGCAGCCCCGCACCCGTGCAACCGGCATACATCCGGCATACGCGGACCGCGTCGGCGGCGCTCTCCGCTTCCGACCCCATTTTCGCAGTGTTGTCCATGTCGCAGCCTCCATTTGCCCTTAGAAAAATTGCAGCTCCTCCATCGTCGCGGTGATATCGTCATCAGCGTCCTCCGCCGCATACGTCTCCGGATTCCAGATTTCGAAGGTTGCCCCGAGACCCACCAAGACTGCCTCACGGCTGATCGTCGCGTGGCGCAAAAGATTGTCCGAGAGGAGAATGCGCCCCTGCTTATCCACCCCGAACTGGTAGCCCTTGCCGAAAAACCGCCGCAGCATCGCCCGCTTCTTCAGGTCGTACTGCGCCACTGTCTCGGCCTTGCGCATGAGGTCCTGCAGCATCCGCGGGGGCATCACAGCGATACACCCAGCCGGGTTTTCCCACGCAAAATAGAAGTTACCCTCGTCGCCCGTCACACGCCAACTCGAAGGTACGGTCACCCGCTTCCGCGCATCCAGTCGGTGCGTGAAGTGGCCTACGTAGACTCCCTGTGCCAGCGACCCTTCCATCGTGGGCAATTCTATTGTGTGCGTTCCATTTCCCCCCACATTGACCCATTTTGCCCCACCCAGTCAAGAACGTACGCGCCCGTGTGAATAAATTTTCCACGCCGCGGTTCGGCTAGTCGCTGGCAATTCGCGGCTTCGGCATTTCCGCCGACACAAAACCGACCCAGTGCCCCCCGGATAGACACCACCCGGTCACGCCGCGCATACGCACCACCCCCACCCACCGCCGGGCACCGAGCACCGCCCGCCACGGATTTCGTCAACAACATATTACGTTGTTGAGAAATTGGTCGCCGTGGACCAAACCGATTCTCTCCGCCGAGTTGGCGTCGGTATCGCTGCCCCAAATGGAGATCCCCCCGTAGCAAGGTCCCCGCATCGAGCCCGAATGCGCGTGGATTCTTGACCTGCCCGGCATCGAGGGAATCTACGCTGCGATGGTGGGCCTGTCATCTGGGCTGGTTCCGGTGCCTGTGTATAATGGTGCGTCTGGACCGAACGAGATTGTTGACACACGTCCGCTCCTCCGGGGCTTGCACCCCCGCGGCGAGGTACTTGTCCGGAACCGTCTTTCCGCAAACGCTCTCCCCATGTTCATGGTCGACGCCAACCGCTACCCCATCGAGGGCGAACTGAGTCCGGGCCGCTTCGACAACCGCTGGCTTGTGTTTCCGCAGGATCTGCCCTCCCACCGGTTTCTTCGGAAGCACGGCGCCACCACGGCACGTGTCCTCAGCAGCCGCAGAACCATTCCATTCCCGACGACCTCGCGCACGTCCTCCGGCGATGGCAGGACGGCGGCATCACGCTCGAACTCCTCCGCACGGACGGCGGCGGCGCAAAGCGCGTTGGTATTCACAAGCCCTCGCGATTCCGTTCCTTCTTCCGGCGCGCCCTGGTGCTCCTGCGTCTCCGGCGCGGTGCCGCAGGCGGTTTTGGAGCCATCGTCCCCCAACCGAGTGAATCCTCCGGCGGTACGTTCCACGGCGGCGGATTCGGCTGAGGGAGACGGAATGATCCGTCACCCGTCGACGTGCTTTGTTTTCGAAAGGGAAGCGTCCCCGGTCACGGCAGATTCGTCACGCCCATGAGGTAGCGGTCTATTTCGCGGGCGCAGCCGCGGCCTTCGTTGATGGCCCAGACGACGAGGCTCTGGCCGCGGCGCATGTCGCCGGCGGCGAAGATGCCGTCGACGCCGGTGCGGTAGTCCTCGTGTTCGGCTTTGACGTTGGTGCGCGCGTCGGTTTCGAGGCCGAACTTTTGCACGATTTCCTGCTCGGGGCCGCTGAAGCCGAGGGCGAGGAGGATGAGTTGGCAAGGAAGGACGCGTTCGGAGCCGGGCTCTTCGACAGGCGTCATACGGCCCTTGTCGTTGCGCTCCCACTTGATGTTGACGATCTTCAGGCCGGTGAGGCGCCCGTCGGCGTCCTTCATGAACTCCTTGGTGTTGACGAGGTACTGGCGCGGATCGGCGCCGAATTTCTCCTTCGCCTCAGTCTGCCCGTAGTCGAGTTTGTAGACCTTGGGCCACTCCGGCCAAGGATTGTTCGACGCACGCTCGAGGGGCGGCTTGGGCATGATTTCGAGCTGGGTGACGGACCGGCAGCCGTGGCGCAGGGACGTACCTACACAGTCGGTACCGGTGTCGCCCCCGCCGATGACGATAACATCCTTGTCCTTCGCCGTGATGCCCATGCCCGGTGGCACGCCTTCGCCGTCGGCGGCGGTGTTGTCGAGGAGCGCGCGCGTATTGGCGGTGAGGAACTCCATCGCAAAATGGATACCGGCGGCGTCGCGCCCCGGCGTGCGGACGAAAAAGTCGTTCGGCTTGGTGGCACCGCAGCAGAGGGCGACGGCGTCATACTCCTCACGCAGGCGCTCCACCGTCCATTCCTCGTCTTTGCCAATGAAGACACCGCAGCGAAACTCCACGCCCTCGGCTTCCATGACGCCGATGCGGCGGGCGACGACTTCCTCTTTGTCGAGTTTCATGTTGGGGATGCCGTACATGAGGAGCCCGCCGGGACGGTCCTCGCGCTCGAAGACGGTGACGCGGTGGCCCGCCTTGTTGAGCTGGTCGGCGGCGGAGAGTCCGGCCGGACCCGAGCCCACGACGGCGACCCGTTTGCCCGTGCGCTTCTCCGGCGGCTGCGGGACGACCCACCCGTTTTCCCACGCGTGGTCGATGATGGAGCACTCGATGTTCTTGATTGTGACCGGCGGCTCGATGACACCGAGAACGCACGAGCCCTCGCAGGGCGCGGGGCATACGCGGCCGGTGAACTCAGGGAAGTTGTTCGTCTTCCAGAGGCGGTGCAGCGCGTCCATCCAGCGGCCGCGGTAGACGAGGTCGTTGAACTCGGGTATGAGGTTGTTGATTGGACAACCGCTCGCCATGCCCGAGAGCATGATGCCCGTGTGGCAATACGGGGTGCCGCAGTCCATGCACCGCGAACCCTGCGCGCGCAGGGCGGCGTCGTCGTGGTGGTCGTGGATCTCGCGCCAGTCCTTCAGGCGCTGAATCGGATCGCGGTCGGCGATCGTCTTGCGTTCAACTTCGAGAAATCCTGTGGGTTTGCCCATGGTGTCTTAACTGGTTTGGAATGATCAGGGAATCCGCGGCGAAGCGGGTTTAGTGTTCCAGGGTGCCCTCACCTCAGTGCCCCACCTTGGCGTTTTCCTCGAAGGCGGCGCGGACGGCGTCGTCGCCCGAAAGGCCGTCTTCAACAGCTTTCTTCTGCGCTTTGAGGACGCGTTCGTAGTCGGCGGGGAGGACTTTGAGGAAACGCGCTCGGGTGTTCTCCCAGTCGGCGAGGACGAGGCGACCCTTGACGCTGCCGGTCCACTTGACGTGCTTTTCGATGCGCTCGCGCACGGCTTCGATCTCACCGTCCTCGCATTCGACGAGTTGGTAGAGGTTGACCATCTGCGTGTTGAGCCGTGTGCCGAAGTCGCCGCGCTCGTCGTAGATGTAGGCCACACCGCCGCTCATGCCGGCGGCGAAGTTGCGCCCGGTGCGCCCGAGGACGACGACGGAGCCTCCCGTCATGTATTCACAGCCGTGGTCGCCCACGCCCTCGATGACGGCATGGACACCGCTGTTGCGCACACAGAAGCGCTCGCCGGCGACGCCCGCGATGTAGGCCTCGCCACCAGTCGCGCCGTAGAAGCAGGTGTTGCCCACGATGATGCTCTCGTCGGCGACGAGTTCGCGGTGGGCGTTGCGCGGCGGATAGACGACGATGCGCGCGCCGGAGAGACCCTTGCCGCAGTAGTCGTTGGTGTCGCCCTCCACTTCGAGGGTCATGCCCTTGGGGCAGAAGGCGCCGAGGCTCTGGCCCGCGCAGCCGGTGAATCTGAGGTGGATGGTGCCGTCGGGCAGACCGTCGGGTCCGTATTTCCGGCTGATTTCCGAACCGGTGATCGTGCCGACGACGCGGTTTACGTTCACAATGGGCAGGTCGAGCCGCACCTTTTCACCGCGCTCGATGGCGGGGCGGCAGGCGGGCAGGATCTCCGTCATGTCGAGCGACTGCTCGATGCCGTGGTCCTGCTTCATGCTGCAGTAGGTGCCCACGGCGGGGCCGACCTTGGGCCGGTAAAGGATTTTCGAGTAATCGAGGCCGCGCGCCTTGTAATGCTCGACGGCCTTGCGCATTTCGAGTCGGTCGGTGTGGCCGACCATTTCGTTGATCGTGCGATAGCCGAGGCGCGCCATGATCTCGCGCAGTTCCTCGGCCACGAACATCATGAAATTGACGACATGGTCGGCGGCGCCGCGGAAGTTCTTGCGCAACTGCTCGTTCTGCGTGGCGACTCCCACCGGGCAGGTGTTTTTGTGGCACACCCGCATCATGAGGCAGCCAAGGGAGACGAGCGGCGCGGTCGCGAAGCCGAACTCCTCCGCGCCGAGGAGGCACGCGATGGCGACGTCGCGCCCGGTCTTGAGCTGCCCGTCGGTCTCGACGACGACGCGGCTGCGCAGGTCGTTGAGGAGGAGGGTCTGGTTGGTCTCGGCAAGTCCCAGCTCCCACGGGCAGCCCGCGTGCTGGATGGAGGAACGCGGACTCGCGCCCGTGCCGCCGTCGTACCCGGAAATCAGGACAACGTCGGACTTCGCCTTGGTCACGCCCGCCGCGATCGTCCCCACACCGATGGCGGAGACGAGCTTCACGTTCACGCGGGCATGGTGGTTGGCGTTCTTGAGGTCGTGGATAAGCTCCGCGAGGTCCTCAATTGAATAGATGTCGTGGTGCGGCGGTGGCGAAATGAGGCCGACACCCGGTGTGGTGCCGCGCACGCGCGCGATTTCCGGGAAGACCTTGTGGCCGGGCAACTCGCCGCCCTCGCCCGGCTTTGCGCCTTGGCAAACCTTGATCTGGAGTTCGTCGGAATTGACGAGGTAGTAGCTCGTGACGCCGAAGCGCCCGCTCGCCACCTGCTTGATGGCGCTGCGCTTGGAGTCACCGTTTTCCATGGGCGTGAAGCGCTCGTAGTCCTCGCCGCCCTCGCCCGTATTGGACTTGCCGCCGAGGCGGTTCATGGCGATGGCGAGGGCCTCGTGCGCCTCCTTGGAGATCGAACCGTAAGACATCGCGCCGGTCTTGAAGCGCTTCACGATCTCGGTCGCTGGCTCCACCTCGTCGATCGGGATGGCGCGGGCCGGGTTCTCTTTGAACTCCATAAGGCCGCGGAGGGTGAAGAGATCCCGGCTCTGGTCGTCGATAAGCCTTGAATACTCGCTGAAGACGCTCTGGTCGCCGAGGCGGGCCGCTTTTTGCAGCAAGTGGATGGCCACCGGGCTGAAGAGGTGGCGCTCGCCGCCCTTTCGCCACTGGTAGGCACCGCCCGGGTCCAGCTCGTCATTTTCGACTTCGCGGTCTTTGAAGGCGGCGTCGTGGCGCATCTTCACTTCGCGCGAGATGACGTCGAGGCCGATGCCCTCGACGCGGGACGCCGTCCATGTGAAATACTCATCGATGACGTCGGACTTGAGACCGACGGCCTCGAAGATCTGCGCCCCGCGGTAGCTCGCAACGGTCGAAATGCCCATCTTGGACATTGTCTTGATGACACCTTTGATCGAGCCCTTGAGGTAGTTCCTCTCCGCTTTTTCGTAGTCCATGTCGACCTCGCCGCGGTCGACCATTGCACGGATGGTGTCGAGGGCGAGGTACGGGTTGACGACATCGACACCGTATCCGAGGAGGACGGCAAAGTGATGCACTTCGCGGGGCTCGGCGGACTCGAGGATGATGGATACCTTGGTGCGCGTGCCTTTGCGGATGAGGTGGTGATGCAGGGCCGCCACCGCGAGCAGCGCGGGAACGGGCGACTTGCGCTGGTTCACACTGCGGTCGGAGAGAATAAGGAGATTGGCACCCTCGCGGATGGCGGCGTCGGCGGCCGCGCGGAGGTCTTCGAGGGCGAGTTCGAGGCCTTTGCCCGTCACTGCATCGAGTTCAAGTTCCTCGATCTGGTCGCCCACACGGGCCTGGCCGGGGAGGACGCCCTCGGCGAGGCCGGGCTCGTGCAACTCGGGCCGGTAATGGATGGGCAGCGTGGTGGCGCGGAAGCCCGGAAACTTTACCCGGCGCAGGCGCTCCAGTTCTTCGTTGCCGATGATGGGCGATTCGAGCCGGATCATGCGGCAGTTGTCGGGGCCGGGATGCAGGAGGTCGCTCTCGCTCCCGATAAACGTGACCGACGCCGTCACCAGCTCTTCGCGAATCGGGTCGATGGCGGGATTGGTGACCTGCGCAAAGAGCTGCTTGAAGTAATTGTAAAGCAGTTGCGGCCGCTCGGAGAGAACGGCGACCGGCGCGTCGTTGCCCATCGAACCGAGCGGCTGATTGCCCGATTCGGCGGTGGGGCCGAGGATGAAGCGCAGGTCCTCGAAGGTGTAGCCGAAGGTGCGCTGGAACTGCACAAGCCGCCGGCCCTCCAGCGGCGCCTTGGGCTCTGCGCGCGGCAGGTCGTCGAAATACACGCGGCTCTGCTTGAGCCAATCGCCATAGGGTTTGTCGCGGGCGACGGCGTCCTTGATCTCCTCGTCGGGGACGATCCGCCCCTCCTTGGTGTCGACGAGAAACATGCGCCCCGGCTCGAGGCGGCCCTTCTTTACAACCTTGGCGGGATCGACCTTCACCACCCCCACTTCGGAGGCCATGATGACGAGGTCGTCCTCCGTCACGTAGTAGCGGGAGGGACGCAGGCCGTTGCGGTCGAGGACGGCGCCGATGGAGACACCGTCGGAAAACGCGATGGAAGCGGGGCCGTCCCACGGCTCCATCATGCAGGCATGGTATTCGTAGAAAGCGCGTTTTTCCTCCGGCATGTGCTCGTGGCGTTCCCACGGCTCCGGGATCATCATCATGACCGCCTGGTGGAGCGGACGGCCGGAGAGGACGAGAAACTCGAGGCAGTTGTCGAACTTGGCCGAATCCGACCCGTCGGCGCGGATAATCGGGAGAATGCGCTCGAGGTCCTTCCCGAGGACGCCGCTGTCGAGCAGCTGCTGGCGGGCGAACATCCAGTTCTCGTTGCCGCGCAGGGTGTTGATCTCGCCGTTGTGGCACATGTAGCGGTAGGGCTGTCCGCGCGGCCACGAGGGAAATGTATTGGTCGAGAAGCGGCTGTGCACCAGCGCCATGGCCGATTCCATGTCGGGATGGTGCAGGTCGGGGAAATAGTAGCTGAGCTGCTCGGTTGTGAGCATGCCCTTGTAGACCATGGTGCGCGCCGAGAGCGTTGCTGTGTAGAAGTGCTCGCCGCCGTCCTCGTGCCGGTAGCGGATGTCCATGGAGGCCCGACGCCGGATGATGTAGAGCTTGCGCTCAAAGGTCTCCGCGTCCTCCACACCCTCGCCCCGGCCGATGAATATCTGGCGCAGGACCGGCTCGCGCGCCGCCGAAGCCTTGCCGAGAGTGTCGTTGCGCACCGGCACGTCGCGCCAGCCGAGGAGCACCTGCCCCTCCTCGTCCACGATCTCCGCGTAGATCCGCTCACAGTTGGCGCGGTCGTCCGCGTCGCGCGGAAGGAATACCGTTCCGACCGCGTATTCGCCCTCGTCCGGTACCTCGATACCGGCCTCCGGACCGACCGTCTTGAAGAATTTGTGCGGAAACTGGATAAACACGCCCGCCCCGTCGCCGGTGTTGGGGTCGCAGCCGCAGCCGCCCCGGTGGTCCATGTTGCGGCACATCTCAAGGGCGCTCTCGATGATCGAGTGCGACTTGTGCCCCTTGAGGTGGCACAAAAACCCGACACCGCAGTTTTCCCGCTCGGTCGAGGGATCATACAGCCCCTGGGGAGCGGGCAGGTTGGGGTCGCTGATTCTACGGGGATTCAGAGCCATAAGGATCAACGCTTGCGAGATACACTTTCCCTTGGCAAGCGGCGAATCGGAAAAAAACGCCCGAGGCGGAAAAATGCGCCGGTGGGCCGCACTCACGGAATTTGTCGCGGCTTCACCGGCCCTGTTCGATGCCGGAGGATGTGGTGCCAGGAACAGACATGCCCCTTCGCCCTCCGATCCAAGCCGGGTCGGCGCCCGGCCGGCAAACCTGCGGCCCGCACCCCCTCCTGGGATTATTTAATTCTCAATTAAATTTGTTGACCAATATTACATCCCACAATCAAATTATTTGCGTATTCATTTCCCGGAATTAAATCAATTGACGGTGGAACAAAGGCTGTTCGTGGCGGAGTGCCGCGGTTTGGTGTTGTTGCCGCGGCGGGATTCGTTTGGGTGGTGCGCCATGCCGGCAAAAAAGATTGATCTGGAAGTTGTGAAATTCGTCCTCGACCAAAACATCGAGGAGCAGCGTACCGTCGCCAACATCATGGAGGACCTGCGCCGCCAACTCGAACAGGAGGAGGCGGAGAAGGAAAAAAAAGATCGCGTGAAGAAGCAGTTCGTCGTGCTTGTCTCCGATCCCGAGAAGGACCTCGAGGGCAAGATCAAAACCGGATGGGTGCTCCAGATCCCCGAGGAGGAGGATCCGAACAGCGCGGAAGCCCGCCTTATCGAAGCCGCCCTCGAATTCAACACCTCGTCGAAAGGCCGCAAAATGCCGGTCTCAAGCATCGGCGACGCCTGCGAGGCCCTCCCCCCGCGCATCACCAAGGAGCATCAGGTCTGGATCAAGACCAAGGAGCCGGTCTATCTCCTGCGCACCGACAATAAAATCACCCTGCCCGACGGACTCTGACACCCGGACCGAAGGCACCAAAGACATTAGCCTAGCTTATCGATCCCATCACCAGAATCACTTCCCCGGTTTTTCCCTTGAACCCCGGGGACTCTACAAACCTCTTATGCACTCATGAAGACGCGATTGCTCACCGCTGCGGCGGTACTCGCGGGCCTCGGATTTTTCGCCGGTTGCGGCGGGTCGTCCGAGCCCGTGGTGTACGATGTGCCCAAGGAAGAGGAACCCGCCCCGCGCCAACCGGTGGGCGCGCCCATGGCGGGCGGGGCCGTAGGAGAGACACCGATGGCGGGCGGGGCCGTGGGAGAGACACCCATGGCGGGCGAGATCCCCGGCACCACAGAGGCTCCGGCCGGCGCGGAGCGCCCGGTCTCCGAGGGCATGATCGGGCAGGCGCTCCCCGAAGGCACCGTGAACATGGCGAGCGAAGGGCCCGCATGGGAGGCAGCCGACCACTGGGAAGCGGGCGCGGCGTCCGCCATGCGCCGCGGCAGCTACAGTGTTTCCGGCCCGGGAGGGACGGGCGACATTTCCATCACCTCCTTTCCCGGCGACGTCGGCGGGCTTCTCGCCAACGTCAACCGCTGGCGCGGCCAGCTCAACCTCGCCCCGGTCGGCGAAGACGGCCTCGCCGACTACACCCGCACGGAAACCATCCACGGCCGCGAGGCCACAATTGTCGAGTTCGACGGTCCGAGCCAGGGGACGGTCACGGCCATTTTCAAACAAGGCGGCGACTCATGGTTCTTCCGCCTCACAGGGCCGAACGAACTCATCGCGCGCGAGCGGGAGGCCTTCCTTGTTTTCCTCCGCACCATCCGTTTTCCCGATGACTAACCCCGCCGCACGTGAAAAGCCGCCCGCCCTTGGCGTCGGTTTTGTCAGTTTGTTTTTCTTAATTCTCGCCGTTTCGGGATTCCTCGTCGTCGTCGGCAACCTCGCCGGCATCGCCGCGGGTTCGCGACTGCTTCCGGTCGTCGACAACCTGCCCGGGCTCATGAGCACGACCCTCGTCCTTTTCGCCGCCGGGTGCCTGCCCGTCTTTCTGCGCAGTGTCGCCTCCGCGTCAAAAAGCTGAGTAGCGCACCTCAACCCGCCCATAATTTGATCGTGAAGCAGATCCAAAAATTTTTCAGCAGCATCCGGCTCACCGTGCTCCTTCTCGCTGTCAGCACAGTGCTCGTATTTTTCGGTACGCTCGACCAAGTGCACTACGGAATTTTCCACACCCAGCAGCGTTACTTCGAAAGCCTCTTCGTCGTCTGGTCTTATCCCGTGCAGTGGCCCGGCCACGAACGCCTCGGCTGGATCGAACTGCCCCTGCCCGGCGGCTACCTCGTCGGCCCTTTGCTCGTTATCAACCTCGTCTTTGCCCATTTCCGCTACTACCGCTCCGGCTGGCGCAAGTCCGGCATCATCCTCATCCACGCCGGTCTCGTTCTCCTCCTCGTCGGCCAGCTCTGGACCCAACTTCGCCAGAAGGAGTACTTTATGTGGCTCGCGGAGGGCGAATCGAACAACTACGTCGAGTCTTTCCACACCGATGAACTCGTCGTCATCGACCGCTCGAACCCGGAGCGCGACCGCGTCTACAGTTGGCCTGTCGAGGCCTTTTCGCGCGGGCAGACGGAGTTGCGCCACCCCGGCCTGCCCTTCCGCCTGCGCGTCGTTGGCTTCGCCCAGAACGCCGCCATCTTCCCCCTCGACCAAGGCCCGCCCAACACACCCGATCTCAACGTAACCCGCGGCATCGGGGCCGACCGCAATCTCACCTTCATCCAGATCGCCCCGACATTCCGCGAGGGCGAACGCAACGTCACGACCGCTCTCGTCGACGTCGTCACCCCGGACGGCCCGCGCGGGCGCTGGATCGTCTCCAATGTCTTCCGTCAGCGCGACCCCATGCGGGAGTTCTTCCCGCGCCAGACCTTCGAAGTCGACGGGCGGGAGTTCGAGGTCGCCCTGCGCTTCGAGCGCCGCTACCTGCCCGAGTCTGTCAAACTGCGCGAGTTCCGCCACGACCGCTACCCCGGCACCGACATCCCGTTCAACTTCTCCAGCGAAGTGACCCTCGGCGATCCCGGCTCCGATGACGCCCGCCGCGCCCTCATCTACATGAACCACCCGCTGCGTTACGACGACCTCACCTTCTACCAAGCCAGTTTCGCCGAAGGTGACACGATGTCGATGTTTCAGGTGGTCGGCAACCCCGCCCGCTGGATCCCCTACTGGTCCACCCTCATTATCACGCTAGGCCTTCTCCTGCAGTTCGGGCTCAGTTTCATCTCCCGGTTCTATCTCACACCGGCGGCCGTACCGGTGCCGGTGGCCGCGGAGAGCCTCACTGCCACGGCCGCCAGACCCGCTGACCGCCAACCCGCCGCCGGACCCGCGAAATGAACCCGGAACGCACCACCCTCCTCCAGCGTATTGTCGTTGGCGTCATCTTCCTCTTCGCCGGGCTGCTCTTCCTGCGGCACGCCATGCCCGAACGGCACGACACCGACTTCGACATTGCCGCGTTCGTCGCCCTGCCCGTGCAGGAAGGCGGCCGCATCAAGCCGGCGGACACCGTCGCACGCACCACCCTCCTCGTCATCGCCAACCGCACCACCGTGCGCGACGGCGACGAACGCCTCGGCGCAGCGGAGTGGTTCACCGAATTCTCGCTCGACCCCGCCCGCGCCGTCGAGCGGCCGGTCTTCCGTGTGGAACACCCCGAGGTCGCGGGCATTCTCGGCATCCCTGCCGACGAGCGCATGTATGTCTCGCTCGCCGAAATCCTCCCGCATTTCGACACCCTGCGCGCGCAATGGGAGTCCATTCCGGAGGAGAGCCAACTGCGCTCCTCCTACGAAGCCGCCCTCGCCAAGCTGCGCGACGCCGTCGGTCTCTACGACAGCCTCTCCCACGCCTACACCGGTCCTCCCGTTCTCGGGCGCGCCGACACCGGCCTGCGCATGCTTCGTCGCGCCCTCAACGACCGCACGAACCTCGATCCGGACTCCGAGGAGGCACGCACTGTCGAAAACGCTCTCTCTCTCTTCGCAGGCCACTTCACACGCGCCGCCCGCTCCACCGCGCTTTCCACCATTCCTCCGCTCGAAGGCGGAGACGAACCGCTCGCGGAATGGTCGAACCTCGGTTCCGTCCTCCTCGAAGCCACGCAAACCGGCGAACTCGATCCCCTCGCCGTCACCTACGCCGAGATGGCCGCCGCCTACCGCGCGGGCGACGCCGCCGAGTTCAACTCGCGCATAAAAGACGCCGCCAACCTCCTCGCCGCCCGCGGCCACGCCCCCGCCGGCAAAATCGCCTTCGAGCGCTTCTTCAATCAACTCTCTCCCTTCACCTACGCCGCCGTCGTCTACCTCCTCGTTTTTCTCGCCGCCGCTGCAAGCTGGACCGTGTGGCCGCGCGTCTTTGCCAACACCGCTTTCCGGCTCATGGCCGCCGCCTTCGCCGTGCATACCTTCGGCATGTTCGCACACGCCTACCTGATGGGGCGTCCGCCCGTCACCAACCTCTACACCTCCGCGATTTTTGTCGGCTGGGGCACCGTCCTGCTCTGCCTCTTCCTCGAAAAACGCTTCCGCAATGGACTCGCCGCCGCCGCCGCCGCCCCCGTGGGCTTCTGCACGCTCATCATCGCCTACCACCTCAGCTTCACCGGCGACACCGTTGAGGTCATGCGCGCCGTCCTCGACTCCAACTTCTGGCTTGCCACCCACGTGCCCACCGTGACGATCGGCTATTCCGCCAACTTCCTCGCCGGCAGCCTCGCCATTGTCTACCTCCTTCGCGACCGGATCTTCGGCGGACTCCCCGCCCCCTCCGCCCGCCTCCTCGAAGGCATGGTCTACGGCGTCGTCTGCTTCGCCCTTCTCTTCAGCTTTGTCGGCACCGTCCTCGGCGGAATCTGGGCCGACCAGTCATGGGGACGCTTCTGGGGCTGGGATCCCAAGGAAAACGGCGCCCTCATGATCGTCCTCTGGAACGCCCTCATCCTCCACGCCCGCTGGGCGAAGCTCGCCGCGCCCACCGGCATTATGCAGCTCGCCATCTTCGGCAACATCATCACCGCATGGTCGTGGTTTGGCACCAATATGCTTGGCGTCGGCCTCCACGCCTATGGCTTCATGGATGCCGCCTTCTTCTGGCTCCTCGCCTTCGTCATCTCCCAGCTCGCTTGCATCGCCGGCGGCTGGCTCCCGCGCCTGCGCTTCTTCAATGTCCGGCATGAAGCGGCAACCCAGACCGGCGCCGCCGAGAAACTGTCCGGACAATCCACGGCGGGATAGGCCATGGGCGAATTCCGCCTCGCCGCGCTCCTCCTCGCCGCGCTCGTCGCCTTCGCCCTCGTGCGCAGCCTTGCGCCGGAAAATCTGCTCGCTCTTATCCTCGCCCTCCTCGGTCTCGTCTGCGCGGCAATGACCACCGTCAACCTTATCCAAGCATGGAAAGCCAATCCACGCTTCCTCTCCGGACGCGCTCTTGGCTGGATCCAAATCGGCACCGGCACCGCCCTCGCCACCGTCTTCCGCCTGCTCGGCCAGGACCCCGGCTCCCCTGCAATCCTCGTCGGACTCGCATACATCGGCGGCGGATGCCTTGTCGTCTTCACCGCCGCACTTCGCGCAATGCTTCGGCGGGTAAAGTGAAGCGTGGGCAAAAAACACCGTCACCGCTCCCGGCCCCGTCGTCCCCGCGAACTCCAGGGTTGCCGCAGGCGGTTCGCGCGCTAGACCTACGCCCATGTCCATGGCCACCTTCGATTACCCCTTCGCCGACCGCCCCGCCTCACGCGTGGCCCTCGGCTGCATGCACTTCGGCGGCAACCGCAATCTCGGCGAGACCGACAAAACCGATAGTCTCCGCAAAGGCCGCAAGGCCCTCGAAACCGCACTCGCTGCAGGAATCAACTTCTTCGATCACGCCGACATCTACGGCGGCGGCGAAAGCGAGGAAGTCTTCGGCGAACTCATCGAGGAAATGGCTGTTCCGCGGGACAGCATACTCATCCAGACGAAATGCGGCATCCGCTTCGCCGACAACCCGCGCCCCGGTGACCCGCACCGTTACGATTTCTCCGAAAACCACATCCTCCGTTCCGTCGAAAGCTCGCTCCGCCGCCTCCGCAACGACCGCATCGACATCCTCCTCCTCCACCGGCCCGACGCCCTCATGGAACCGGAGGAAATCGCCGTCGCCTTTGCCAAGCTTCATGCCTCGGGTAAAGTCCGCGCCTTCGGTGTCTCCAACCACACGCCCGCGCAAATGGACCTGCTCCGCGACACCCTTCCCTTCCCCGTCGTCGCCAACCAAGTCGAAATCAACCTCCTCAAAACCTCCCTCATTGACGCCGGAATCGTCAGCGCCGGGCGCGAACCCGCCCCCGGACACCCCGCCGACGGCTCCCTCGAATACCACCGCCTCCACGGCATCGTCACACAGGCATGGGCACCCCTCGCCTACGGCTACCTCTCCGGACGCAAACCCGACACCGATGATCCACGCATCAAGCCCACAGCCGACCTCGTCCAGGAACTTGCCGAAACCCACAGTGTTCCCCCGGAGTCCATCGTCATCGCATGGCTCCTCCGCCACCCTGCAGGCATCCACCCCATCGTCGGCACCCGCGATCCCGCCCGCATCAAAGCATGCGCCCGCGCCACCCATCTCCGCCTCAACCGGGAAGAGTGGTACCGCCTCTACATCGCCGGCCGCGGCACCCCCCTCCCCTGATCCAGCACCAAGCATCCCTCTCCCTCCTCGCAGCAACGAATTAATGCCGTACATGTATCTCAAATTTAGAATGGATGACATTTTGCTTGCGTTTGGAGTTGGAACCTGCATGGTGAGAGGCACGATGTATCGACGACCCTATCCCCGAAGACTGGTTGCCCCGGAGGGCGAGTCCGCGTGCTACCACTGCTACGGCAGGTGCGTGAACAAGGAACGCCTGCTCGGCGACGAGGAGGCGAAGGACCGCTTTGTCGCGGAGCTGCGGCGCGTGGCGGACTTCTGCGGG